>NZ_JBITIH010000003.1:0-15451 GCF_044458865.1 Micromonospora sp. NPDC050417
ACCGCACTGGAAGCCGACATCCGGGCGTGGATCGACAACTGGAACACCAACCCACGCCCGTACGTCTGGACCCGCACCGCCGACGAAATCCTTGAATCCCTCGCCGCCTACTGCCGACGAATTAACGACTCAGGACACTAGAGGCCGAGCAGGGTACGGAGGTGGCGCGGCGGCGGGGAACCGTGGGCGAGCATGGCGTCGTGCCACTGCCTCGGCGACTGACCGGACGGCCGGGCGGCGGCGATGTCGGCGACCTCGGTGTAGCCGACGAAGTAGGTGGAGAGCTGGGTCGAGGTGAGCAGCGCCCGGCGCCACTTGCCCGCCGCCTCGCCCTCCTCCTGGAAGCCCCGGCCGGTCATGAGTGCCATGCCCTCGGACTCGGGCAGCTCGTCGCAGTGCACCAACTGGTCGAGCAGCGCGTTGATGGTCATCCGGAGCTGCATCTTGAGCTGCTGCAACCGGATCGCCAGGCCACCGAAGCCGGCGTCCGCCATCAGCTCCTCGGCGTAGACCGCCCACCCCTCGACGAACGGGCCGGAGTAGTCGAGCGCCCGGACCCGGGTGCTGCCCCGGTAGCGGCGGGCGTGGGCCAGTTGCAGGAAGTGGCCCGGCACCGCCTCGTGCACGGTCAGGTTGCCGATCATGTGGTTGTTGTATTCGCGGTAGAACGACTCGACCCGCTCCGCCGACCAGTCCGCCGGGGTCGGTGCGATGCAGTAGAACGTCGGCACGTCCGCGGTCTCCAGCGGTCCGGGCGGGTCGCAGTAGGCGACCGCCACCCCACGGGCGAACTCCGGCATCTCCTGGATCACGCACAGGTCGTCGACCAGGCTGACCAGGTCGTGTGCGCGTACGAAGTCGGTCGACTCGGTGAGCGTCGTGCGGGCCAACTCCACGATGGTGTGGTTGTCCGGGTGCTCACTGCCGAGCCGGCCGAGCGCCTGCCGTACGGTCTCGTCGTTCGCCGCCCCTCCGACCAGTTCGGCGGCGGCTGCCCGGATCTCGTCGGTGACCCGCTCCAGGTTCGCCTCGGCGCGGGTGAAGACCTGCGCGGCGGAGAGTTCGGTGTCCAGGGTGTGCCAGAGCCGCGCCTCGAAGCGTCGGCGTCCGAGCCGGGGGTCCCGCCCCGGACCGGAGTCGTCGCGCAGCCCGGCGCGGAGCCACTCGGCGAACTCGTCGAGGGCGCGGGCGGCGTCCCGGGCCACCGGCTCGACCCGGTCCCGCATGCCGGGCGCCTCGGCGAGCAACGCCGGCAGTTCGGTGCGGACCAGCGCGGCGGTGCCGCCGAACTGCCCGATCGCGGTCTCGGCGTGGATCCGGGGCATGTCGCCGAGCAGGGCACGCGCGGTGGCGAGGGCGTCCGGTACGTCGGCGAGCCGGCCGACGAGGCTGGTCAGCCGCACCTCCGCCGGCGCGTACGGGCGGGCGATCAGTGCGTGCAGCAGCGGTCCCGGGTTGTGCCGCAACGGGTTCCACTCGTGTGTGCGCAGTTCGGAGAGTTCGAACAGTTCCCGCTCCACCAGGGCACGAAGCAGGTCGTGGTCCACCTGCTCGGCCGGGTCGAGCGCGCCGTCGTCCACCTGGGAAAGGGCACCGGCGGCGTCACGCAGCATTGCCACCTGCGCCTTGACCCCGGCGTCGGAGAGATCCGGCAGCCGGTCGTCGACGCGGTGGTCGCCGGCCGAGGAAGCAAGCTCCGGGCTGCTCTCCAGCAGCGCGTCGACGATCCGTTCGGCGATGGGGACGAAAGACGACATGGGGTGAATCTAGCGTGGTGCTGGATCAGTCGGAGTCAGTGGCGGTCTCGGCGGCGCGTACCGCGTCGGCGTAGGCGAGTGCGGCACGGCGCAGCGCCGCCTCCGCGTCCAGCCCGTCGGCGCGGGCCCGCACCACGATCTCCCACAGGCGGGCGCCGAGCCGGGCCTCGCCGTCCGGCGTCGCCAGCACCGGCGGCGGCACGTCGAACCCGGCACGAGCGGCCCGTTGCAGGATCTTCGCGGCGAGGGAGAGGGCCGGCTGCGCCAGCGCGATTCCGTCCAACACCGAGTCGCGGGCCTTCTCCGCCTTCTTGATCTGCTCCCAGTTGGTGATGATCTCGTCGATCGAACCGACGGCGGTGTCCGCGAAGACGTGCGGGTTGCGCCGGATCATCTTCTCCACCAGGCCGCCGGCAACGTCGTCGACGCTCCAGCGCTCCTCCTCGGGCAGTTCCTCGGCGAGCCGGGCGTGCAGCACCACCTGGAGCAGTACGTCGCCCAACTCCTCGCGGAGCGCGTCCAGGTCCCCGGCGGCGATAGCGTCGTACGCCTCGTAGCACTCCTCCAGCAGGAACTGCGCGAGGGTGGTGTGCGTCTGGGCCCGCTTCCACGGGTCACCGCCCGGCGAGACCAGCCGGTCCATCACCGCGACCGCGTCGAGCAGCCGGGCGCCGGGCGGATCCCAGGAGCCGTACATCAGCTCCAGTTCGGCGAGACCGGGCTCGCGGGCCAGCCGCATGCCCAGTTCACGGGCCATCTGGTCGTCGCCGGCCGGGCCGGCGAGCCAGACCACGGTGCCGTCGGTTCCGGCGGCGGCGAGCAGGTCACGCACCGGCGCGTCGGAGAGGGTGACGGTGCCGCCTGCCACCCGTACCGCCGTGGCCAGTTCGCTTTCCACGCCGGTCAGCACCGGGTGCTGGCGTACCACGTCCCAGGCTGCCGCGGTGAGCAGACCGGCTGGCAGCCGGGGCGAGGTGACCAGCAGTACGACTCGGGCGGTCATCGTTGTCGCCGGCTCAGCTCCGGCTGGTTACCGCACCCGTGCCCGGCTCACCGAGCGGCACGCCGACCGCCTGGTCCTCGTTCGGGAACGACAGGATCGGGAACTCCAGCGGCCGGTAGCGCGGGTTGACGGTGATGTCGAATCGCCCGAACTCGCCCTCCAGCAGCTTGCGCTGACCGAGCGCGCCCTGGAACTGCTCACCGTCGAGTGCCTGGCGCAGTTCCGCGTCGGTCTCGCCGTTCTCGCCGAGACCGGCGGCGCGGGCGTCCCGGATGAGCTGGACGAGCTGCTCCTCGGTCGGCTTGACCGGCTCGCCGGCGGGCAGTGCCGACCGGCAGGTGAACGAGTCGGCGAGCTGCCGGGCGTACTCGGTGTTGGGCGCGAAGCCGAGGCCCTGGCCGACCTCCTCGGCGGTCACCGGGCGCTGCGGCTTCAGGGCCTTGTCGGTGGTGAAACGGCCGCACGCGTCGTTGAAGACGAGCAGGCTCACCACCTCGCCACGGGTCGGCACCCGGGCTCCACCCTCCTCGGCCGGCGCCTGGGCGCTCTGCGGGGCCGGGTTCTTCTTCACCTCGTCGATGATCCCGGTGATCCGGTCCTCGGTGATCTGCCGGTCGCCGAGGTACGCGGCGACATCGGGCTGGGCACGGCAACCGGTGAGGGCGATGATGCCGACCGCGACAACCACCGCGATCGGCGCCAGACGGCGAGCACGCTGCATGGCCGACACTCTCTCACGCGTGACCCGGCCCGGGAGGTACGGGGTCACCGGTCGGCCGAGACCGGTGCGCCGAGCACATCGGAGAGGAGCTGCCCGCACCACTCCAACAGGGCCTGGTCGCGCAGCGGTTCGCCACCGATCCGCCGGGTGCTCGGGCGGGGGACGCTGACCTGGTCGGCGACCTGCTTGTAGACCGCGTCCGGGTGGTAACGCTTGAGCCGCAACTGCTTGGAGTCCGGCAGCGGCAGCGGGCTGAACCGGAGGTGTTTGCCCTGGACCGACACGTCGGTCAGGCCGTACGAGCGGGCCAGCAGGCGGAACCGGGCCACCGCGACCAGGTTCTTCACCGGCTCGGGCGGCTCCCCGTACCGGTCGGTCATCTCGGCGACCACCTCGTCGAGGCGGGCCGCGTCGCGGGCCTCGGCGAGCTTGCGGTACATCTCCAGCCGGAGCCGTTCCACACCGACGTAGTCGTGCGGCAGGTGCGCGTCGATCGGCAGGTCGATCTTGACGTCGGTCTCCTCCTCCGGACGCTCCCCCTTGAACGCCTGCACCGCCTCGCCGACCATCCGCACGTAGAGGTCGAAGCCGACGCCCTCGATGTGACCGGACTGCTCGCCGCCGAGCAGGTTGCCCGCGCCCCGGATTTCCAGGTCCTTCATCGCCACGTACATGCCGGCGCCCAGTTCGGTGTGCTGGGCGATGGTGGCGAGCCGTTCGTGGGCGTGCTCGGTCAGCGGCTTCTCCGACGGGTAGAGGAAGTAGGCGTACGCGCGCTCCCGCCCCCGGCCGACCCGACCCCGGATCTGGTGGAGCTGGGCCAGGCCGAGCAGGTCGGCCCGCTCGACGATCAGGGTGTTGGCGTTCGGGATGTCGATACCGGACTCCACGATCGTGGTGCAGACCAGGACGTCGTACTCCTTCTCCCAGAAGCCGACCATGACCTTCTCCAGCGCTTCCTCACTCATCTGGCCGTGCGCCACCGCGACCCGCGCCTCGGGCACCAGCTCACGGATGCGCCGCGCCGCCCGGTCGATCGACTCGACCCGGTTGTGCAGGTAGAAGACCTGCCCGTCGCGGAGGAGTTCGCGGTGGATGGAGGCGGCGACCTGACGGTCGTCGTACGCGCCGACGAAGGTGAGGACCGGGTGACGCTCCTCCGGCGGGGTGGCGATGGTCGACATCTCGCGGATGCCGGTGATCGCCATCTCCAGGGTTCGCGGGATCGGCGTCGCCGACATGGTCAGTACGTCGACCGCGGTCCGCAACGTCTTGAGATGTTCCTTGTGCTCGACCCCGAAACGCTGTTCCTCGTCGACGATGACCATGCCGAGCGACTTGAAGCGGGTGGCGGCGGCGAGCAGCCGATGGGTGCCGATGACGATGTCGGCGCTGCCGTCGGCGGCGGCGGCGAGGGTCTGCTCGGCCTCCTTCGGCGTCTGGAACCGGGAGAGTTGCTTGATCTGGACGGGGAACTGCCCCATCCGCTCGGCGAAGGTGTTGTAGTGCTGTTGGGCCAGGAGCGTGGTCGGCACCAGCACGGCGACCTGCTTGCCGTCCTGGACCGCCTTGAACGCCGCCCGGACCGCGATCTCGGTCTTGCCGTAACCGACGTCGCCGCAGATCAGCCGGTCCATCGGGGCGGACTGCTCCATGTCCCGCTTGACCTCCTCGATCGCCGAGAGCTGGTCCGGCGTCTCGGTGTACGGGAAGGCGTCCTCCAGCTCACGCTGCCAGGGGGTGTCCGGGCCGTAGGCATGCCCCTTCGACGCCTTCCGGGCGGCGTAGAGCTGGATGAGCTGGGCGGCGATCTCCCGTACCGCCTTGCGGGCGCGGGCCTTGGCCTTCTGCCACTCGCTGCCGCCCATCTTGTGCAGGGTCGGCGTCTCCCCGCCGACGTACCGGGAGAGTTGGTCGAGCTGGTCGGTGGGGACGAAGAGGCGGTCGCCCGGCTGCCCCCGCTTACTGGAGGCGTACTCGATGACGAGGTATTCGCGTTCGGCGCCGTTGACCGTACGCTGCACCAGCTCGACGTAGCGGCCGATGCCATGCTGCTCGTGCACCACGTAGTCGCCGGTCTTCAGCTCCAGCGGGTCGATCGTGTTACGTCGCCGGCTCGGCATCTTGCGCATGTCGCGGGTGGAGGAGCCGCGACCGCCGGTGATGTCGTTGCCGGTGAGCACGGCGAGTTTGGTCGCGCCGGCCCCGTCGAGCAGGAAGCCGTGGTTGAGCGAGCCGCAGGTGACCAGGATGTCGCCGGGTGCCGGGGGGCGCAGGATGGTCTCGACCGGGGTGGCGCCGAGCCCGCCGTCGCGCAGCACCTCGACCGCCCGCTGCGCCGGCCCGTGCCCCTCGAAGACCAGGGCGACGGCCCAGCCGTCGGCGGTCCAGCGGGTCAGGTCGTCGACCACGCGGCTGGTCTCGCCGTGGTAGAGCGCGGTCGGCTGGGCGGCGAGCGTGATCGAGATCCCGTCGTCGGGGGTGACGTCGGTCTGCTCGACCGGGTCGAGCCACGGCTGGTCGTCGGTCGCGGTGGTCGTCTCGACCAGCCCGAACGGGGCGATCGACCACCAGGGCTGGCCGAGGGTCGCGGCGGTCGCGCGTACCTCGCCCAGGGTCTTGAAGGCGGCGGCGCCGAGGTCGATCGGGGCCTGGCCGCCGACGGCGGCTGCGGCCCAGCTCGCCTGGAGGAACTCCTCCGAGGTACGGACCAGGTCGTGAGCCCGGGTACGGATGCGTTCCGGGTCGAAGAGCAGCACGTGCGCGCCCGCCGGCAGGCAGTCGAGCAGCGTCTCCATGCTGCCGGTCCCGTCCGTGAGCGCCGGGGCGAGCGACTCCATCCCCTCGACCGGGATGCCCTCGGCGAGCTTCTCCAGGATCTCGGCGAGTTCGGGGTGGGCCTCGGCGAGCGCGGCGGCCCGCTCGCGGATCTCCGGGGTGAGCAGGAGTTCCCGGCACGGCGGCGCCCAGAGTTGGTCGACCTGCTCGATGGTGCGCTGGTCGGCGACGGCGAAGGTACGGATCTCCTCCACCTCGTCGCCCCAGAACTCGACCCGGCTGGGGTGTTCGTCGGTCGGTGGGAAGACGTCGAGGATGCCGCCCCGGACGGCGAACTCGCCCCGCTTGGTGACCAGGTCGACCCGGGTGTACGCCAGGTCGGCCAGGCGGTGCGCGATCTCGTCGAGGTCGGCTTCGGCGTGACTGGTGAGTCGGACGGGCTCCAGGTCACCGAGCCCCTTGAGCTGCGGTTGCAGGACCGAACGGACCGGTGCGACGACCACCCGCAGCGGGCCGGTGCCGCCTGCGGCACCGGGGTGGGCCAGCCGGCGCAGCACGGCGAGCCGGCGGCCGACGGTGTCCGAGCGGGGTGAGAGCCGTTCGTGCGGCAGGGTCTCCCAGGCCGGGAAGACGGCCACCTGCTCGGCGGGGAGCAGGCTGCCAAGTGCGCCGGCGAGGTCGTCGGCCTCGCGGGTGGTGGCGGTGACGGCGAGCACGGGACGGCCGGCGCCGCCCTGGTCGGTCTCGGCGGCGACGGCGGCCACCACGAACGGCCGTAGCGCGGCCGGGGCGGTGAGGTCGAGCCCGTCGGCCTGCGCGAAACCGCGCCGGGCCAGGTCACGGGTGCGGGTGAGGCCCGGGTCGCCGAGGGCGGCAGCCAGCAGACCGGCGAGCATCGTCACGATCACTACCTTTGCGTCGACACGCGAAACGGCCCCACGCCCAGACCGGGCGGGGGGTGCTCGCCCTAGCGTAGCCCGCAGAACACCGCACCCGCTGTGGACGCTTGGCGAAGTGGACCCCACCCTCTCCGGGGGTTGTACGTCCAAACTCTCTGCCTGAAGCGACGTACTCAGGGGTGATTACGTCTTGCTCTCGCAAAATTTGCAACGTACGGTATCCCCGTCATCGTCCGGTTCAACTGACCGGCGGGATGTGTGGGCCTATGCGCAAGGAGCGACCATGACCATCAGCGGCAGCCTCCAAGTCCCGGCGATCCGAGGACGAATGGGTGACAACGTCTACTACGCCGCCATGTTCCCGCTCGAGCTGGCCGCCCGGCTCTTCACCCGTACCCGCCCGGACCTGCCGCCAGAGCAGCGCGCGCAACGCAAGCTCGTGGAAAAGCGCGTGCCCGAGATCGCGAAATACCTGCTCGACCACGAACACGACTGGGTGTTTTCCAGCCTCACCGTGTCGTACGACGGCGACGAGGAGTTCCGCCCCGCCGTGGAAGATGGCGACATCGGGACGCTTGAACTATCGCTCAACACCCGCTTCCTGATCAACGATGGCCAGCACCGACACGCTGGGATCCAGGCAGCTCTCACAAAGAATGCAGACCTCGGCCAACAGACAATCAGCGTGGTGCTGCTGCCGGAAGTAGACACGGCACGCAGCCAGCAGATCTTCAGCGATCTGAACCGAACGGTACAGAAGACAAGTCGATCCCTTGACATTCTCTACGACCACCGAGACCCCATGAACCAGGTGGTCCTGGCGATGATCCCCCGGGTGCCGCTCTTCGCCGGCCGGGTAGAGAAAGATGCCGTCTCCCTTCCCCTGAGGTCGGCAAAGCTGGTCACGCTCTCCGCGCTCTACGACGCCACGCGACAACTGTTCGATGCCCCCATCGCCAGCGACGACGCCGCGCTCGAAGCCGGGGAAACGTACGCCAAGGAGTTCTGGTTAGCGGTGACCGATGCCATCCCCCTTTGGCGGGAGATTCGAGACGGCACCCGTAGGCCAGCCGAGGTGCGCGCCGAATCGATCGCGACGCACGCCGTCACCTTCCATGCCCTTGGCGCGCTCGGCCGCCGTCTGCGTGCCGGCCACCATGGCCCGTCCGACTGGTCCAGCCTGCTCGGACGACTCATAGACGTGGACTGGTCCAAATCCAACACCGAGTGGCAGGGCATCTGCATGATCGGACCGGAAATCATCACCCGGCGGCAGACTCGCGCCGCACTCGCCGATCAGCTGAGTTGGAAAATCGGTATCACCACGGCAAAACCCGAGCGGGTCCTCGACCCGTCCTGAGAACACCCGGGACAAAAGAAACGGCCCCCTGATGGGGGCCGTCAGACCAGGGCTACTCGCCCTGGCGGGGTACGCCCATACTAACCCGACTGCAGCCAGGATGACCAGGAAGGGCGTCGTGAACAGGGTCACCGCCTACGTGGACGGGTTCAACCTCTACCACGGCCTCAAAGCCAAGCACGGCCGCAAGTACCACTGGCTCGACCTACAGCTGATGGTCACCTCGCTGCTCCGATCAGATCAGGAGCTGGCCAGCGTCAACTACTTCACTGCGCGCATCCGGAATCAGCCGTCCAGCGAGCGACGCCAGGAAGACTACCTGCGCGCCCTGGACGCGGCGGCCCCGAAGCTCAGAATCATCGAGGGGCGCTTTCAGGCAAAGGCAAGTATTTGCCGACATTGCGGGAGTACCTGGACGAGCTACGAGGAGAAGGAGACCGACGTCAACCTTGCCCTCTCGATCGCCCGGGACGCGGCACGGGACCGGTTCGACACCTGCATCCTCATTTCCGGAGACGCCGACCTCTGCCCCGCGATTCGGGTGACCCGGGAACTCGCCCCGGACAAGAAGGTCGTGGTGGCCTTCCCACCGCGACGGTGGTCCGACGCCCTCCGCAATGAGGCTGACGCCTGCTTCACCATCGGTGACGCCAAGATCCGACAAGCACAGCTTCCCGACAAGGTGATGCTGGACAACGGCCTGATTGTCGAACGCCCGGCCTACTGGCGATAGCTCTCCGCGTGGCCAAACCAGCCCGACCTGCCCGTTGTCGGAGTAGGGAGTCGGAGTAGGGAGAGGGTGACCGCGCCTCGCCGCCGATAAATGGAGTCAGTAACGGACGGTGATGCGGCGAGCGATCGCGTCGACCCGGGCGAGGCCGCCGTACGGGACGATCAGTTGCGGGTCGGTGTGGCCGACGTCGAGGCCGAAGACGGCGACCGCGTCGGGGTTGTACTCGGCGAGGATCTTGAGCACGGCGACGCGTTGGGCCTCGGTGTACGCCCGCTTCTGCTCGGCCGTGTTCGGCTGGTCGAAGTCCCACGCCTTCGGTCGGCCGACCAGGACGGCGGGGAAGCCGGCGAGCAGTCCCCGCTCCCCCATGTTGCGCAGGATTCGGAAGACCTCGACGTCCGACGGGAGTTCCTCCGAGGTCTCCAACAGCAGCACGTGACCGGCGTACGCGGAGTTCGGTCCGATCCGGCCGGCCTGGAGCAGCCAGGCGAGGATTTCCAGGTTGCCGCCCCAGACCGGTCCCTCGACCAGGGTCTGCGGGCCGCGCCAGTGCCAACCGTCGGACGGGAACATGACCGGCTCGTCGGCGAGGGTGGACGGGTCGCGCCAGTCGCTCGGCTCGTCGCTGTACTGCTTGGCCGGCGCCAGTTCGTACCAGTCGTCGGTGAAGAGCGCGGCCCGCAGCGAGGCGGCGGTCGCCGGGTGCAGACTGCCGGGGCGCCCGAGGTGCACGAGCACCGAGCCCCCGTGATAGCCGACCAGCCCGAGTTCGAAGAGGTACGACAGCACGTTGGTGTTGTCCGAGTAGCCGAAGTACGGCTTGGGGTTGGCCGCGATCACCTCCCCGTCCAGGTACGGCACGACGGTGATCAGGTCGTCCCCGCCGACGGTGGCGAGCACCGCCTTGATCGTCGGGTCGGCGAACGCGGCGGTCAGGTCGCGGGCGCGTTCGCGCGGGTGTGCGCCGGCCGCACGGGTGGTCGGGTACTCGACCGGGATCAGCCCGAAGTCGTCGCGCAGCCGCCGCAGGCCCAGTTCGTACACGTGCGGGAAGACGGCTGGCAGGCCGGCGGAGGGCGAGAGTACGGCGACCCGGTCTCCGGGGCGCGGTTTCGCGGGGTAACGCCGGGCCTCGGTGGAGCGGATCAGTTCGGACATCAGCCCACCCTAGCGATCGATCATCGATGAGACCTTCCCCTTTTCCCATTAGGGGGTATGGTGGGGTTATCTGGGGGTCATAACCGTAGCCAAGCCCCGAAGGGAGCCGAAGGTGCCGAAGATCAACGTCTATCTGCCGGACGAGTTGGCCGAGGCGGTCAAGGAGTCCGGGGTCCCGGTCTCCGCGATCTGCCAGCGCGCCCTGGAACAGGCCGTACGCCGGGTCACCGCGATCCGGGAGACAACCCTCGGCGGGACCGACGGGGACGACCCGGCCGCCGCCCTGACCCAGTTCACCGCACGGGCCCGAACCGCCATCGCCCTCGGCGTCACCCAGGCCGGTCAGGAGGGCGAGACCAGCCTCGGCACGGAACACCTGCTCGCCGGCATGCTGGCCGAGGGACAGAACCTCGCTCTCCAGGTGCTTCAGGCAATGGAGATCGACCCCGAGGCGGTCCGCCGCGAACTGACCCGACAGGCGACCCGGGAACCAAAAATCGGGGTCGGGGAGGGCGGCCGGCGGTTCAACCGGACCGCGGCCAACGCACTGGAACTGACCGTCACCGAGGCCACCTCGCTCGGTCACAACTACGTCGGCTGCGAACACCTGCTGCTCGGCCTGGTCGCCGAGCCGGACGGCACCGCCGGACACGTACTGCGCGCGCTCGGCGCGGACTATCGGCTGACCCGCCGCGCGGTCACAGCCGCACTGGCCGGTTACGTACACCTGCGGGCGCAGACCCAGGCAACCGCACCGGCGGGCGGCGGCACCGAGGCGATCGCCGCGCTCCAGGCCGCCCTCACCCAACAGTTGCAGCCGATCGTGGCCAGATTGGAGCGGCTGGAGCAACGGATCGACGCCGGTACGGCCACCGGCACCGCGCCCGGGACCGTGTGACGAAAACTCGGATATGGTGGGCCCCTCCTGAAAACCCCCCTCGCGCGGATACGATCAGCCTTGTCGGACAGCGCTGTCCTTAGCACAACACGTAAGGAGCGCACGGTGACCGACCAGCATGATCACGACGGCCCTGACGCGGCCCTCCGGGCGGACATCCGCCGGCTCGGCACCCTGCTCGGGCAGACCCTCGCCCGCCAGGAAGGCCCACCGCTGCTCGACCTGGTCGAGGAGATCCGCGCCCTGGTCCGCTCCGACCCCGAGGCCGCGGCCCTGCGGCTCGGCGCGATGGACGTGACCACCGGGACCAAGCTGGCCCGTGCCTTCTCCACCTACTTCCACCTGGCCAACATCACCGAACAGGTGCACCGCTCCCGGGACCTGCGCCGCCAGCGGGCCACCCAGGGAGGCTGGTTGGACCAGGCGGCCAAGTTGATCGCCGAACGCGGGGTGCCGGCCGAGGAGATCGCGGCGGCGGCCCGGCGGCTCGCCGTACGGCCGGTCTTCACCGCCCACCCGACCGAGGCCGCCCGCCGCTCCATCCTGACCAAGCTGCGCGCGGTCGCGGACGAACTCGACGCCGAGACCGCCGCCGCGGTGCTCTACGGCGCCAGCGACGAGGGTCCGACCAACCGGCGGCTGGCCGAACTGCTCGACCTGATGTGGCAGACCGACGAGCTACGGCTCGACCGGCCGGACCCGACCGACGAGGCCCGTAACGCCATCTACTACCTGCGCGACCTGTACGCCGCCGCCGCCCCACAGGTCCTCGACGACCTCGCCGACACGCTGCGGTCGCTCGGGGTGGAGACCTCCCCGACCGCCCGCCCGCTGACCTTCGGCACCTGGATCGGCGGCGACCGGGACGGCAACCCCTTCGTCACCCCGCACGTCACCCGCGAGGTGCTGGTCATCCAGTACCACCACGGCATCCAGGCGACCGAGGCGGCGATGGAGTCGCTGATCAACGAAATCTCGGTCTCCCGCCGGCTTCGCGGGGTGTCGCTCGACCTCTCCGCCAGCCTCGCCACCGACCTCGACGCGCTGCCCGAGGTGGCCGCCCGGTTCCGCCGGGTCAACGCCGAGGAGCCCTACCGGCTCAAGGCCCGCTGCATCAAGGCGAAGCTGGCCAACACCCGGCTGCGGCTGACCCGGGGCACCGCCCACGTACCCGGCCGCGACTACCGGGGCTCCGCCGAACTCCTCGCCGACCTGGAACTGATGCGCGCCTCCCTGGCCCGCAACTCCGGACAGCTCACCGCCGTCGGTCGACTCGCCTCGGCGATCCGGACCGTCGCCTCGTTCGGGCTGCACCTGGCCACCCTGGACGTACGCGAACACGCCGAGGCGCACCACACGGTGCTGCGCCAGCTCTACGAGCAGGTCGGCGAGGTCACCGACTACGCGGCGTTGAGCCGGGCCGAGCGGACCAAGCTGCTCAGCGAGGAGCTGACCGGCCGACGCCCCCTGTCCAACATGGACACTCCGCTGACCGAGGTGGCACGCAAGACCTTCGACGTCTTCGGCACCATCCGGGAGGCCCAGGAGCGGTTCGGCGTCGAGGTCATCGAGTCGTACATCATCTCCATGACCATGGGCGTCGACGACGTGCTCGCGGCGGCGGTGCTGGCCCGCGAGGCCGGGCTGGTCGACGTACACAGCGGTCGGGCCCGGATCGGTTTCGTGCCGCTGCTGGAAACCCCGGACGAGCTGAACGCCGGTGGGGAACTCCTCGACGAACTGCTCTCACTGCCGGCGTACCGGGCGATCGTCACCGCCCGTGGAGACGTGCAGGAGGTGATGCTCGGCTACTCCGACTCGAACAAGGAGGCGGGCATCACCACCTCCCAGTGGTCGATCCACCGGGCCCAGCGCTCACTGCGTGACGTGGCCGCCCGGCACGGCGTACGACTGCGGCTCTTCCACGGCCGGGGCGGCACCGTCGGCCGAGGTGGTGGCCCCACGCACGAGGCGATCCTGGCCCAGCCGTACGGCACCCTCGACGGTGCGATCAAGGTGACCGAACAGGGTGAGGTCATCTCCGACAAGTACACCCTGCCGTCGCTGGCCCGGGAGAACCTGGAGCTGACGCTCGCCGCCGTCCTCCAGAGCGCCCTGCTGCACACCTATCCCCGGCAACCCGCCGAGATGCTGGAACGCTGGGACGCGACGATGGAGCTGGTCTCCGAGTCGGCGTACCGGTCGTACCGGTCGCTGGTGGAGAACCCGGACCTGCCCGCGTACTTCTGGGCGTCGACCCCGACCGAACTGCTCGGCGCGCTGAACATCGGCTCCCGGCCGGCGAAGCGCCCCAACACCGGCGCCGGGCTGAGCGGCCTGCGGGCGATCCCGTGGGTCTTCGGCTGGACCCAGACCCGGCAGATCGTGCCCGGCTGGTTCGGCGTCGGCTCCGGGCTGGCCGCCGCCCGCGAGGCGGGCCGGGCGGAAATCCTCGCCGAGATGCACCGGAACTGGCACTTCTTCCGTACGTTCCTCTCCAACGTCGAGATGATGCTCTCCAAGACGGACCTGAACATCGCCCGCCGCTACGTGGAGACCCTGGTTCCCGAGCCGCTGCGGCCGATCTTCGACGTGATCCGCGAGGAGTACGAGCTGACCAAGCGCGAGGTGCTGGCGATCACCGCCTCGCCCGCCCTGCTGGAGAACTCCCCGGTGCTCCAACGCACGCTCGCGGTCCGGGACACCTACCTGGAGCCGCTGCACCACCTCCAGGTGGCGCTACTGCGGCAGTACCGGGACTCGGGTGCCGCCGGCCGGGCGGTCGCCACCGCTCCGGGCGCCCGCCGCGCCCCGGGTGACGGCACCGCGCTGGAACGGGCGCTGCTGACCACGGTCAACGGCATCGCCGCCGGCATGCGTAACACCGGCTGACCCGGCCCTGGGCAGCCGTTCCGAACAGCGAAAACGCCTCACAAGCGAACACCGCCTCCATACGCTGGTGAGGTGGTCGACGAGGCGGGGGCGCGGGGGAACAGCGGTGCGATGGGGCACCGGCGCGAGCCGTCAGACCCGGAGTCGTGGCGGCGGTCGGTGATCCATGGCGCGGGACTGCTCTTCGGCACCCTGGTGATCGCCACCGCCTTCATCGCCTCGTACGCGGGGGCGCTGCACCAGCCGACGCCGAAGGACGTACCCGTCGCGGTGGTCCGCAGCGACCAGCCGGCGCGGGCGCTGCTGGCCGCCGTACGCCAACGGGACAGGGCCCTCAAGCCCATCGAGTACGCCGACCGCGCAGCCGCCGACGACGCCCTCGCCGGCCGCGACGTGTACGCCGTACTCGCCTCGTCCAACACCGGCGGCAAACCCGGGCTGACCCTGGTCACGGCGAGCGCCGCCGCACCGTTGGCCACCCAGGTCATCACCCAGACGGTGCAGGTGGCGGCGGAACGCGGGCAGGCCCCGCTCGCGGTCAGCGACTCGGTGCCGATCGCCCCCGCCGACCCGCGCGGCCTGGTCCCGTTCTACCTCGCGATCGGGCTGGTACTCGGCGGCTACCTCGGCTCGACCGTGCTCGGCCTGCGCGTCGGCACCACCCCGCGTACGGTCGCCCGGGCCGGCACCCGCATCGGCGGGCTGGCGCTCTATTCCGGCCTGCTCGGGTTGGCCGGCGCCCTGGTCACCGGACCCGGCCTGGACGTCTGGCATGGCCGGTTCGCGAGCCTGTTCGGCGCGAGTGCGCTGGTCGCGTTCGCCGCCTCGATGGCCGCCGCCGCGGCCCAGGGCTGGCTCGGCCTGCTCGGCACCGGACTGATCATCCTGCTGTTGGTGGTGCTCGGGAATCCGGGTTCGGGCGGCATCGCCGCGCCGGAGTTCCTACCGGACTTCTTCCGGGACATGCACCTGTGGAACATTCCCGGGCTCGGTACCGACCTGGTCAAGGCGGTGGTCTACTTCGGCCCGGACGCGACCGCCCAGCCGGCCGTGACGCTCGCGATCTGGGCCGTGGCGGGCATGCTCCTGCTCCTCGCCGCCACCGTGGTCCGGGGACGAGGCATCCACGCGTGGAGCCGCCACAAGTAAGGAGGGGCCGGCGGGGTTTCGCAGGGGGGGTGTCTCGGGGGCGCCCGTCCCCAGAGGCGGGGTGGGGGGGGCGCGGGGGGGGGCGGGGGGGGGGGGGGGGTGG
>NZ_JBITIH010000003.1:15460-190096 GCF_044458865.1 Micromonospora sp. NPDC050417
ACCCCCCCCCCCCCCCCCCCCCCCCCCCCCCCCCCCCCCCCCCCCCCCCCGCGCCCCCCCCCCCCCCCCCCCCCCCCCCCCCCCCCCCCCCCCCCCCCCCCGCCCGCGCGCCGCGCCCCCCCCCCCCCCCCCCCCCCCCCCCCCCCCCCCCTCCTTACACCTAGCTGGTTTCGCCGGCGACGCTGAAGGAGCGGAGGCGGTCGATGGCGAGGAGCGTGCAGCCGACCGTGAAGACGACGCTCATGATGATCGAGACCGGCAGGGAGACCTGACTGTTCAGCAGGTCGGTGGGGGCGATCCGGTCGGCCAGGGTGATCACGTACTGCTGGATCGACACGTTCCGGGTGCCGCCGACGAAGTTGCCCAGCAGCCCCTCCCAGATCAGCACGTAGACCAGGCCGAGCAGGACCGGACGTCGGGTGACCAGGCTCAGCGCCAGGAACACCGCCGAGTACGCCAGCGCGCCGACCGCGCTCGCTGCCGCCAGGGCCAACCCCAGGCGTACGGAGTCGGCGAGCACTCCGACGACGTAGAGCGGGATCGCGACGGTCAGCGCGCTCACCCCGGCCGCGACGGCGAGCTTCGGCAGCACGATCTGCCAGCGGGGCAGCGGCTTGGTGAGGATGTGCACGATCGTGCCGTCGTCGATCTCGCTGCCGAGCACACCGGTCCCGACGATCAGGGAGATCACCGGCAGTACGACGGCGAGGCCGAGTCCGACCAGCACCACCGGGGCCCACTCGTGGACGTCGGCGCCCAGTCCTCGGGAGAAGCCGGCCAGCAGCACCAGCAGCATCGGCAGGGGCACCAGCAGCAGGAATCGACGGCGGCCGAAGAGGCCCCGGGTGGTGATCCAGGAGATCGTCGACATGTCAGGCCTCCACCAGGTAGGAGAAGACACTCTCCAGGGATTCGTCCGAGGGGAGCAGCCGGCGGACCCGGATGCCCGACCCGAGCGCGATCTTGGGCAGCGCGCGGGTGAAACTGCCGTAGTCACCGGCACGTACGGTCAGCCCGTCCTTGTCCAGCTCGACGCCGGTGACCGAGGGCTGGCCGATCAGCTCGACCGCGAGCCGGCGGTCGTCGCTGGACTGGACGGTGAAGACGTGCGGGCGGTTGGTCATCAGCCGCCGGATCGTCCGGAAGTCGCCGGAGGCGGCCAGCCGACCGGAGACGATCACCTGCACGGTGCCGGAGACCTCCTCGACCTCCTCCAGGATGTGCGAGCTGAACAGGATGGTGTGCCCGTCGGCGCCGAGCGAGTGCAGCAGTCGCATCATGTGCATCCGCTGGCGCGGGTCCATTCCGTTGAACGGCTCGTCCAGCAGCAGCACCTCCGGCGAGTGCACCAGCGCCGCCGCGACCCGGGTACGTTGCCGCATCCCCTTCGAGTAGGTACCGATCTTCCGATCCTGGGCGTCGGTCATCTCGACCAGCTCGATCGCCCGGCGGGCCGCCGCCTCCGGGTCCGGCAGGCGGTGCAGCCGGGCGCTGGCGAGCACGAACTCGTACGCGGTGAGGAAGCTGTGCACCGCCTCGCGCTCGCTGACCAGTCCCAACCGCCGGTACACCCCGGGGTTGCGCCAGGTTGGCTCGCCGCCGAGGGTGACCACTCCGCGTGACGGGGCGAGGAAGCCGGCCATCATGTGCAGCAGGGTGGTCTTGCCGGCCCCGTTCGGGCCGAGCAGGCCGGTCACCCCGGCACCGAGGGTCATGCTGACGTCGTTGACGGCGACCACGTTGCCGTACCAGCGGGAGACCCCGCTCAGCTCCACGTTGGTCATGAGCGGGCAACCTTCCGGTAGCGGGCGAAGAGCAGGGCGACACAGCCGGCGACCAGGGCGACGGTGACCAGCCCGTAGATCGGGCCGAATCCGCCGATGCCGAGCACGTTCGACTTCTCGAAGAGCCAGTCGCCGACCCCGGCGACCAGACTGGCCGGGTTGACCAGGCCGGAGAGTTCGGAGGTGGTCTGGTACGGCAGCACCAGCAGCACGCCCTGCACCGGGGTGGTCACCAGGAAGGCCGCGACCACCGCCGCGGCGGCCACCGCCCGACGCTTGACCAGGGAGGCGACCAGCACCGCCACCGAGGAGAAGACCACCGCGTGCAGCCCCGAGTAGAGCAGTGCGGGCAGGTAGTCGCCGAACTCGTCCCACACGCCGGAGAGGTTGGCGGCGGAGAAGGCGGCCCCGGCGAACATCACCGTGAGCGGTACGGCCAGCAGCAGGAAGGTCGCGGTGACCAACGCGCCCAGTTTGGCGAGCGCGTAGTCCGTGCGCTCCAGCGGCCGGGCGAAGTAGAGCGGCAGCACACCGTTCTGGAGGTCCCGGCTGACCAGTTCCGGGGAGACCGCCGCGCAGAAGAAGACGATCAGGATGGTGAGCGTCTCCGGGAACTGCGCGTAGCTGACCGGGGCCTGCCCGGTCTGGACCCGGATCGCGGTGAGCACCACGGCGACCATCCCGATGACGCTCATGATGAGCAGCGGGAAGATCTTCGCTTTGGCGCTGCGCCCCAGCCCGAAGGCGGTACGGAGGCTGTGCAGGTAGAGCGCGCCGAAGATGTGCCGCCGGCCGAGCCGTGGCCCTTCGTACCGCTGGTAGCCGATGTCGTGGATGACCCCGCCGGGGGCGGTTCTCGGTTCAGGCGTGGGCATTGGTCGTCTCCCGGGTGGCGAAGAGCTCGGAGACGCGGTGCCGGCGCTGGTCGAGCCGGTGCAGCGGCAGGTCCAGTTCGGCGACCGCGGTCAGGATCAGGTCGTACGTGCGGTCGTCGTCGAGCCGGACCAGGAGCATCCGGTCCTCGTGGCGGACCGGCAGGTCGAGTTCGGCGAGCCGGGCGGCGAGCAGTTCGGTCCCCTCGCTCACCTCGACCGCGAGTACGTCGATCGCCGTGGTCATCGCGGTGATGTTGTCCGAGCGGAGCAGGTGCCCACCGTCGATCGCGACCAGCGAGTCGCAGATCCGCTCGACCTCGCCGAGCAGGTGGGAGCAGACCAGCACGGAGATGCCGAACTCGGTCCCGATCCGGTGGACCAGGCTGAGCATCGCGTCCCGACCGGCCGGGTCGAGACCGTTGGTGGGTTCGTCCAGCAGCAGCAGGTCGGGGTCGTGCACCAGCGCCTGGGCGAGCTTCACCCGCTGCTTCATGCCGGTGGAGTAGCCGCCGATCTGCCGGTAGCGCTCCTCGTAGAGGCCGACGTGGCGCAGCGCCTCCGAGGCCCGCTCGCGGGCGACCGTGCGCGGCAGGCCGCTGATCCGTCCCAGGTGGGTGACGAACTCGGCCGCCGACAGGTCGGGCGGGAGCGAGTCGTGTTCGGGCATGTAGCCGACCCGGGCCCGGATCGCGTGGCTCTCCACGGTGGGGTCGAGGCCGAGCACCTGGACCTGACCGGCGGTCGGCGCGAGCAGACCGAGCAGGATCTTGATGAAGGTCGACTTGCCGGCACCGTTGGCGCCGACCAGACCGATGATGCCCGGCTCGACCGTCACGGTGAGATCGGCCAGGGCTCTCACCCCGTTGCCGTACGTCTTGGTCAGCGACTGGGTCGCGATCAGTGTCACGCGGCTCAGCGTAGGCCCGAACACGTGCGTCGGGGTTCCCGGAACACCCTGGACCTTCCCTGGGATACCACTGTCCGGGCCACTAGGGGACGTCCCGAGACCGGCCGGAACGCCGCCCGCCGCCGACTTGTCGATCACTCGACGCGGTCGAGAGGGGTGGCACTCTCGACCGATCGACGGTCGACTGAGAAACTGTGTGCCGGTCGGGCAGTTGGGGGTGCGATGAGCAACGGTTGGGTGCTACCCGATGAGGTGCTGCGGGACGCGCCGGCGTACACGCCGCGCCCGCACGAACTGGCCGATCTCGAATTGCTGCTCAGTGGGGCGTACGCGCCGCTGAGCGGCTTCCTGGGCCGGGCCGACCTGGCCGCGCTGGCCCGCCGGGGCCGGCTCGTCGACGGCACCCCGTGGCCGGTTCCGGTCACCCTCACCGTGCCGGCGCGGGTGGCCGATGGGCTGGATCTCGCCAACCCGTTGCAGCGTGCCCTGGTCCTCACCGACCTGGAGGACGCCCCGGTGGCGCTGCTGGAGGTGACCGACCTCTGGCCCACCCGGGACGGGATGTACGGCGTCGGCGGCTCGGTACGCCCGCTCGGCGACGGCGGGCACGGGCCGTTCCAGCGGCTGCGCCGCTCTCCCGCCGAGGTTCGCGAGCTGCTGCCGCCCGGCCGGGTGCTCGGTGTGATCACCGACCGGCCGTTGCACCGCCCGCAGTTGGCGCAGATCGCGCACGCGGCCCGGACTCTCGCCGCGCACCTGCTCATCCTGATCCCGGTCACCGAGGCGAACCCGGACGGGCTGCCGCCGGAGGTGCTGGTCCGCAGCGTCTTCGCGGCCCGTGACCGGATGCCCCCGGCGACCCTGGTCGCTATTCCGATGGCTGGGCGGGGGGACGAGATCCGGGACGCGTTGCTGCGTGCCCGGGTCGCCGCCGCGTACGGCGTGACGCATCTCCTCTCCACCGGCGAGATGCTCTCCGGCCCCGGTCTGCGGGTGCTGGTCCCGCGCGAGTTGGCCTACGACAACCGGGACGGGCAGTGGCGGTGGCGCGACGACATCCCGCCGCGCAACCGGCGGCTGGCGCTGCGCCCGGAGGAGATCGACGACCTGCTGGACCGGGGCTTCCCGCTGCCCGAGTGGCACACTCCCCCGGCGGTCGCCCGGGAACTGGCGCGGGCCCGGCCGCCGCGTCGGCACCGGGGGGTGGTGGTCTTCTTCACCGGTCTGTCCGGTTCCGGCAAGTCGACCGTCGCGCGTGGGCTGGCGGACGTGCTCCGGGAGAGCGGGGACCGGACGGTCACCCTGCTCGACGGGGACGTGGTGCGCCGGGAGCTTTCCGCCGGGCTCGGTTTCAGCAAGGCCGACCGGGATCTGAACGTACGCCGGATCGGTTGGGTGGCGGCGGAGGTGGCGCGGCATCGCGGCCTGGCGCTCTGCTGCCCGATCGCGCCGTACGCCCAGGCACGGGCGACGGCCCGGCAGATGGCCCAGGCGGCGGGTGCCGGGTTCCTGCTGGTCCACGTGGCGACTCCGCTGGAGGTCTGCGAGCAGCGGGACCGTAAGGGCCTGTACGCGCGGGCCCGCGCGGGTCAGATCGTCGGGATGACCGGGATCGACGACCCATACGAGGAGCCGACCGACGCTGACCTGGTGCTGGACACGAGCCAGTCGACGGTCGAGGAGGCGGTCCAGTCGGTGTTGGCGCACCTGATCGACACCGGCTGGCTGGAGCCCCGCCTCCAACCAGCCTGACCTGCGTCGGGTGAGGCACGGCAGACGGCAACGCCCCCGTGCCGTCTGGTGGGACGGTACGGGGGCGTGACGGTACGGGCGTGACCTACGACAGGGTCAGTGGCGCTTGGCCAGCTCCACGAAGGCGTGCCAGGCGTCCGGGCCGAAGCTGAGTGTGCCGCCGTCGCGGTCCTTGGTGTCCCGGACCAGCACGCGGCCGGGCAGGTTGTCGGCGACCTCGACGCACGCGCCGCCGTTCGAGCTGCTGCGGGTGCTGGTGCGCCAACGCGGGCTGATCATCGCTTCATCCATGGCCTGGCCTTCATCAACTCGATCGATTGGTCCCGGGGCAGCGCGTGCCCACGGACAGCATCCCAGACCCGCAACAGCTCGGCCAGCTCCCTGGTGTCGACCGCGAGCTGGCCGGCGAGCTGGTTGTCCAGGTATGACACGTCGCGGGAGCCCTCGATGCTGGCGATGACGAACGGTCCGGCCTGCCCGGCGTAGAGTCCGGCGCTGAACGGGATGACGTGCACGAACACGTTCGGCCGACTCGCCATCTCGACCAGGTGGTCGAGCTGTTCGTTCATCAGCTCGGGGTCACCCCGGCGCAGCGCCGCCTCGTCGATGACAAAGACGGCGAGCGGCGGCCGGGGGCGGTCGAACACCGCCTTCTGCCGTTCCAGTCGCACCTTGACGAACCGCACCACGTCCTCGGCGGCGATCGGGCCGCTGGCCAGCACCGCGCGGGCGTACGCCTCGGTCTGGAGCAGGCCCGGGATGACGCTGGGTTCGAACCACCGGAGTGAGTCCGCCGCGGCTTCCGCCTCGCGCCACGGCCGGAACCACGGCACGTCCCGCCGCCGCCCCGGGTCCGGCCAGAGGTCGACGATCTCCCGTCGGAGGACCCGGGCCGCCGCGATGCGGTGCCGGCCGTGCGGAATCCGCCCCGGCGAGAGCCAGCGTCCCACCGTCTTCACGTCGACGCCGACCTTCTCGGCCAGCGCTTCGCAGCTCAGCCCTTGCTCCGCCATCGCCACCCGCAGCGCTTCGTTCACGACCAGACCTCCGTTCAAGACGTGCTGATGGCTAGTGACCATAGGGAGGAGGGCTGTCTATGTCTGCCCTGCGGGGCCGGCATCTAGCAGGAATTTCAGGTGTCTGATCGGCGTCCCTCAGGACGTCCTGATACGTCTGCGACGTTTCGGCGGATTGCCGGTGTTGCTCCGCTGGCACCCCGGGAGGCAACAGCGGTCGACGCGCGCTAATGTTCATATCTGTTGGATTGCGTGCGACTTAGTTGGGGGCGCGATGGCTGGCGGCGACGCGGGCAGGGATCGGTCGATGCTCGCCCAGCAGCGGCAGGCGGCGATCGTGGACCGGGTGCGACTCACCGGCGGAATCCGGGTGAGCGACCTGGCCGGCGAGTTCGGCGTCTCCGACATGACCATCCGGCGCGATCTGGATCTCCTGGCCGAGCGGGGGTTGCTGGCCAAGGTGCACGGCGGCGCGACCGTCGCCGAGACCGGCTCCACCGACGAACCAGGCTTCGCGGCCAAGTCGGCCCGCCAGCTCTCCGAGAAGGCGGCCATCGCCGCCCGCGCCGCACACCTGGTCCTGCCCGGCATGGCGGTGGCCCTCTCCGCCGGCACCACCACCGCCGCCCTGGCCCACCGGCTGGTCGACACCGCCGGCCTGACCGTGGTAACCAACTCGATCCCGGTCGCCGAGGTGTTCCACCGGGCCGGACGGCCGGACCAGACGGTGATCCTCACCGGCGGGATACGCACCCCGTCGGACGCGCTGGTCGGACCGGTCGCGGTCGGTGCGATCCGCACCCTCCACCTCGACCTGGTCTTCCTCGGCGTGCACGGAATGAGCCTCCGGGCCGGCTACAGCACGCCGAACCTGATGGAGGCGGAGACAAACCGGGCCCTGATCGCGGCGGCGGAGCGCCTGGTGGTGCTCGCCGACCACACCAAGTGGGGCACGGTCGGAATTTCCTCGATGGCGGAACTGGGCGCGGCACACACCGTGGTGACCGACGAAGGTCTGCCCGAACCAACCCGGGCGACGATCCGGGAACACGTAACGGAACTGGTGATCGTGGCATGAGGCGTACTGAGATCAAATTGGCCGACGGGCGTGAGCTGATCTACTTCGACGAGCGCGAGGACGCGGACCGGAACGAGCCGGACCGACGCGACCTGCCCCCCCCGCCGCCCGCCTCGCAACTGCGCTACGACCCGCTGGTCGACGAGTGGGTGGCCGTCGCGGCGCACCGGCAGACCCGGATCTTCATGCCCAGCACCGCCGACTGCCCGCTCTGCGCCTCCACCGAGACCCACTTCAGCGAGATCCCGGCGCACGACTACGACGTGGCGGTCTTCGAGAACCGGTTCCCGTCGCTGAGCTACCGGGAGGGCGAGCCGGCCGGAGAGCTGACCCCGTTCACCCCCACCCGGCCGGGCGTCGGGCGGTGCGAGGTGGTCTGCTTCACCTCCGACCACAACGCCTCCTTCGCCAGCCTGTCGCCAGAACGGGTCCGCACCGTCGTCGACGCGCTCGCCGACCGGACCACCGCCCTGGGCCAACTCCCCGGAGTCGAACAGGTCTTCCCGTTCGAGAACCGGGGGGTGGAGATCGGCGTCACCCTCCAGCACCCGCACGGCCAGATCTACGCGTACCCGTTCCTGCCGCCCCGGACCCGGGCACTGCTCGGTGCGGCCCGCAGGCACGCCGAGCGGACCGGTGGGCGCAACCTGTACGCCGACGTACTCGCCGCTGAGCGGGCCGCCGGGGATCGGGTGGTGGTGTCGAACGAGCACTGGACGGCGTACGTGCCGGCCGCCGCACGCTGGCCGTTCGAGGTGCACATCGCCCCGCACCGGGCGGTGCCGGACATCCCCGCTCTCGACGACGCGGAGCGGGCCGCCTTCGGGCCGCTCTACCTGGACGTACTGGCCCGGTTCGACCGGCTCTTCGACATGCCGATGCCGTACATCTCGGCCTGGCAGCAGGCGCCGGTGCACGAGGGCCGCGACGTGAGCCACCTGCACCTTCAGCTTTTCAGCATCCGGCGGGCGGCGGACAAGTTGAAGTACCTGGCCGGTTCGGAGTCGGCGATGGGCGCGTTCATCAACGACATCCGCCCGGAGCAGGCGGCCGAGCGGCTGCGTCAGGCCGGCCGGTAGCGGTAACCCCGCACGGCGGGCCGGCGACACGTCGGCAGTTTTGTGGAGGAAAGGGTGCGGGGGGCCCGGGACAGGGCCCCCCGCAGGAAGGGACGGCTGGCTGTGCGCAACAGCCGGGAAGACGGCCCGAACAGCGCCTGTGGCGACCGCGAGCGACTGGTCTTCCTGGACGCGACTGGCATCACGTCCACCCTGGTCAACGAGGACGGCCCGAGGCCGGTAACGGCCCACCACAATCGATCTTGCGGTACGTCGATATGGCACCGCCCGGACGCCACGACCACCGACCCCTGGGTACGCGAAGAGCCCGCCGGCACCCACCGGCGGGCTCTTTCAGCCGTTCTCGACTTCAGCCGTTCTCGACCCAGGTGTTCTCGACCCGGGCGTCCTCGACCGAGGCGTTCTCGGCTCAGGCGCCGAGCTTCTTGGCCAGGTTCTCGTCGAGCGCGGCCATGAACTCGTCCGTGCTCAGCCACGGCGCGTCCCGCGAGATGAGCAGCGCGAGGTCCTTGGTCATCTGACCGCCCTCGACCGTCTCCACGCAGACCTGCTCCAGCTTCTCGGCGAACTCGGTGACCGCCGGGGTGCCGTCGAGCTTGCCCCGGTGGGCCAGGCCCCGGGTCCAGGCGAAGATCGACGCGATCGGGTTCGTCGAGGTCTTCTCGCCCTTCTGCCACTGCCGGTAGTGCCGGGTGACCGTGCCGTGCGCCGCCTCGGCCTCGACCGTACGGCCGTCCGGGGTCATCAGCACCGAGGTCATCAGGCCCAGCGAGCCGAAGCCCTGCGCGACGGTGTCGGACTGCACGTCACCGTCGTAGTTCTTGGCGGCCCAGACGAAGCCGCCCTCCCACTTCAGCGCGGCGGCGACCATGTCGTCGATCAGCCGGTGCTCGTAGGTGATGCCGGCGGCATCGAACTCGGCCTTGAACTCGGTCTCGAACACCTCGGCGAAGATGTCCTTGAACCGGCCGTCGTACGCCTTCAGGATCGTGTTCTTGGTCGACAGGTAGACCGGGTAGTTCCGATCCAGGCCGTACCGGAGCGAGGCGCGGGCGAAGTCACGGATCGACTCGTCGAAGTTGTACATGCCCATCGCGATGCCGCCGCCGGGGAAGTTGGCGACCTCCATCTCGACCGGCGCGCTGCCGTCGGCCGGGGTGTAGGTGATGGTCACCGTGCCCGGTCCGGGGACCACGAAGTCGGTGGCCTTGTACTGGTCACCGTGGGCGTGCCGGCCGATGATGATCGGCTTGGTCCAGCCCGGCACCAGGCGCGGCACGTTGGACATGATGATCGGCTCGCGGAAGACCACGCCGCCGAGGATGTTGCGGATGGTGCCGTTCGGCGAACGCCACATCTTCTTGAGGCCGAACTCCTCGACCCGGGCCTCGTCCGGGGTGATGGTCGCGCACTTCACGCCGACGCCGTGGGTCTTGATGGCGTTGGCGGCGTCGACGGTCACCTGGTCGTCGGTCTCGTCGCGGTACTGGATCGACAGGTCGTAGTAGTGCAGGTCGACGTCGAGGTAGGGCAGGATCAGCTGCTCCCGGATCTGCTTCCAGATGATCCGGGTCATCTCGTCGCCGTCGAGCTCGACGACCGGGTTGGTCACCTTGATCTTCGCCATCGGCCGGGCGCTCCTCTCGGGGGACACATGCTCAAGCAGTACGAGCGTACTGGATTCGCCGGATGTCGTACGCCCGGCCCGTCACGTACCGGTTCCCAGCCATTCACCGGGGTCGGGCGGACAGCAGCGTGGGTGGCGCCCGGCACGGCCGGACACCACCCACGAGAGTTGGATCAGAGGCTGGCGATGTCGCCCTGCTTGGCGCGGACCGCCTCGGCCGCCTCCTTGAGGCTGGCCAGCTCGTCCGCGTCGAGGTCGGTGGTGACGACCCGGCGCACGCCCTCCGCACCGAGCTCTGCCTCGACGCCCAGGTAGACGCCGGAGATGCCGTAGTCACCGTCGACCCAGGCGCAGACCGGCATGATCTCGCCCGAGTCGGTCGCGACGGCCTTCGCCATCTTGGCGGCTGCGGCGGACGGGGCGTAGTACGCCGAACCGGTCTTCAGCAGCGCGACCACCTCGGCGCCGCCGTTGCGGGTCCGGACCACCAGCTCCTCGATCTTGGCATCCGGCAGCACCTCGCGCAGCGGCTTGCCGTCCACCGTGCTGCGCGACGGCACCGGCACCATGGTGTCGCCGTGCGAGCCGAGGGTGAGGGTCTTCACCGAGGCCACCGGTACGCCGAGTTCCTCGGCGACGAACGTGGTGAACCGGGCGGTGTCCAGCATGCCGGCCTGGCCGAGGACCCGAGACTTGGGGAACTGGGTCGCGAGCTGAGCCATCGCGGTCATCTCGTCGAGCGGGTTGGAGACGACGATGACCACCGCGTTCGGGGCGTACTTCGCGACGTTCTCCGACACCACGCGGACGATCTTGGCGTTCGTGGCGAGCAGGTCCATCCGGCTCATGCCCGGCTTGCGCGGCAGGCCGGCGGTGATGACCACCACGTCCGAGCCCTCGATGGCCTCGTAGCCCTCGCCGTTCGGCCCGGTGGTCACGCCGACCACCTTGGTCTCGAAGCCCTCGATCGGCCGCGACTGGTTGATGTCCAGCGCGAGCCCCTCGGGCTTGCCTTCGATGATGTCGGTGATCACGACCGTGTCGAAGACGTCGTACTCAGCCAGGCGCTGCGCGGTCGTTGAGCCGTAGAAGCCGGCGCCGACGACGGTGACCTTTTTGCCCATGGTCGTCCCACTCTCTGTTACCGACGGGTTCTTTTCCGGACCGTATCAGCCAACGGACCACCGGTCCGGCCAGGGGCTGAATTGCCAGATCATCCCTGGTTGACCGGTCTTGTCATCCCTGTTCGACCGGTCAGACAGCGGCCCGGACGGCCGGGTGTGGCTGGCCGCCGGGCATCGCGGTACCGGGTACCCGGGTCAGCCGAGTTCAGCCCGCTCGACCACGTTGGTGAGCAGCATGGCGCGGGTCATCGGCCCGACGCCGCCGGGCATCGGCACCATGGCACCGGCCACCTCGGCCACCTCGGCCGCGATGTCCCCGGTGTAGCGCCCCTTGCCGTCCGGTCCGATCACGCGGGTGATGCCGACGTCGACAACGGTCGCCCCCGGCCGGACCATGTCCGCGGTGAGCAGCCCCGGTACGCCGGCCGCCACGATCACGATGTCGGCGTTGCGGGTGTGCTTGGCGAGGTCGAGGGTGCCGGTGTGGCAGAGCGTCACGGTCGCGTTCTCGCTGCGACGGGTGAGCAGCAGGCCGAGCGGACGTCCCACCGTGTTGCCACGGCCGACCACCGCGACCTCGGCGCCGCGCAGCGGCACATCGTGCCGGCGCAGCAGCTCGACAATGCCACGCGGGGTGCAGGGCAGCGGTCCGTCGTAGCCCAGCACCAGCCGGCCGAGGTTCACCGGATGCAGCCCGTCCGCGTCCTTCTCCGGGTCGATCAGCTCAAGCACCCGCTGCGTGTCGAGGTGCCGGGGCAGCGGTAGCTGGACGATGTAGCCGTGGCAGGCCGGGTCCGCGTTGAGTTCCGCGATCACCGCGTCCACCTGTTCCTGGGTGGCGTCGGCCGGGAGTTCACGTCGGATCGAGGCGATGCCGACCTCGGAGCAGTCGCGGTGCTTGCCGTTGACGTACGCCTGCGAGCCAGGATCCGCACCCACGAGCACGGTGCCGAGGCCGGGGACGATGCCCCGCTCGGCGAGGGCCTTCACCCGCACCCGTAGCTCGTCCTTGATCTCTGCCGCGGTCGCTTTGCCGTCCAAGAGGGTCGCCGTCACGTACCTGATCGTCTCACGGCGGGGCGGTCGGCTTCGGGCACACCCGGCTGCCCGCACACGGCTCCCCCGGCTCGGCGCACCGGATGTCCCCTTCCCAGACCGGGGACGTCTCTGTGCCGGGAGGTAGCAGGTCTTTTCCGGGAGGCAGTTCAGAATCCAAGATGATGTAACTTTCCGTAACCGTGTTATTCGTCACGCCCGGTAACGAGGTGTGGAGTTGTGCACAGCACGAGAGTGCGACCAGGCACAAGACGGACAAACCCCAGGTGGCGCCCCCCACACCAAGACAGGCGCCGATTGCGGAGTTTGGGCCTGCATATGTTGAAATATTACGAGCGATCCCCCGGCTGGCACGGAGCCCTCTTTACCAGGAGTCGCCTTACACCGCAAGGAGACTCTCCGCGACCCGTTATTCAGTCGTAATCTACTGGTTTGGACTAGGGTGCTGCCTCGGCCTACCTTTGCCGAGCGTTGCGCAGAGTGACTCGTACCCGAGGCACGACTGCCCAGCGTGAGGAGATGAGGAGGCTCAATGCAGGTCCGTAGGCTCGCTGCCTGGGCCGCCGTTCCGCTCGTCGCAACCCTGGGCCTCGCGGCCTGTGGCAGCGGCGACGATGGCGGTTCCGGGGACAGCAACCCCAACGCTACGGTGTCGATCCAGATCGGCGAACCGCAGCACCTGATCCCGACCAACACCACCGAGACGGCCGGTAACCAGGTCCTCGCTGGCCTGTTCACCCCGCTCGTGACGTACGACGCTCAGAACAAGCCGGTCGAAGAGCAGGCCGAGTCCGTCACGTCCACGGACAACACCCTGTGGACGATCAAGCTCAAGGACGGCTACACCTTCCACAACGGCGAGAAGGTCACGGCCGACAGCTACATCAACGCCTGGAACTACGGTGCCTATGCCCCGAACGGCCAGGGCGCCGCGTACTTCTTCGAGAAGATCGCCGGCTACGACGACCTTCAGTCGACCGACCCGGACGGCGACGGCCCGCAGAAGGCCCCGACCCCGAAGGCGAACACGCTGACCGGGCTGAAGAAGGTCGACGACCTGACCTTCACCGTCACCCTCTCGGCGCCGTACACCGACTTCAAGGCGATGCTCGGGTACAACGCGTTCTACCCGCTGCCGAACGCCGCCTTCTCCTCCCCCGGAGTGATCAAGGACGGCTTCGAGGACGCCATCATCGGCGATGGCCCCTTCAAGATGAAGGGCACCTGGCAGCACGACGCCAAGATCGAGGTCGAGAAGTACGACGCGTTCGCCGGTGAGAAGCCGAAGGTGGCCGGCGTCGAGTTCCGGATCTACCAGCAGCTGACCGCCGCGTACGCGGACGTCATCTCGGACAACCTGGACGTCCTCCCGACGATCCCGACCGAGAACCTGACCAGCGTGACGACCGACCTCGGCGACCGCTTCCAGCAGAGCCCGATGTCGTCGTTCCAGTTCGTCGCGTTCCCGACGTTCGACCCGAACTTCAGCAAGCCCGAGGTTCGCAAGGCGATCTCGATGGCGATCGACCGCGACGAGATCATCAAGTCGGTCTTCAAGGACTCGCAGCAGTCCGCCCGCTCGTTCGTCTCGCCGGTCGTGGCCGGTTACCGGGACAACACCTGCGGCGCCGCCTGCGAGTTCAACCCGACCAAGGCCAAGGCGGACTACACCGCCGCGGGCGGCCCGTCGAAGATCGAGATCTCGTACAACGGCGACGGTGGGCACAAGGACTGGGTGGACGCCACCTGCAACCAGCTCAAGACCAACCTGGGCGTGGACTGCGTGGGCGTTGCCGAGCCGAAGTTCGCCGACCTGCTGGACAAGGTCGAGAAGAAGACTCCGGTCGGCATGTTCCGCCTCGGCTGGGTCATGGACTACCCGTCCATGGAGGACTACCTCGGCCCGCTGTACTCCACCAACGGTTCGTCGAACTACTACGGCTACAGCAACCCGCAGTTCGACGCGCTGGTCAAGGAAGGGTCGGCCGCGGCCACCCCGGAGGAAGCGATCAAGAAGTACCAGGCAGCCGAGGACATTCTGGCGAACGACATGCCGGTCATCCCGCTGCGCTTCGGTCAGAACAACTTCGGCTACTCGAACAAGGTCAAGAACGTGGAGATGGACCTGTTCCAGGTCGTCAACCTGACCAAGATCGAGGCCGTCAGCTGAGCTGACCCCCCGAATCTGGTTCGTGCCCCCCGGTAACCCCCGGTTGGCTCGGGCCATGGATGGAAGAAGTCCGGCGTCGCCCAAGAACGCCGACGCCGGACTTCTTCCGCCGGGCGCACCACAGAGTGCCCCCTGTCGAATGAACCATCCGGGCCCAGGCCCGGATACTTGCGTACGTCGAGAAGCCCGCGTCGTACGACTTTCGTCCATATTCGGAGAGAAAGTTAGGGTATGTTCCGCTATATTGTGCGGCGCCTGCTTCAGATGGTCCTGGCATTCTTCGGGACCACTCTGATCGTCTACGCGCTGATGTTCGCCGGCCAGGGCGACCCCATCCAGGCACTTGCCGGCGAGCGGCCGGTCACTCCCGCCCAGCGGGCATACCTGACCGAGACCTTCCACCTCGACAAAAAGGGTGTCGGCGGCTTCTTCTACCGCTACTTCGACTACATCGGCAACCTGCTCCACGGGGATCTGGGCATGTCGCTGACCCAGCGCCCGATCGGCAAGATGATGGAGACCGCCTGGCCGGTCACGCTGAAGCTGGCCCTGATCGCCATCGCCGTCGCGATCCTCTTCGGCGTCACCGCCGGGGTGATCGCCGGCATCCGGCGCGGCGGCTTCTTCGACAACTCCACCCTGCTGCTCACGCTGCTGGTGCTCGGCATCCCGAGCATCGTGCTGGCCCCGCTGGCCCAGTACTTCCTCGGCGTCAAGCTCTCGATCTTCCCGCCGACCGCGGGCGCGCAGCCGTCCTTCTACGCCCTGCTGCTGCCCGGCATCGTGCTCGGCTCGCTCTCCCTGGCCACGGCGCTGCGACTGACCCGAACATCGGTCGCCGAGAACATGCGCTCGGACTACGTACGGACCGCGAAGTCGAAGGGCCTGGCGCGGCGGCGCATCGTCGGCGTCCACGTCCTGCGGAACTCGCTCATCCCGGTGGTCACCTTCCTCGGCGTCGAACTGGGCAACCTGATGAGCGGCGCGATCATCACCGAGGGCGTGTTCAACATCCCCGGCATCGGCTTCAACCTCTTCCGCGGCATCCGCACCGAGGACGGCCCGCTGGTGGTCGGGATCGTCAGCATCCTGGTCGTGGTCTACCTGATCTGCAACCTCGTGGTGGACGTGCTCTACGCCGTCCTCGACCCGAGGATCCGGTATGTCTGAGCGACGATTCGAAGGCCCCAGCGTCAGCAGTGGACGTGAACAGATCCGTCAGCGCGGTCAGCGCGGTCCGCACATGTGTAGCGAGGTGCAGGCATGAGTGACTTCAACACCGTCGCGGCGACCGAGAACCCGGCCGCGCGACCCGGCCCCACCGGAGAACCCGGCGCCCCCGGCAAGGTCGACGCGGCCCACAAGCCCCGCAGCCTGGCCGGCGACGCCTGGCGGGACCTGCGGCGCAACCCGATCTTCTGGGTCTCGCTCACGCTGGTCGTCATCGTCACCCTGATGGCGGCCTTCCCGAGCCTGCTCACCGCGAACGACCCGACCGACTGCACGCTCTCGCGGCAGCACCAGGGGCCGTCCGGCGGCGCGATCTTCGGCTACAACTTCCAGGGCTGCGACATCTACGCCCGCTCGGTGTACGGCGCCCGCGCCTCGCTGTTGGTAGGTGCGCTCTCCGCCCTGCTCACCGGCATCGTCGCCGTGGTCGTCGGCATGCTCGCCGGCTACTTCGGCGGCTGGGTCGACGCGGTGCTCTCCCGGGTCATCGACATCGTGCTCGGGCTGCCGCTGCTGCTCGCCGCGATCGTGCTGCTCAAGCGGATCGACAGCGACAACCCGTGGGCCCGGATCGGCGCGCTGATCTTCGTCCTCGCCATCCTCGGCTGGACCACCGCCGCGCGCGTCATCCGCTCCTCGGTGATCAGCGCCAAGCAGCAGGACTACGTCGCTGCGGCCCGGATGCTCGGCGCCGGCAACGGCCGGATCATGTGGCGACACATCCTGCCGAACTCGCTCGCCCCGGTGGTCGTGGTCCTGACCATCGCCCTCGGCTCGTTCATCGCCGCCGAGGCGACCCTGTCGTTCCTCGGCATCGGCCTGAAGGAACCGACGATCTCCTGGGGTATGGACATCGACGCCGGCCGGGTGCACATGCGGGAATCGGCGACGCCGCTGATCGTCCCGTCCACCTTCCTCGCCCTGACGGTGCTCGCGTTCATCATGCTCGGCGACGCCATCCGAGACGCCTTCGACCCGAAGCTGCGGTGATCAAATCATGAGCAACCTTTCGGCCCAGCCCAGCCCGGCGCCCACCGCCGGCAGCCACCGCCCGCACCTGCTTGAGGTTCGGGACCTGCACGTCGAGTTCCGCACCCGGGACGGCGTGGCGAAGGTGATCAACGGTGTCTCGTACCACCTGGACGCCGGCGAGACCCTCGCCGTACTCGGCGAGTCCGGCTCCGGCAAGTCCGTGACCGCTCAGGCGATCATGGGCATCCTGGACATGCCGCCGGCCGTCATCCCGTCCGGCGAGATCCTGTACGACGGCAGCGACCTGCTCAAGATGCCCGAGGAGCAGCGCCGGCAGGTCCGGGGCAAGCAGATCGCGATGATCTTCCAGGACGCGCTCTCCGCACTCAACCCGGTCTTCCCGGTCGGCTGGCAGATCGGCGAGACGCTGCGCCAGCGCGAGGGCATGTCCCGGTCCGACGCCCGTAAGCGGGCGATCGAGCTGATGGACCTGGTCAAGATCCCGGCGGCCAAGCAGCGGGTGAGCGACTACCCGCACCAGTTCTCCGGCGGTATGCGGCAACGCGTCATGATCGCGATGGCGCTGGCCCTGAACCCCCGGGTGCTGATCGCCGACGAACCCACCACCGCGCTCGACGTCACCGTGCAGGCCCAGATCATGGACCTCCTCGGCGACCTCCGCCGGGAACTCAACATGGCCATGATCCTGATCACCCACGACCTCGGTGTGGTCGCCGACGTCGCGGACCGGATCGCGGTGATGTACGCCGGACGGATCGTCGAGCACGCCGACGTACACTCGCTGTACTCGTCTCCTGGCCACCCGTACACCAAGGGTCTGCTGGAGTCGATCCCCCGGCTGGACCAGCGCGGCCAGGAGCTTTCCACCATCAAGGGCCTGCCACCGAACCTGATGCGCATCCCCTCGGGCTGCCCCTTCCACCCGCGCTGCCCGTACGCCCAGCAGGTCTGTGTCGACGTGGTGCCGGAGAACCGGAACCTCGGCAACGGCCGGACCAGCGCATGTCACTTTGCCCAGGAGGTCCTCGATGGCCGGCTCTAGCGCAACCAAGGTGCGTGGCGAAACGATCCTGCAGGTCGACAACGTCGTCAAGCACTTCCCGATCACCCAGGGCGTGGTCTTCAAGAAGCAGATCGGCGCCGTCAAGGCGGTCGACGGGGTCAGCTTCGAACTGCGCCGGGGCGAGACCCTCGGCGTGGTGGGCGAGTCCGGCTGCGGCAAGTCGACCCTCGCCCGGCTCCTCATGCGGCTGGAGACCCCGACCGGCGGCAGTGCGATGCTGGAGGGGAAGGACATCTTCAAGATGTCCGGCTCCGAACTGCGCCGGCTCCGCCGCAACGTCCAGATGGTCATGCAGGACCCGTACACCTCGCTGAACCCACGGATGACCGTCGGCGACATCATCGGTGAGCCGTTCGAGATCCACCCGGAGGCGGCGCCGAGGGGCTCCCGTGGCCGGCGGGTACGCGAACTCCTCGACATCGTCGGGCTGAACCCCGAGCACATCAACCGGTACCCGCACCAGTTCTCGGGTGGTCAGCGGCAGCGGATCGGGATCGCCCGGGCGTTGGCGCTCAACCCCGAGGTCATCGTCTGTGACGAGCCGGTGTCGGCGTTGGACGTGTCGATCCAGGCGCAGGTGATCAACCTGTTGGAGAAGCTCCAGGACGAGTTGGGGCTCTCGTACGTGTTCATCGCGCACGATCTGTCGGTGGTTCGGCACATCGCGGACCGGGTGGCGGTGATGTACCTCGGCAAGATCGTGGAGATCGGTACGAACGAGGAGATCTACGAGCGGCCGACCCACCCGTACACGCAGGCGCTGCTCTCCGCCGTACCGGTCCCGGACCCGTCCGCCCGCGCCAACCGGGAGATCATCCGGCTGACCGGTGACGTACCGTCGCCGGCCGACCCGCCCTCGGGCTGCCGGTTCCGTACCCGCTGCTGGAAGGCCCAGGACATCTGCGCCACCCAGGACCCGCAGCTGGTGCTCCGGCCCGCCGACCCGCACCCCTCCGCCTGCCACTTCGCGGAGCTCAAGCACGTCGTCGCCTGAGGTGTAAGGAAGGGCCCCTTCTTATCGTTTTTTGTATAGGAAGGGGCCCTTCCAAACCTCCGGGCCGAGCGCTGCCGCAGCGGATGTGCCGGCAACTCACCGTGGAGGAGCCTTGGGAGCACCCTTCCGATGGAGGGCGGCGACCTCGCGTACGGCCTCGGCGACGGCCGGGAAATCCTTCTTCAGGATCGCACCGTGGTTGCTGGCGACCTTCGCGGCGAGCCGGATGTTCGGGTTGCGCTCGCACGCCGTGTCGAGGCCGGCGCGGATGTGTTCCTGCTCGTCACCCTTGCTTCCGAAGGACGTCCCCGAGGCGACCACGTACCTCACCGGAACGGTGATGGCGTCCAGCACAGGGCCCAGCTCGCGCTCGCGGGAGAGCCTGCCGAGTTCGATGTTGCTGTTCGCCATCTGTTCGGCGGTCATCCTCGGGGCCAGCCCGGTCGGGCGCAGCAGCGGCAGGAACCAGCCCATCCGCCGGAACAGCTTTCGGATCCGCTGCTCCATGGCCTCGTCGAGCCAGTCGTACGGGAACGCGCCGTCGACCAGGACCGCTCCCATGGCACGCTCCGGATTCCGGCTGGCCCAGTGCGCCCCGACGACCGCTCCGTACGACCAGCCCACCACCACCGCCCGGTCCACACCCCTGGCCGCGAGAACGGCATCGACGTCCCGGACGGCGGCCTCGAAGGAATAGTCCGCCGAGCGCCACGACTTCTTGCCGCGAGCCCGCTCGTCGTAGGTGAGGTGCCGGAAGTCGGGGCCGAGTTGGGTGATGACCCGCCGCCAGTACCCCTGGGTGGCGAACTGGCCGTTGAGGTAGACGACCGGAAGACCGGGACCTCCGGTGTCGGTGACGGACAGGGCGGTGTCGTCCACCGGCACCATGCCGGTCCACGTCGAATGGGTCGGGGCAGTGCTGTGCTTCGTCATGTCCCGCTCCGTCAGAGGCTGCGGGCGGTGATGTCGCCCTGGAGGGTGGTGGCGCGGATGTCGAGTTCGGTGGTGCCGTCGTTCTTGAGGGCGTTGCTGACGCGGCCGTAGCCGGTCCCGGCGTCCAGGCAGGCCGAGACGCCGGCGGCGGCGACGACCGAGATGTCGCCGGACTGGGTACGGAGCACGACCGCGCCGCGCACGGCCTCGGTGATCCGGATGTCGCCCCTTGCGGTGCTGATCTCCGCGGAGCCGTTGAGCCGGCCGACCTCGACGTCGCCGTCGATCGCGGTGAGGCGGACGCTCTCGGCCTCGTCGATCTTGATCTGGCGGTAGGCGCCGTCGAAGGCAACCTCACCGAGGCGGCCGACGCCGCGAAGTTCGGAGCTGGCGGCCTTGGCCTCGACGCGGGAGCCGGCGGGCAGCGCGACGGTGACCTCCAGGGATCCGGAGGGGCCGAAGAGCTGGCTCTTCGGCTCGGTGAGGATCCGCAGGACGCCATCGGCGTAGGTGACGGTGGTCTGCTCGGCGGCCTGGACGTCGCGGCGCTTGGAGGGGTCGGCGGGCAGGACCTCGACGGCGGTGTCGGTGCGGTCGGCGGCGATGAACTGGATGCGTCCGGCGGGGATGTCCAGGACGGCGGAGATCGGGGCGGGGGTGTCGAACTTCTGCATTGTGCCCTCCATGCTCACTCGCTGTTTCTGATATAGGAAACGCTACGTTGCTTTCCAAAACCAGGCAACTCATTCGTTGCGTAGAACTGCTATTTTCCCAGGTAATTAGCATGAAAACGTTGCAACGAGCCTGACAAGAATGCAACGAGAGCCATCTCGATCATTGCAATGGGTGAGCGGTGAACGCTATAGTCAAGGGGTCAGGACCGCCTGGAGGATCACCGAGGAGATCGCGATGCCCGGAGGCAGACTCACCCAGCAAGAACGCCAGCAGATCGCGCTGGGGCTGGCGGACAGCCTCCCCTACGCCGAGATCGCCCGACGCCTCGACCGTCCCACCTCGACGGTCACGCGTGAGGTGATGCGCAACGGCGGCCCCATCGCCTACCGCGCCGACCTGGCCCACCGCGCCACCGAGCGTCGCGCCCACCGGCGCGGGCCCGCCGCCTCCCGAGGAGCGGAGTCAACCTCCCAGCCGCACGGGCGCGACAACGAGGCCGTGGCGGAGTACGAGGAGACGTTCACCACCGTCCTCATGGCCTCGGGCCTGAGCAAGATGAGCTCCCGGGTGCTGACCTGCCTGTTCACCACCGACGCGGGAAGCCTCACCGCGTCCCAACTCGCCCAGCGCCTCCAGGTCAGCCCGGCGTCCATCTCCAAGGCGATCGCCTTCCTGGAGAGCCAGAGCCTCGTCCGCCGAGAACGCGACGAACGCCGCCGCGACCGCTACGTCGTCGACGACGAACTCTTCTACCAGGCGACGATCGCCAGCGCCCGATCCAACGACCAACTCATGGAAACCGCACGCCAAGGCGTCGCCATCCTCGGCCCGCACACCCCCGCCGCCACCCGTCTGGAGAACATCGCCCGCTTCCTCGACTTCATCAGCGAAAGCATCACCCGCGCTGCCGAACAGGCTCGCGAAGTCCTCCACGCCAAGCCCGCAGCCACCTCGAACGACGCCGCCCACGCACGCCCGGACCACGGATGAAACAGCCGCCTCCACGGCCATGATCGTTCTTACCGATGACGGCTGTACCGATGGTCCCGATGCCGCGTTCCCGAAACCCGGCAGTGGCGCGGGGAACGCGACGGCAGGGCTACGACTCTGTCCGGCATGAGCTGGAGACGTACGGCGATCCTCTGCACCGTGGTGGTGTGCGGCAGTGTGCTGGCGGGATGCGGCACGGCAGCCTCCCCCGATCCGGACACGGGGCCGCGCGGCACGGCCACCAGCACCAGCACCAGCACCAGCACCAGCACCAGCACCAGCGTGGTCGACGCCAACTCCACGACCGGTCCCGGGAGCGGTCAGCCTGCCACGGGGGCGCCGACGACGGACTCCTGCCCTGCCGGTGCCGACTACCCCGACGGCGACGATCACGAGGCACGTGAGGTGCGCGGCGGGGGGCCTGGCACCACGCTCTGGGCGTTGCTCTTCCTCACCACCGACAGGTTGACCGCCGGCAGGGACACGAAAATCGTCTGGCGGATGACCGGCACCGGCGACCTGACCATCCGCGCCACCGGTCCGGCCAACGCCGAGGTCACCCCGATCTGGGGACCGACCGGACACAGCGGCAGCACCTGGAAGCGCCCCGGCGACGAGTGGGGAACCGGCTGGCACTTCCCGACCGCCGGCTGCTGGACCGTGCGCGCCAGCCGCGCCGACGGCCACGCCGCCCAGGTCGTACTCCGCGTCGCGCCGGCCTGACCAGCATCGACGTCGTCCCGGGGCGCGGCACCCCGGACCCCGGCCCGGCCCGTCGACGACCACCGGCCCGGAACGACACCGGGGTGCGGCACCGCGAACCCCGCCCCGGTCGCATCGCTGGCACGCGGCCGGAACGACACCGGGGTGGGTAGCCTGTCGGCCACCCACCCCAGCCGCGCGAAACACCCGGTACGCGGGAAACTCAGCGCGCCGGAACACCCGGTACGCGGGAAACGCAGCGCGCCGGAACACCCGGTACGCGGGAAACGCAGCGCGCCGGGAGACCCGTGCGAGGGAAAACTCAGTGGAAGAAGTGGCGGGTACCGGTGAGGTACATGGTCAGGCCAGCCTGCTGAGCGGCGGCGATGACCTCCTCGTCGCGTACCGAGCCACCCGGCTGCACCACCGCGCGTACACCGGCGTCGAGCAGCACCTGCAGACCGTCGGCGAACGGGAAGAAGGCGTCCGAGGCAGCCGCCGATCCACGGGCCCGGTCCGCACCGGCCCGAGTCACCGCGAGATGCGCCGAGTCCACCCGGTTGACCTGTCCCATGCCGACCCCGACGGTCGCACCGTCGGCGGCGAGCAGGATCGCGTTGCTCTTGACCGAACGGATCGCCCGCCAGGCGAAGACCAGGTCACGCATGAGTTCCGACCCGGCCGGGTCACCAGCGACCAGCTTCCACCCGGCGGCCTCGTCGCCGGGGGCGTCGATCCGGTCCGCCGACTGGGCCAGTACGCCACCGCTGATCGCCCGCCACTCGACCGGCGCCGGCTGCCAGGCCGGCACCCGGAGCAGCCGGATGTTCTTCCTGCCGGCGAGCACCTCGACCGCACCGTCAGCGAAGGCCGGGGCGACCACCACCTCGGTGAAGATGTCGGCGATCTGCTTGGCCAGTTCCACCGAGACTGTCTGGTTGACCGCGATCACGCCGCCGAACGCGGAGACCGGGTCGCAGGCGTGCGCCTTGCGGTGCGCCTCGGCCACGTCGACCCCGTTCGCGATGCCGCACGGGTTGGCGTGCTTGATGATCGCCACGGTCGGTACGTCCGCGCCGAAGTCGTTCGCCGCGCGCCAGGCCGCGTCCGCGTCGACGTAGTTGTTGTACGACATCTCCTTGCCGTGCAACTGCTCCGCCTGCGCCAGCCCCGGCGCGGCTGCCGGGTCGAGGTAGATGGCGGCCCGCTGGTGCGGGTTCTCGCCATACCTCAGGGTGGCGCTGCGCCGCAGGGCGAGACCGGCGAAGTCCGGCCACTCCGGCTCCGAGGCGAGATCCTGGGCGAACCACTGCGCCACCGCGACGTCGTACTCGGCGATGTCGGCGAAGGCCCGCGCCGCGAGCGCGCGTCGCTCGCCGAGGGTGAAACCACCGCCGGCCAGGGCCGTCAGGATCGACGGGTACGCCTCGACCGAGGTCACCACGGCCACCGAGGCGTGATTCTTGGCCGCGGCCCGGACCATCGCCGGACCGCCGATGTCGATCTGCTCGACGCAGGCGTCGAAGTCCGCGCCGGAGGCGACCGTCTCGGTGAACGGGTAGAGGTTCGACACCAGCAGGTCGAACGGGGCGATGCCGAGTTCGTCGAGCTGGTCCGCGTGCCGCTCCAACCGCAGGTCGGCGAGGAGACCGGCGTGCACCTTCGGGTGCAGGGTCTTGACCCGGCCGTCCAGGGTCTCGGGGAAGCCGGTCAGCTCCTCGACCTGGGTCACCGGCACACCCGCTCCGGCGATGGTGGCGGCGGTGCTCCCGGTCGACACGATCTCAACCCCGGCGGCGTGCAGCGCCTGGGCCAGTTCGGTCAGCCCGGTCTTGTCGTACACGCTGACCAGCGCGCGTCGTAGCGCGCGGCGGCCGTCGGAGGTGGTGCTCATGGGATCGTGACCTTTCTTCCGGTGATCGTCCAACCCTCGCGCGCCAGCCGGCCGACCTGCTCGACGAGTTGGCGCCGCTCGGCGACCTTGATGCGTTCGGTGAGGGTCTCCTCGTCATCGTCGTCGAGCACCGGCACCGCCACCTGGGCGACGATCGGTCCGGTGTCGACGCCGGCGTCGACGAAGAAGAGGGTGGCCCCGGCGATCTTGACGCCGTAGGCGAGTGCGTCGCGCGGGCCGTGGATGCCGGGGAAGGCCGGCAGCAGCGCGTTGTGCGTGTTCAGGTAGCGGTCGCCGAAGGCGGCGAGGAAGTGCGGGCCGACGAGCTTCAGGAAACCGGCCGAGACCACCAGGTCGGGCTTGTAGTCGGCGACGTGCGCGGCGAGCGCGCGGTCCCACTCCTCCCGATCCGGGTACGCCTTGACCTGGTCGACGAAGACCGGCACCCCGGCGGCGGTGGCGCGGTCGAGTCCGGCGATGCCGGCGCGGTCCGCACCGACGCCGACCACCTGCACTCCGTACGCCGGATCGGTGGACGCGTCGAGCAGCGCCTGGAGGTTGCTACCGGACCCGGAAATGAGGACGACGACTCGGGCGGCCGACACGGGCTCAGTCACCTCAGCACCCTATCGGGCAGCTCAGACCCGCTCTGCGGCGGCTCGGGCCAAATCCGCCGCCGGGGGCGAACCCGTCGCCAGAGGGCCCATCCGCCGCCGGGAACCGATCCGCTGCCAGGAGGCCGGGCCGGTGGTCAGGGCCGGGCGAAGGCGCGGGTGACGGCAGCGCCGACCGTCGCCCCAACCGTCACCACGACGGTGGCTACCACGGCGACCTGCCAGCTCACCGGACCCACCTCGGCCAGCCGGCCGCCACCGAGCGAGCCACCGGAGGCCCAGGCGGCGGCTCCGAGCACCACGCCCGCGACCGGTCCACCGACCAGGGCGGCGGCGAGCAGTGGCGGCCAGCGCACCGCCAGCCGGTCCCGCCCGGCCCCCCGGGGCAGTGCGGCGGGCGGCGGTGGCAGTCCGGCCCGCCGCAGCGACCGTCGGGTGAGCAGCCAGCCGGCGGCCAGACCGGCGATGACCGGCACCGCGAGCAGCGCCGCGCGGAACCCACCGATCGGCCCGGATGGTAGTCCGGCCAGCAACGGCACCGCCGGGAGTGCGCCGACGGTCACCTCGGTTGTGCTCACGGTGGTGCCGGTGCCGATCGCGAAGCCCGGCCCGAGCAGGTAGGACGCGGCCCAGACCGCGGCGTTCGGCGCGTACCCGGCACTGACCGCGGTGATCCCGGCCTGGCCGACGACCCCGGTCCGGTAGGCGGTCAGCATGTCGGACGCCGCCCCGCCACCGGTGGCCACCGCGAGGCCCGCCGCACCGGCGCCCGCGCCGAGCATGAGCAACGCGGCCACCAGCCCGGTCCGCAACCCGTCGCGGAAGACCGCCGGGGTACGCCGGGCGAGTGCGCCGAGCGTGCCGGTGACCGGCAACGCCCCCGCGTACGCCGCGAGGGTGCCGAAGACGGTGAGGGTGAGCCCGGCCCGCGCCGGTGACACGTCCTGCCCGCCGGGGGCGACGATCACGGCGGCGAGGACGCCGAGCAGCCCGTACGCGATGCCGACCGCGCCCGCGACGGCGAGTGCCTGGCGTGGGGTGCCGTGCTGGCGGGCGCCGATCGCCCGACTGGTGTGTACGCCCGCACGCGCCACCCGCCAGGCGGCGAACATGGCGAGCCCGAGCGGTGGCAGGTGGAAGGTTCCGGCGTCGGTGTCGAGCGGCACGCCGTGTCCGACCAGCCAGCCGGCGAGCCCGACCCGGGCCGCCCCACCGACCGCACCGGCGTCTTCGGTGATCCGCGCGAAACCGAGCACGACCGCGACCGGCAGGTAGGAGAGGATCGCCGCCCAGATGGTCGCCACGGCGGCGGCCACCGGCAGCGGAGCGCGGCCGGACCGGCGCGCGGCACCGCCCGGTGGTCCGGTCGGCCGGGCGGTGGTTCCCGCTCCCGGTCGCCGGTCGTCGCTACGTTCCGGTGCGGCGCCGCCACGACGGTCCAGGTCGGCGCCGCCACGACGGTCCAGGTCGCCAGGGCGGTCCGGTTCGGCGCCGCCACGACGGTCCGGGTCGCCACGACGGTCCGGGTCGGCGCCGCCACGACGGTCCGGGTCGCCGCGACGGGCAGACGGAACCGCGTCGACCGGGTCGGTCCGGCCGATCGTCGGCGTGGGGTCCGCCGGATCCGGCCGATCCGGACGGTCGGGATGATCGGGGGTGATGGGTGGCATCGTGCCCTACTTTGGCACGCCGGTCCGCGGGCTGGGGGGCGACACCACCGACTATCTCCGGTGACTTGCACGATTTCTCTACAAACGGCCCGCTGTCGGGGTTACCGTCGGCCCAACCCGTCGGACCGCGCGGTCGGCGTACCTCCGCCGGGCGGGTTCCGGGCCATCCCTGGTGGAGGTGTGCGTGGCGGGCCAGTATCCGTACCAGCCGCCGGGGAGGGCGGGCCGGGACCGGACCACCCTCTGGGGCGTGCTCGGCATCGTCGTCGGTCTGGTCTGCTGTGGCGTCCTCGGGGTGATCCTCGGTTACCTGTCCATTCGGGACGCTCGCCGGTACGGCAGCTCCCCGGTGCTCGGCTGGATCGCGATCGGGCTCAGTGTGCTCAACATCCTGGGCACCGCGATCCTGCGTGGCACCGGCAACTATCCCGGCTGGAACTGAGCCGCCCGACCGGCGGCGGTTGCCGGCGGCACCTGACAGTGAAGGGGCCGACCGCGTGGCGGTCGGCCCCTTCGTGGTGCTCAGGATCACCGGTACGCGTCCCGCGTACCGGTTCCGTCAGCTCAGCTCCCGGACATGATCTCCCGCATCAGCTGGGCGGTCTCGGTCGGCGTCTTGCCGACCTTGACCCCGACCGCCTCCAGCGCTGCCTTCTTCGCGTCGGCGGTGCCGGCCGAGCCGGAGATGATCGCACCGGCGTGGCCCATGGTCTTGCCGGGCGGGGCGGTGAAGCCGGCGATGTAGCCGACCACCGGCTTGGTGACGTTGGCCTTGATGAACTCGGCGGCCCGCTCCTCGGCGTCGCCGCCGATCTCGCCGATCATCACGATCGCGTCGGTGTCCGGGTCGGCCTGGAAGGCCGCGAGGGCGTCGATGTGGGTGGTCCCGATGACCGGGTCACCGCCGATGCCGACGCAGGTCGAGAAGCCGATGTCGCGCAGCTCGTACATCATCTGGTAGGTCAGCGTGCCGCTCTTGCTGACCAGGCCGATCCGGCCGGAACCGGTGATGTCGGCCGGGATGATGCCCGCGTTGGAGGCGCCCGGGGAGGCGATGCCGGGGCAGTTCGGGCCGATGATCCGGGTCCGCTCGCCCTTGCTGACGTTGTACGCCCAGAAAGCGGCGGTGTCGTGCACCGGTACGCCCTCGGTGATCACCACGGCGAGCTCGATGCCCGCGTCGATCGCCTCGACGACCGCACCCTTGGTGAACTGCGGCGGTACGAAGATGACCGTGGTGTCAGCGCCGGTGCCGGCGATCGCGTCCGCGACGCTGGCGAAGACGGGCAGCTCGGTGCCGTCGAAGTCGACGGTCTGACCGGCCTTGCGCGGGTTCACCCCGCCGACCACGTTGGTGCCGGCGGCGAGCATCCGCCGGGTGTGCTTGGAGCCCTCGGAGCCGGTCATCCCCTGGACGATGACCTTCGAGTCCTTGGTCAGCCAGATTGCCATGTCAGACCCCCGCAGCCGCGAGCTCGGCGGCCCGCTCGGCCGCTCCATCCATCGTGTCCACCCGCTGCACCAGCGGGTTCGCCGCGGCGTCGAGGATTGCCCGACCCGCCTCGGCGTTGTTGCCGTCCAGCCGTACGACCAGCGGCTTGTCCACCTGCTCACCGCGCTCGGCGAGCAGTGCCAGCGCCTGGACGATACCGTTCGCGACCTCGTCGCAGGCGGTGATGCCACCGAAGACGTTGACGAAGACGCTCTTGACCGACGGGTCGGAGAGAACGATCTCCAGACCGTTCGCCATCACCGCCGCGCTCGCGCCGCCGCCGATGTCGAGGAAGTTCGCCGGCTTGACCCCGCCGTGCCGCTCGCCCGCGTACGCGACCACGTCGAGCGTGGACATGACCAGACCGGCGCCGTTGCCGATGATGCCGACCTCGCCGTCGAGCTTGACGTAGTTGAGGTCCTTCTCCTTCGCCCGCTGTTCCAGCGGGTCCACCGAGCCCTGGTCGACCAGTGCCTCGTGGTCCGGGTGACGGAACCCGGCGTTCTCGTCCAAGGTGATCTTGGCATCGAGCAGGAGCACGTCACCCTTGGCCGTACGGGCCAGCGGGTTGACCTCCACCAGGGTGGCGTCCTCGGCGACGAAGGCCCGCCAGAGTACGACCGCGATGCCGGCGATCTGGTCGGCGACCGCGGCCGGGAACTTGGCCGTCGCGACGATCTCGTTGGCCTTGTCCAGGTCGACGCCGACATTGGGGTCGATGGCGATCTTCGCGACCCGCTCCGGGGTCTCGGCGGCGACCTGCTCGATGTCCATGCCGCCGGCAACGCTGGCGATGCAGAGGAAGGTGCGGTTCGCCCGGTCGAGCAGGTACGAGAGGTAGTACTCCTCGGCGATCTCCGCGGTCACAGTGATCATGACCTTGTGGACCGTGTGACCCTTGATGTCCATGCCCAGGATGTCGGTGGCCCGGGCCACCGCCTCCTCGGGGTTGTCGGCGAGCTTGACCCCGCCGGCCTTGCCCCGGCCGCCAACCTTCACCTGGGCCTTGACAACAACTCGGCCACCGAGGCGATCGGCGATCGCGCGGGCCTCCTCGGGGGTGGTGGCGACGCCGCCGGCGAGCACGGGCAAACCGTGCCGCTCGAACAGCTCGCGCCCCTGGTATTCGTACAGGTCCACGATTGCGCGTCCCGTCCAGTCTCCGCGGCGCGCCGTCGCGCCGCCGCCAGCGTGAAAAATGAGTTGATGCCTGTCATCGAAAAAGGAAACAGGCCTCCGGCGGCAGCCTAGCGATGCGGGCACCGTTGGCAATGGAGCGGGTGCGCGGTGTGCGGTACTGCACAGCCATCGACGCCTGCGGCGAAGCACCCCGGAAAGCTTTCTGACCGAAGTCACCGCAACCGCGTAACCCCTGCGGGAGGACGTCGTTGAGTCAGGTGTCGGAGCGCTGAGCCGCGCGATGACGGGAGACGGCCGATGCCCTGTCGGTCGAGGGGTGGCGGCGGGGCATCGCGCATAGAGAGGCCGGACGTGTGAGGGGTGCGTCCGGCCTCTCCCCCCGTCTGGGTACGGACGCTTCCGTGCCCAGCATCACATCCGTCACATGAGTGCTCACGCAGCGCGATCGACGATGTGGGGCGACACGCGATCGACGATGTGGGACGACAGTCGGGGCGTCGGTCGGGTCGAGGGATCAGGAAACCGGCTGGGCGACGTTGGCCCGGACCCACTCCACGATCGCCTGGGTGGTCGCACCCGGGGTGAACACCTTGGCGACCCCGATCCGCTCCAGCTCCGGAATGTCGGCGTCCGGAATGATGCCGCCGCCGAAGACGACCATGTCCTGGGCGTCCCGCTCGGCGAGCAGTTCCACGACCCGCCGGAACAGGGTCATGTGCGCTCCGGAGAGCACCGACAGGCCAACCGCGTCGGCGTCCTCCTGGATGGCGGTCTCGACGATCTGCTCCGGCGTCTGGTGCAGTCCCGTGTAGATGACCTCCATGCCGGCGTCGCGCAGCGCGCGGGCGACGACCTTGACGCCACGGTCGTGGCCGTCCAGGCCGGGCTTGGCGACGACGACCCGGATTCGAGAGCTCATCAGAACACCTTTCCCGCGCACTTCGGCAACCACCTTAACGAACGGTAACCCGCGCTCCGTACCCTTCGGAATCCGGCCGGCGAACCCGGTCCGAGTCCGTCTCCACGGATCACCCACCGTTGCCGTCCGGTCGATCCAACTGACCCGCCGTACCGGGATCGGTGACTGAGAGCTACTAACGATAAGACCCGCCAATGGTTACGAAATTGGGCGTTTCATGACGGACAGGCGCACCGGACGACGACAAAGCCGTGGTGTGACTTGTGGGTCGACTAGGCGGCGGTTACCGTGACGACGGTTGTCATCAGGTCCTCGATCGGGTGACGACACGGTCCCAACGAGTGGCTGGCACTACCGCCACCCGGACAGGGTCGGTTTCAATACCCGACAACGGAGGGTGTGCGTGCGCCAGCGCCTGTCGTCTGAGCCCGATCGATATCGCGGGCGACGCCGCGTACCCACCCCCCCGCGCAGCCGCTACGCCGCAGTTGTCACCACCGCCGTCGTCGGCGCCGGCATCGTCGCCCTGGGCGCGGCTGCCATGCCCGACGCGAAGGCGGTCAGCCCCGCCACCCTGGCCGACCTGGAGAACGCCTCCGCGACCAGCGACGATCTCGCCTCGCGCGCCGACAGTGCCGAACGCGCCACCCGTGACGACGACCGCTCCGGCATCGCGAGCACGATGGCCGAAGCACCCGACGTCTGGCTCCTGCCACTGCACGGCTACAACTTCACCTCCCCGTACGGCATGCGCTGGGGCAAGCTCCACGCCGGTGTCGACCTGGCTGCCGCCGAGGGCACCCCGTACCACGCCATCCACTCTGGCAAGGTCACCCGCGCCGGCTGGTACGGCGGCTACGGCTACTGCGTGATCGTCACCCACCCGGACGGCTCCGAATCCGTCTACGGCCACTCCTCCAAGATCCTCGTGCAGGAGGGCCAGGAGGTGAAGGCCGGCGACCAGCTCGGACTGGTCGGCAACACCGGTCACTCCTACGGCTCCCACCTGCACCTTGAGGTGCATGTCAACGGCGTCCCTCGGGACCCGATCCCGTACCTGCGGGACAAGGGAGTGGACATTCAGACCCAAGTCGAGGCAATTTACGGCGGAGTGACCGCGCAGTAGCCCGACGTACCGCGTCGAAACCGCCTGGACTGTTCGGTCCGGGCGGTTTTTCGCGCGCCATGACCCGGAGAAGTCTTCTCGGTCACAGCAGCCAATGTGACCGGAGACACGCCGCAGCCGCGCCGACAACCGGATACCGGCCCCAATCCAGGCGTATCTCTCCGCCGTACCCGCCGGCCAACCCGCCCGGTGACAACCCCGATGCCGCTGGTCACCGCGGTGACCGACCACCATTTCCGGGTCAGTTCCCGTATCCCGGAGGTTCCACCCGTGCAGGACAGCCAGCCGCTCGACGACCACGACCGCGACGAGGACGGGGAGGACCTCCGGGTCGGCAGTGACGTAGCCCGACACCGCGCCCCGCGCCGACGGGTCGGTCGCGGCGTCTACGTGGCGACCGGGCTGGCCGTACTCATCGGATTCGGTGCCGCGGCACTGACCGTCGGCGGCGAGGACGAGCAGCCGACCCGGACCACACTGGCGGCGGACGCCGACGCCCGAGCCCGCGCGGCCGAACGCGCCAACCGCTCCGAACGCGACCCGATCGCGGGCAGCCCGACCGCAGTTCCGACCAGCCTGCTCGCCACGCCCACCCCGAGCACCAGCCCGACCCCCTCGGCCACCCCCAGCGGCAGCCCGACCCCGACCGCCCCGAAAACCACCCCGGCAACCAAGAAGCCGACGCCCACCAAGGCCACGGTGAAGCCGACCAAGGCCGCCGCGGCCTGGGTCAACCCGATGCCCGGTGTTCCGGTCAGCTCCTGCTACGGCATGCGCGGCGGCGTCCTACACGCCGGCATCGACCTCGCCGGGGACGAGAACACGCCGATCCACGCCGCCGCCGCCGGCACGGTGATCACAGCCGGCGCCGCCTACGACGGGTACGGCATCTCCGTGGTCATCGACCACGGCAACGGCATCCTGACCCACTACGCGCACCAGAACCGGACCGCGGTACAGGTTGGTGACAAGGTCACCGCCGGTCAGGTCATCGGGTACGAGGGCGCCACCGGCGACGCCACCGGTCCGCACCTGCACTTCGAGGTGCACCAGGGCGGACTCTGGAACCAGATCGACCCGGCCCCGTTCATGCGGGCACACGGCGTCGACCTGGGCTGCTGAACCACCGACCCCGAACCCCGCCGACGGCTTCCCGCCCGGACCACACGGTCCGCGCGGGGAGCCGTCGCCCGTGCCTCCGCCAAGCGGATCGCCGGGACGGTCAGAGCTTGTCGATCGGCGCGTGCCGCAGCACCAGCCACATGGTCTGGTCACCGAAGTCGATCTGGGCCCGCGCACCCGGCCCATGCCCCTCCACCGCGATCACCCGGCCCAGGCCGTACCGCTGGTGGTTGACCCGGTCCCCGGCCGCCACCTTCGGCGTCTGCGGCAACTCGCTGGCTGTTGCCAGCCTGCTCGCGTCGACGCCCAGCTTCCGGGCGAGCTGCGCGGCCTTCGGCGTACCGCCGGTGAAGCCGCCACCCCGGGCGGCCGAACCAGAATCGGCGTAGCCGGCACGCCCGCCCACGCCGCCACCCGTGCCCGACCAGGACGTGTACGAGCCCTCGGTCCGCTCCCAGCGCACCAGGTCGGTCGGGAGTTCGGCCATGAACCGCGACGCGGGGTTGTACGACGGCTGGCCCCATGCCGAACGGGTGACCGCGCGGGACAGGTAGAGCCGCTGCCGAGCGCGGGTGATGCCGACATAGGCGAGCCGGCGCTCCTCCTCCAGTTCCCGGGTGTCGCCGAGTGCGCGCAGGTGCGGGAAGACACCATCCTCCAGGCCGGTCAGGAAGACGACCGGGAACTCCAGTCCCTTCGCCGTGTGCAGGGTCATCAGCGTGACCACGCCCTGCGGCTGCGCCGCCTCCTCGTCGTCGGCCGCCGGACCCGCCTGGTCGGGGATCTGGTCGGCGTCGGCGACCAGCGCGACCTGCTCCAGGAAACCGGCGAGGGTGGCCCCGCCCTCCCCCTCCTCGGCCTGCGCCTCAACCCGTTCGGTGTACTCCCGGGCGACGCTCACCAGCTCCTGAAGGTTCTCCACCCGCCCGGCGTCCTGCGGGTCGAGGCTCTCCTCCAGCTCGCTCAGGTAACCCGAGCGGGTGAGCAGGGACTCCAGCACCTCCTCCGGGGCGGCCGTCTCGGCCAACTCCCGGGCGCTGTCGAGCAGGGCGACGAAGTCGGCGATCGAGTTGGCTGCCCGGGTGGAGATCCCCGGAGCGTTGCCAGCCCGCCGCAACGCGGCCCCGAACGAGATCCGATCCCGGGCGGCGAGCGCCTCGACGCACGCCTCGGCCCGGTCACCGATCCCCCGCCGTGGTGTGTTGAGCACCCGGCGCAGGCTCACCGTGTCGTCGTCGTTGACCACCGCACGCAGGTACGCCAGCGCGTCGCGTACCTCCTTGCGCTCGTAGAAGCGCACCCCGCCGACCACCTTGTACGGCAGACCGACCCGGATGAACACCTCCTCGAAGACCCGGGACTGGGCGTTGGTCCGGTAGAAGACGGCCACCTCGCCCGGCCGGGTCAGCCCCTCGTCGGTCAGTCGGTCGATCTCCCGGGCCACCCAGTCGGCCTCGGCGTGTTCGGTGTCGGCGACGTAGCCGACGATCTGCTCCCCGGCACCGGCGTCGCTCCAGAGCCGCTTCGGCTTACGGGAGGTGTTCCGGTCGATCACCGCGTTGGCCGCGTTCAGGATGGTCTGGGTGGAGCGGTAGTTCTGCTCCAGCAGAATGGTCCGGGCGTCGGTGAAGTCCCGTTCGAACTCCAGGATGTTGCGGATCGTGGCACCCCGGAACGCGTAGATCGACTGGTCCGCGTCACCGACGACGCAGAGCTCGGCCGGTGGCAGCCCGTCGGTCCCACCGGCGCCCGACTCGCTCCCGACCAGCTCCTTGATCAGCGTGTACTGGGCGTGGTTGGTGTCCTGGTACTCGTCGACCAGGACGTGCCGGAACCGGCGCCGGTAGCTCTCCGCCACGTGCGGGTGCGACTGCAACAGATGCACCGTGGTCATGATCAGGTCGTCGAAGTCGAGTGCGTGCGCCTCCCGCAGGCGCTGCTGGTAGCGGGTGTACGCCTCGGCCAGCGCACGCTCGTTCGGCCCCTTCGCCCGGCCGGCGAACTCCTCCGGGTCGATCAGCTCGTTCTTCAGATTGGAAACCTGGGCCGCCAACCCGCGCGCCGGATAGCGCTTCGGGTCGAGATCCAGCTCCCGGGTGACCATCTGCATCAACCGCCGCGAGTCGTCCGCGTCGTAGATCGAGAAGGTCGACTTCAGACCGGCGTGCTCGTGTTCCGCCCGGAGGATCCGTACGCAGGCGGAGTGGAACGTGGAGACCCACATCAGCCGGGCCCGGGGACCGACCAGGGCGGCCACCCGCTCCTTCATCTCACCGGCGGCCTTGTTGGTGAAGGTGATCGCGATGATCTCACCGGGATGCACCTGCCGGGCCGCGAGCAGGTAGGCGATCCGGTGGGTCAGCACCCGGGTCTTGCCCGAGCCCGCACCCGCCACGATCAGCAACGGGGAGCCGGCGTGCGTCACCGCGTCGCGCTGCGGGCCGTTCAACCCGGTCAGCAGGGCTTGTGGATCCCCGGCCGGAAACGGCGGACGCGCCACAGCCGACGTCGACGGCGACGAGGACCGGGGCGGCGACGAGGGCTGGGACGACCCCGGAGGCTGGGGCGGGGTCGAGGGCTGGATCGGCGGGGTTTCGAAGAGAGCATGCATCGCAGCGCGAGTCTATGCCGCCGGGCCGACATCCTCGGACTCCCCTGCCGACCGGCAACCAACTCGTCATCCAGGTGTACTGGTGGGTTCCCGACGGATCGAGAACGATGACCGGATACCGACCAGGAAAACTCCACCGCACTCGATGGGAAGAATCCGGATGAGCACACCGCGTACGGGCGGTTGGGCGGCACTGCGGCGATTCGCGGTGCCCGCCCTGGCCCTCGCCGTCGTCACCACCCTGCCCCTCGCCCCGGCCGGCGACCCGTCCGCCGGCGCCGAGCGCTGGACCGCCCTCGACCCGGTATCGGTCTCCTACCACCAGCCGCTCGGCCGCCCGGCCAAGGGCAACTTCCTCAGCTACAACGACTTCCACGGCGCCATCGACCCGCCGACCGGCAGCGGTGCCGCGGTCAACGGCACCCCGGCCGGCGGGGTCGAATACCTGGCGACCTGGCTCAAGAAGCTCCGCGCCGAGGCCGCCGCCGAGGGACGGCGGAGCACCACCGTCGGCGCCGGCGACCTGATCGGCGCCACCCCACTGGTCAGCGCCGCCTTCCATGACGAACCGACGATCGAACTGATGGACGCGATCGGGCTGGAGATCAGCTCGGTGGGCAACCACGAGTTCGACGAAGGCGTCGAGGAACTGCTCCGGATCAACCGGGGCGGCTGCCACCCGGTCGACGGCTGCCAGGACGGTGACGGCTTCGCTGGCGCGCGGTTCAGCTACCTGGCCGCGAACACGGTGAGCCGGCGCACCGGACTGCCGATCCTCCCGCCGGTGGACATCCGGATCGTCGACGGCGTACCGGTCGGCTTCGTCGGGCTCACCCTGGAGGGAACCCCGAGCATCGTCAACCCCGCCGGCATCAGCTCGGTCCGCTTCACCGACGAGATCGAAACGGCCAACCTCTGGGGCGGACTGCTCCGGCTCGCCGGGGTGAAGGCCCAGGTCCTGCTCCTGCACGAGGGCGGCACGCAGTCCGGCGGGCCGTCCGAGTGCACCAACTTCTCCGGCCCGCTGGTGCCGATCGTGGCCGGGCTGCGGCCCGAGTTCGGGCTGGTCGTCAGCGGCCACACGCACCGCGCGTACTCCTGCTCGCTGCCGAACTCGTCGGGCGCGCGGACCGTCGTCACCAGCGCCGGCACCAACGGCCAACTGATCACCGACATCGACTACTCGCTGGACCGCCGGACCGGCCGGTTCAGCGAGATCACCGCCCGCAACGTCATCGTCGAGAACGGCGTACGCAACCCGGACGGGACCTGGCAGCAGACCACCCCCGGCACCTTCGTCCGCAACCCGGCCCTGGTGGACCCGACGGCGAAAACGCTCGCCGACAAGTACCGCAACGCGGTCGCCCCGATCGCGAACCGGGTGGTCGGTGCGATCAGCGCCGACATCGTCCGGGACAACCAGCCGAACCAGGAGAGCCCACTCGGCGACGTGATCGCCGACGCACAGCTCGCCTGGACCGCCTCGACCGGCGCACAGCTCGCGTTGATGAATCCGGGCGGCATCCGCGCCTCACTGTCGTACGCCGCGTCGGCCGGTGGCGAGGCGCCTGGCCAGATCACCTACGGCGAGGCGTTCACCGTCCAGCCGTTCAACAACCTGGTGGTCACCCAGACCTTCACCGGCGCGCAGCTGAAGGACGTACTGGAACAGCAGTTTGCCGGCTTCAACGGTCAGACCACCCAGCGGGTGCTCCAGGTCTCGGCCGGTTTCAGCTACAGCTACGACACCAGCCTGCCCGCGGGTGGGCGGGTCAGCGCCCTGGCTCTGGGCGGTACGCCGGTCGACCCGGCCGCCAGCTACCGGGTCACCACGAACGACTTCCTGGCCAATGGCGGCGACGGCTTCACCCTGCTCACCGGGGGCACGGGCCGGACCACCGCGCCCGGGTTCGACGTGGACGCGCTGGTCGCGCACCTGGGCGCCGGGGCACCCGTCACCCCCGGTCCCGCCAACCGCATCACCCGCCTCGGCTGACCGACCAGCACCACCAGAAACGTTAGGAAGGGCCCCTTCTACCACCGAAAACGATAAGAAGGGGCCCTTCCTTACCCGGGCACTTGCGCTGGAGGGCCGAGGTGTGCATACTCGGTTCGTGATCCAGCAGGCGCACTTCTACTTTTACTATGGCTCCGGGAGTCCGGCAGCCGTAGGTAGCGCCTGATCTAAAACCTACGAAACGCCCCGGGCTCCTGGAGCCCGGGGCGTTTTGCTTCGGGTGTCTGGACGCTGGGGGCCTACCCGCTCGGGAGCCCAGAAATGACCGCACACATGCTTGAGCAGCCGACCAACTCCGCCGCAACCGACACGTCCGGGACCACGCAGACCGGCACCGACTCACCCGAGGCCGCGCAACGGATCCTCGCCATGCGCGACCGGATCAACGAGATCGACAACGCGTTGATCGCGCTGTGGCAGGAACGGGCGAGCCTGTCCCAACAGGTCGGCGCGACCCGCGTCGCCTCCGGTGGCACCCGCCTGGTGCTCTCCCGCGAACGGGAGATCCTGGACAAGTTCCGCACCGCCCTGGGAGCGGACGGAACGCAGCTCGCGCTGCTGGTGCTGCGTGCCGGCCGCGGACCGCTCTGACCAGACCGGCGCCGAACCGATGGCCCGACGACGCAACCCGGTGAGCGGTCCGGGGCGCCGGTCGTGTGGATGACGGCCGACGCCCCGGACACTGAGGAGGCACTACCTTCACCGGTGGCGCAGCCGGGTGGGGCCGACCGCCGGCGTCTGATCCGGCCTATTCGACCGCGTGCACCACGTCCCGCTCCTCGGCGAAGTGGCAAGCGCTCGGGTGACCGGAATGCTCCCGCTCCACCAACGGTGGGTCCTGCTCGGCGCAGATGCCCTGGGCCTTCCAGCAGCGGGTACGGAACCGGCAGCCCGAGGGCGGGTTGGCCGGTGACGGTACGTCGCCCTCCAGCACGATCTGGTCCCGATGCCCACGCAGGGTGGGGTCCGGGACCGGTACGGCGGAGAGCAGCGCCTGCGTGTACGGGTGGGTCGGCCGCTCGTAGATCTCCTCGTTCGTACCGATCTCCACGATCTTGCCGAGGTACATCACCGCCACCCGGTCCGCGATGTGCCGAACCACCGACAGATCGTGCGCGATGAACACGTACGAGAGCCCCAACTCGTCCTGGAGCTTCTCCAACAGGTTGATCACCTGCGCCTGGATCGACACGTCCAACGCCGACACCGGCTCGTCACAAATGATGATCTCCGGGTTGAGCGCCAACGCCCGGGCGATCCCGATCCGCTGCCGCTGACCACCCGAGAACTGGTGCGGGTACCGGTTGATGTGGTCCGGGTTGAGCCCGACCAGGTCGATCAGGTCCTGCACCCGCTTCTGCCGCTCGCCCCGTGGTGCGACGTCCGGGTGGATGTCGAAGGGCTCGCCGATGATGTCGCCGACCGTCATCCGCGGGTTCAGCGAGGTGTACGGGTCCTGCAACACCATCTGGATGTTGCGCCGAGCCCGACGCAACGTCTGGCCGGTCAGCCGGGTCATGTCCTGACCCCGGACGTCGATCGTGCCCGAGGTCGGCTTCTCCAGCCCGACCAGCAGCTTCGCCAGGGTCGACTTGCCGCAGCCGGACTCGCCCACCACACCGAGGGTCTCGCCCCGGCGCAGTTCGAGGTTGATCCCGTCGACCGCGCGGACCGCGCCGATCTGGCTCTGGAACACGATGCCCCGGGTGATCGGGAAGTGCTTCACCAGGTTCTGGGTCCGCAGCACCACGTCACTCATCGCCCAACACGTCCTTCCAGAAGTGGCAGCGCGAGGTCCGGTTCTCGGCCACCTGGTACGCCTGCGGCGGCGGGTCCGCCCGACAGACGTCCTGGGCGTACCGGCACCTGGGGTTGAAGGCACAGCCCGGCGGGATGTTCGTCAGGTTCGGCGGCAGCCCTTTGATCACGTTCAGCTTCTGACCCCTGAGGTCGACCCGGGGGATCGACTCCAGCAGGGCCTTGGTGTACGGGTGCGCCGGCCGGGCGTAGATGTCGAAGACTCCCGCCTCCTCTACCACCTTGCCGGCGTACATCACCGAGATCCGGTCGGCGACGTCGGCGACCACCCCCATGTCGTGGGTGATCAGGATCAGACCCATGTTCCGTTCCCGGCGGAGTTCCGCCAGCAGGTTCATGATCTGGGCCTGGACCGTGACGTCGAGCGCGGTGGTGGGCTCGTCCGCGATCAGCACCTCGGGGTCGAGGGCCAGCGCCATCGCGATCATCACCCGCTGCCGCATACCGCCGGAGAACTGGTGCGGGTAGTCGTTGACCCGCTGCCGGGCGCCCGGGATCTTCACCAGGTCGAGCAGCTCGATCGACCGCTGCTGCGCGGCCTTTCGGGACATGCCCCGGTGCACCCGCATCAGTTCGCCGAGCTGGAAGCCCACCGAGAAGACCGGGTTGAGCGCCGAGAGCGCGTCCTGGAAGATCATGGCGATCCTGTTGGCGCGTACCTTCCGCCGCTGCTCCTCGGGGAGCTTCAGCAGGTCGAGCCCGCGGTAGCGGACCTCACCCCGGGTCACGTACCCGGGCGGGGTGTCCAGGATGCCCATGATCGCCTGGGCGGTCACGGACTTGCCACACCCGGACTCGCCGAGGATGGCCAGGGTCTCTCCCGCCTGGACGGTGAAGTTGGCCCCGTTCACCGCGTGCGCGACACCGTTGACGGTGCGGAACTCCACGTGCAGGTCGGTCACCTGTAGCAGTGGGGCGGAGTGGTCCAATCCGGGTAGGACGTCGATTTGTGCCTTGATGTCGGTCACCGGATTCTCCTACCGCAGCTTCGGGTCGAAGGCGTCGCGGATCGCGTCGCCGAGCATGATGAAGGCGAGCACGGTCAGCGCCAGGAATGCGGAGGGTGCCATCAGCGGGGTGGCGTTCTCCCGTACCCGCAGCTGCGAGCTGGAGATGTCGATGCCCCAGGAGACGGCGGGTGCCTTCAGCCCGATGCCGAGGAACGACAGGGTGGCCTCCACCGAGATGAACCCGCCGAGCGCGATCGTCAGCACGACCACGAAGGGGGCGAGCGCGTTCGGCAGGATGTGCCGGAACATGATCCGGCCGTGCCCGGCGCCGAGCATCCGGGCCGCCGCCACGTAGTCCTGGTTCTTGGCACTGATCACCGAGGAGCGCATCACCCGCGACGCGGTGGTCCAGCCGAGTACGCCGAGCACGATCACCACGGTCCAGATGCCGGTTCCCTGCCGGTCGCCGGCGAGCCGCTTGCCGAGCACGATCGCGGCCAGCAGCAGCGGGATACCGAGCACGATGTCGGTGAGCCGGGACAGGACGGTGTCCACCCAGCCGCCGAAGTAGCCCGACGAGAGCCCGATGACCAGCGCGATGGCGCCGGCCAGCAGCATGGCGAAGACGCCGACCTGGATCGAGGCACGTGCCCCGTAGACCGTACGCGCGAAGACGTCACAGCCCTGGAAGTCGTAGCCGAACCAGGCCCGGCCGCTCGGTGCCCCGTACTGCCGGGACAGTGCGCAACTGGCGGGGTCGGCCGGGGTGAAGAGCTGTGGCACCAGCGCCATCACCACGAAGAGCAGGACGAGCCCGGAGGCGACCCAGAAGATCGGGTTGCGGCGCAGGTCCCGCCAGGCGTCGCCGGCGAGGCTACGCGGCTTCTCGGCCTTGGCGCCGCCGGCCGGTACGGGGTTCGCGGCGGGGGTCTCGGCCGCGGCGATCGATTCGAGATTACTCATAGCGGATCCTCGGGTCGAGCACGGCGTACATGATGTCGACGATCAGGTTCGCGACCAGGAAGACGATGACCAGCAGGCTCACGAAGCCGACCACGAGCGGTCCGTCCTCGGTGCGGATGCCGCGGAAGAGGTTGAAGCCGACGCCGGGAATGTTGAACACGCCTTCGGTGATGATGGCGCCGGCCATCAGGCCACCGATGTCGATGCCGATGTAGGTGACCACCGGGATCAGCGAGTTGCGCAGTACGTGTACCCCGATCACCCGGCTGCGCGGCAGGCCCTTGGCGCGGGCCGTACGGACGTAGTCGGCGCGGAGGTTCTCCGCCACTGAGGTACGGGTCAACCGGGAGTAGGTGGCGAGCGAGAGCGATCCCAGCACCAGACCGGGTAGGAGCAGCGCCCACCAGTCGGGGTCACCACCGGCGGTGGGCGGGAACCAGCTCAGCTTGATGCCGAAGAAGTACTGCGCGAGCGGGGCCAGCACGATCACCGGGATGGAAATGAGTAGCAGGGTGAGGATCAGCGTGGCATTGTCGAACACGCCGGCGCGACGGATGCCGGCGACGACGCCCGCGGTCACGCCGAAGATGATGGCGAACAGGACACCGATCACGGCGAGCCGGATGGTCACCGGCCAGGCCTGGGCAATCATGTCGCCGATCGGTCGACCGGTCAGGGAGGTGCCGAAATCGAGTTGCAGCAGGCCCTTCATGTAGTAGCCGTACTGGGCCCAGAAGCCTTCGTTGAGGTGGTAGCGCTCGGTCAGGACCTGGACCTGGGCCGGGGTGACCGGGCGTTCGCCGACCAGGGACTGGATGACCTGTGCGGGGGAGCCCTGGTTGCTGAACATGAGCGCGTAGACGAGCAGGGTGGCCCCGACGAACGTGAGGACCATCTGCAGCAGGCGCCGGACTATGAAACGGAACATGTCTTCGTCCTTCACGGGACAGGCGTCGGTGGCTGCCTTGTGGACAGCGGACCGCATATGGACGCGGCGATGGCGTCACCGCACGGTCACCGGTGACGCCACGGAGCTGGTCCGGCTGGTTCGGGCACGGCCCGACAATGGACCACTCGTCGGACGGTCCGGGTCACGCAACTCTTAGCTGGTGACCCGGACCGTCCGCCGCTCAGCGGTCAGTTCAGCTGACGGATTCGATCTTCAACAGATCAACCCGGTTGAACAGGTCGATCTCCACGTTCTTGACCTTGTTCGAGTGGCCGAACGTGTTCTGCCCGAACCGCAGCGGAATCACCGGCATGTCCTGGACGAGGATGTCCTCGGCCGCCTGGTACTTCTTGATCGCCTCGTCGAGGCTCGGCGCCGAGGCACCCTCCTTGACCAGGGCGTCGAAGGCCGGGTTGCTGTAGCCGTAGTAGTTCGACGAACCGTTGGTGGAGTACAGCGGGCCGAGGTAGTTCTCCATCGACGGGTAGTCCATGACCCAGCCCATGCGGAACATGCCGACCGGAGTCTTCGACTCCACCTTGGTCAGCAGGTCAGCGAACTTCGGCTCGGCGGTGCCGACGCACTCCACACCCAGGTTGGTCTTGAGCTGGTTGCAGGTGGCGTCCACCCACTCCTTGTGCCCACCGTCACCGTTGTACGAGATCTGCAGCTTGGCCGGGCCACCGGCGGCGGTGTACGCCGCCTTCGCCTTGGCGGCGTCGAAGGTGCAGGCGTCGGCGCAGGTGTTGTCCCGGTACCCGGCGACAACCGGCGAGACGAACGAGCGGGCCGACTTCTGCGAGCCCTTGAAGACCGCCTTGATGATCTCGTCCCGGTCGATCGCCTGCGAGATCGCCTTGCGGACCTCGGGCTTGGCGAACTCCGGCTGGAACGTCGGGAAGGCGACGAACTGGAAGGTCGAGGCCGGCGACTGCTTGAACCGGTCACCCAGGTCGGTCTGGGCGCTGGAGAGAACCTCGGTCGGGATCGTCTTGATCACGTCGAGGTTGTCCGCCTGCAGGTCGGCGTAGGCCGAGGTGAGCTGCTGATAGATCTTGAAGTTGACGCCGCCGACCTTCGGCTTCTCGCCCGGGAAGGCGTCGTACTTCTCGACCTCGATGCCCTGGTCGTGCTGCCAGGCACCCTTGAGCTTGAACGGGCCGTTACCGACGATCGCGTCCTCGAAGCCCTCCTTCAGCACACCCTCGGACTGCCACGCCGCCGCCGGCAGCGGGTAGAACGAGGTGTAGCCGAGGACGGCCTTGAACTCGCTGAACGGCGCCGACAGCTTGACCGTGAAGGTGAGGTCATCGACCTTCGCCAGACCGGTCAGCTTCTTGGCCTTCGGCTCCGGAGCCTTCTGCGGGCCCTCTTCGCCGTCGGGGTCGGTCGACTGGAGGTCGGCGTAGCCGTCGACCTTCTCCCAGAAGTAGGCGCCGCCCTGGCCGTTCGGGCCGTACGCGCCGTAGTTCCAGGCGTTGATGTAGCTGTCGGCGTTGACCTTCTCACCGTTGTGGAAGGTGTAGCCGTCCTTGAGCTTGACCGTCCACAGGGTGTTGTCCGTGGACGTGATCGACTCGGCAGCAACCTCGTAAGGCTTGTTGTCCTTGTCGAAGTCAACCAGCGGAGAGAAGAGGGCGGACAGGACCTGCGCGCCGCTCGTCTCGGTGGTGTTGGAAGGGATCAGGTGCTGCGGCTCGGCGATCTCGATGGAAACCACCGCGTTGCTGTTGCTCGAACCGGAGTCGTCCGGCTCGCTGCTGCTGCAACCTGTGGCAATCAGCGTGATGGCGGTCGTAGCGACCGCCATCTTCAGGGTTTTCCCGCGCATGGGAGTGCCTCCTCAGGGCGCTCACGAGGGGGTGTGAGGTGACTGACACTGTGACACCCAACGCCCGTTGCGTGAAGGTGCCGTTATCAAGCCGTTAGACCGAGCGCACTCGGTCAATACTCACCAAGATCACAATTTGCCCTGGTAGATCTACCTGAACCGACGTACGCGAGAGCCCAAACAAGGGCGCGTGGGGCGCCGATCCCGGGGTTCCCCGATCAACCACCCGACAGGACCAGCGAATACTGTCGGATGTCAGACGCGCACTGACCGTACACACCCTCTCGACCACTGGTCGATGACCGGTGCGACGGCGATCGGCGCCGGTGGATTCAGACGAGTCGACGATCTGCTGCCCAACGGGACAACTCGTACCGGTTGGACATCTGGAGCTTGCGCAACACGTTGGAGACGTGGGTCTCGACCGTCTTGATCGAGATGAACAGCTCCTTCGCGATCTCCTTGTAGGCGTAGCCCCGGGCCAGCAGTCGGAGCACCTCACGCTCCCGGTTGGTGAGCTGGTCCAGCTCCGGGTCGGCGACCGGGGCGTCCGGACGGGCGGCGAACGCGTCCAGCACGAAACCGGCCAACCGAGGGCTGAAGACCGCGTCCCCGTCGGCCACCCGCCGGATCGCCGCGGTCAGCTCGTCTGGCGAGATCGTCTTGGTGACGTACCCGCGTGCGCCGGCCCGGATCAGACCGATCACGTCCTCGGCCGCGTCGGAGACGCTCAACGCCAGGAACCGGATCGCCGGATGGGTACGCCGCATCGCGTCCAGCACCGCCCGGCCGCCACCGTCCGGCATGTGCACGTCGAGCAGCACCACGTCCGGTAGCACCACCGCGATCCGGTTGATCGCCTCGGCCACGGTGCTCGCCTCGCCGACCACCTCGACGTGCACACCCAACTCGGCCCGGACCCCGGCCCGGAACATCGCGTGGTCGTCGACCAGGAACACGCGCAGCCGCCGCTGCTCCGCGCCCTCGGCGATGTCGGTGTTCTCCGTCATGGCTCTCCTCGCTCCGCCCCGGTCATCGCGCTACCAGTCCCGGCCCGATCCGGTGCTCTCCCGGGTCGGCATGAACAGCCGCACCTCGGTCCCGTCCCCCAGCGAACTGCGGATCTCCGCTCGGCCGCCGTGCCGGTCCATCCGCCCGATGATCGAGCCACGTACCCCGTGTCGATGATCCTCTACCGTAGTCGGGTCGAAGCCGGCACCACGGTCTCGTACGAAGACGCTCACCTGCTCCGGCTCGACCTCGGCGTAGAGCGAAACCGTCTCAACCTTCGCGTGCCGGGCCGCGTTGACCAGCGCCTCCCGGGCCGCCGCGACCAGGGCCGCGATCCGCTCGTCGGTCTCCCGGTCGCCGACCACCACGGTTTCCACGCTGATCGCGAAGGTGTCCTCCACCTCGGCCGCGACCTGCTCCAACGCCGCCGCGAACCGCTCGGTCGGCGACCCGGTCGGCTTGTACAACCAACTCCGCAACGACCGCTCCTGACCCCGGGCCAGTCGTTGCACGGTCTTCACATCGGCGGCGTTGCGTTGGATCAGTGCGAGCGTGTGCAGCACCTGGTCGTGCACCATCGCCGCCAACTCGGCCCGCTCCTGCTCCCGAATCCGCCCCTCGCGCTCGGTCCGCAACTGGTTGAACATCCGCCAGAGCACCGGCGCGGCGACCACCCCCACCCCGGCCAGCCCGACCAACGCGAAGATCACCCCGTTCGCCACCGCGTCGAAGTCGGCCTGGGGGGAATAGACCGCCGCCACCCCGACCACCCCGACCGCGACCAACAGGCCGCCGCCGATGAACCGGAGTACGAACGCCCGTCGGTCGCTTTCTTCCAACACCGCGCCGAGCCACGGCACCGGCATGGTCTCGCTCCACTGCCTGCGCCGCTCCGGAGTCGACTGGTGCCAGATCACGCCGGCACCGACCGCGATGATGGCAACCAGCCAGCCCGCGGTGCCGGTCACCCCGGTGCGACCGAAAAGCATCAGCTGAATCACCAGTACGCCGAGCCCGATGGCCACGAACGGCATCAGTTGCAGCAGGTCACGCCGGGGCGGTTCACCGGTCTCGCCGGGGCGTACCGGCACCACCGCCCAGAACGCCGCATAAAGCAATAGGCCGAGACCACTGAGACCGAGCAACACCACGAATGCGACCCGTACCCGGATCACCGGAATACCCAGATGTTCGGATATGCCGGCGGCCACGCCGGCCACCATGCGGTGGTGCCGGGCGCGGTATAGGCGGGGCTCAATCGCGGTGCTGATCGGTCACTCCCTGGTCGTGCCGGTCGGTCCGCCCGGGGGCGGAACCGGTCCGACGCGTGGACGGGTGGTCGCGGAGGACCCGCAGGTCGACGTCGGCCTGCGGATTCGATGGTCACACGCGGACAGGCACCGTGACCACGGGGACGCCCCGGAACCTTTCCGCCGGAATTATCAGGGTGGCCTCAGGGTTCGCGCCTGAGGCCACTCGGACCGTCGACGGACCAGACTCGGAAACATGACCGAAGAAGCTGCCGCGTCAGGACGACCGGCCCCGACGGAGAGCGCCGATCCGCCGCAGCCTCCGCTGCCCGGTCCGGCATCTTCGCCCACGAGCGCCACCGGAGCCGATGCGCCGGCCGACGCGGACGAAACACCCCGGACCGATCACACCCCACCCCCCGACGGCCCGCCGCCGGGCGACACCCCACCCCCGTGGGGGTACGCGCCGCCCCCCGGCCCACCACCCACCGGCCCGGCCGGCTTCACCTCCCGGTACGGACTGGTCCGCCCCCGCGAGGGGCGCTACCTCGCCGGAGTCTGTGCCGCGATCGGCCGGGCCACCAACACCGATCCGATCCTCTGGCGGGTGCTCCTCGCCGTACTGGGCTTCTTCGGTGGCATCGGTGTGCTGGTCTACCTGGCCGCCTGGCTGATCATCCCGGCCGAGGGAGACAGCGCCTCGCCGGTGGAGTCGATGCTGGGTCGGGGCCGGTCGAGCATGTCCCCGGTGACCGTGATCATCCTCGGGGTGCTGGTCGCGGTGATGTTCGGCCTGATCGTGACCGACTCGTTCCGGGCCATCATGCTCGGCGCGGCGATCCTGATCGGCGGGGCGCTGCTGCTCAACCGGAACGCCCGTACGTCGGGTACGGCCGACGCGCCGCCCGGCCCGGCACCGGGATTCGGGCCCACCGCCGGACCCCCGCCCTTCGGAGCGCCGGCCGAGTCGTACCCGGACTGGTACCGGCCGGCGCCCCCCGCCCACCCCGGATACCCGGGCGGCCCCACGACGGCCTACCCCGCTGCACCCGGCCCGGCGTACCCGGGGGGTCACGCACCGGTGACCGCGCCGCCAGCCGCCGGCCCGGTCGCCGTACCTCCGGCCGGATGGCCGCCGGCCCCCGGCCCTGGCAACCCGCTCACCCCGGCGGCGAGCGGTCCCCTGCCGAGCGGCTACCGTCCGCCGTTCGCGCCGCACGGCCCGTACGCCGGCTCCGGCCCCGCCTTCCGGCCGCCCACGGGCAAGCCCTCGAAGCCGCCGAAGCCGCCACGCGAACGGTCCCCGCTCGGTGCCGCCACCTTCTCGCTGATCTTCGTGGCGATGGGTGTGGTGGTCATCCTGGACACCACCAACGTGGTCGAGGTCAGCCCTTCCGCCTACTTCGCGGCGGCTCTGATCACCATCGGACTCGGGCTCCTGGTCGGCGCCTGGTTCGGCCGGGCCCGGTGGCTGATCGCACTCGGCCTGGTCGCGTCATCGGCGCTCGGCATCTCCACGATCGCGCAGTCCGTCCAACCGTCACACAGCCCGGACGGGCAGGCGGTCTGGTCGCCGAACAGCGTCGACGAACTCGCGACCCGGTACGAGAACAGGTTCGGCGACGGCACCCTCGACCTCAGCAACGTCGACTTCACCGACCGGGACGTCCAGGTGACGGTACGGGTCAACTTCGGCAAGCTCCGGGTGATCGTGCCGCCGGACGTGGACGTCACCACGGACGCGGAGGTGAACGCCGGTGACGCCCGCATCTTCGGCGACCGGTGGAGTGGTGTGAACAATCCTTCCCGCCAGGTCACCGATCTCGGCCCGGATGGTGTCGGCGGCGGCAAACTCCGCCTGTTCCTGCACGTCAACGCTGGTGATGCGGAGGTCTACCGATGAAGGCGCACCGGACCGACGGGGTCTCCCTCACGTTCTCCCTGATCTTCCTGGGGATCGCCGCCTGGTGGCTGGTCGCCCAGGTCCTCGATCTCTCCCTGCCGGCGGTGGGCTGGATCCTGGCCGGTGCCCTGATCCTGGTCGGCGTACTGGGCCTGCTCGGGGCGTTGCGGTCGGGGCGGCCGGCGACCGAACCCACCCCCGGTGGTGACCCGACCCTCGATCTGGAGCCGGTAGCTCCGACCGCCGTCGACCTGGCCGGCACGGACCAGGCACGGGCCGACGATCACCGGGACTGATACCGATCGCTGTGGACCGTGGCCACTCGTGCATAAACTGGCCGGCGGAGGTTTCCACCTCCGCCGGCCGGTCCGCGTCAGGCGCCCGGTTACGGCCCCGCCGGGACGAGTCGTGCTCTCCCGCCTTCACCCACCGAGGAGCTCGCCCCCGATGACCCAGTCCCCCGCCGTGCCCACCCCCGCTGGACAGGGTCCGGTCCGCCTCGGCGAGCGGGCCGCCCGTACGCTCACCGCCGAACTGGCCCGACACCACGGGTCGAAGACCGCGCTCCTGGTCGGGGCGGAGGCGGACTCCGCGGTGCTCGGCGCGGTGATCGGCGCCCTGTTGCCCGGCGACACGCTCACCGTCGTACCGGCCGTGCCGTACGACGCCGAGGCACTACGTACGCACATCTCCGCCCGGGGTCCGTGGGTGTCGGACCGGGTACGGATCATCGACACGCTCGCCGACGCCGGTACGGCGGAGGTGGTGCTGGTTGCCACCCCGTTCACCGGCACCGTCGAGGAGACCCGGGCCGCCCTCGCCGACCTCGGTACACACGTCGCCAAGGGCGGGGTGCTGACCGTGGCCGCGCCGGCGCTGCCCGGACAGACCGAGGGGGCGGGTGCCGAACTCGACCGGCAGGCGGCCCTCTTCGGCGTCGGTACCGACCTGGTCCTGCGCAACCAGCCGCCGCTGCGGGTGCACCGGCTGCGGTTCACCCCGGCGGAGGTGGCCGCGGCGGGGCAGCTCGCGCCCGCCTACCGCCCCTCCAGCGTCCCGATCACCCGGACCATGCACATCGACTCCAACGGCGTCGCCGCCGCCGGCATCGCGCTCGGGCTGGCCGCGCTCGCCAAGATCGCCCGGCCGAAGTCCCGGCTCTGGCTGGTGCCGGCGCTGGCCGCCGCCCCCGTGGCCGCGTTCTTCCGGGACCCGGAGCGGGATCTGCCGGAGGACGACTCCACCGTGGTCGCCTCGGCCGACGGTCGGGTGCTGTCGGTCGAACGGTTGACCGACGAACGGTTCGGCGACGGCGAATTCCTCCGGATCGCGGTCTTCCTCTCCGTGCTCGACGTGCACGTGAACCGGTCCCCGGTGGCCGGCAAGGTGGTCGACTACTTCGTCGCCGACGGTGGCTTCGCCGCAGCGATGAAGCCGGACGCGGAACACAACGTGGCCGCGTACACCGTGCTGGACACCGAACGCGGCACGGTCGTGGTGGCGCAACGGACGGGTCTGATCGCCCGCCGGATCGTGCAGCGGGCACCGGTGGGGGCGCTGCTGGCCAAGGGTGAGCGGATCGGGTTGATCCGCTTCGGCTCGCGTACCGACGTCTACCTGCCCTCCGACGCCGCCGACCCGCTGGTGGGGCCTGGCGACCGGGTGATCGGTGGGGCGTCGGTGATCGCGCGCTGGCACTGAGGACGGTACCGACAGTTCAGGGCGCCCCGGGAGAACCCGGAGCGCCCTGAGCGTTTTCTGGTGCCGGCGGCGGCGTGCTGGGTCAGGCGGTGTGGCGCTGCCGCAGCCAGAGCAGTGGCCCGCTGGCCAGGTAGCCGACGACCAGGAGCGCGAAGGTGAGTCGTACGTCGACCAGGGCGCCGACCACCGGGGCCAGCCAGACCCACGGCGGCAGCTTCACCAGGCGGGCGAGTTTCGCGTACGGGAAGCTGGAGACCATCGCGAAGGCCAGCAGCGCGACCCCGGCGATCTGGATCGTCCCGGGAACCGGCAGCCCGATCAGGACAACCAGGGCGAGCACCGCCGCCGCCATCGTGGTCGGTACGCCGCAGAAGAACCGGCCGTCCTTGGGAGAGACGTTGAACCGGGCCAGCCGGATCGCCGCGCACGCCGCCACCAGGGCACATGCGAGCGCGGCGGCCGGAGTGGAGACCGTACCGGCGAGCGAGGCGTAGACCACCACGGGCGCGGCCAGGCCGAACGAGCACATGTCGGCCAAGGAGTCCATCTGGGCACCGAACGGGCTGGCCACCCCGAGCTTGCGGGCGAGCGCGCCGTCGAGTCCGTCGAAGACCACGCAGGCGATCAGGCAGAAGGCCGCGGTCCGTACGTCGCCCCGCATGCCCAGGAAGATCGCCAGCATGCCGAGCGAAAGGCTGGCCAGGGTGCAGCCGTTGACCAGCGCGAACTTGAACCGCCGGGCGACCGTCCGCTCGCCCGGCAGCAGCGGGATCGCCATCGGCTGCACCACGTCGTCGACCGGGCCCATCGGTCCGATCGCCGGGCTGACCGGTACGACGGACTCGATCTCCGCCTCGGTCAACCGGTCGATGCCGTAGTGGCTCGGGAACTGGGCGCGTGGATCACCGGGGTAGTCCTGCCCGGGTCGGATGACGGTGGCGGTCATACCGCCCCGCTCGTCGTCACGACGCGCGACCCGGACCAGCAGCACCTGGCGGGCGAACGCACCACCACGGCGCAGCTGCCCGGCCCAGCGACGCCCTGCTGGGCGGGGGTTGTCCGTCGTGTGACGCCGACGCCAAGGGGCTCTCGGCACGTTTCCTCCATTACCCGATCGACTCGACCGCCACCGATGGTGACGACCCGGCCAGCTCATGCCGGGGTCCTGGGGTTGTTGGCCGGCAAGCTTTTGCGGCCTACACCATCGCACAGACGGAAGCGCCTTGGCGAGAGTTGGCGACGGAGCATTTTTCGCATACCGCGCGATCCGCCCAGAAACCCTATCCCGGGTGTTATCCCTCCGTCGTGGGACCCGACACCCACGGAACCAGTGTATCGGAATCATCCACAACGGTCATTTCGGCGAAGTTTGCCCTGCGCAGGCCCTCCAGCGCCCGCGACGCGACGTCGGTCAGCGGCAACCCGACCGCCTCCGGGACAGCAAACCACGCAGCGCTGTCGGTCGATCCGCCCGGCGCCTCGGTCACCCGGGCCTCGGTCGGCACATCCACCTCGACCCGGTAGGTCACCCGGACACTGTGCCAGTCCATCGGCCGGCCCTCCGGCCCCCGGGCGGCCCGGCTGTGCCGGTGCGTGACATCGATCAGACCGGTGACCCGCCCGAGCTGACCAGCCTCCTCCACCAGTTCCCGAAGCAACCCGGTGGCCGGCTGCTCACCATGGTCGGTGCCGCCGCCCGGCAGGTGCCAGCGACCGGCGCCCGGATAGCCCTCCGCGATCCGAGTGAGCAGCACCCGCCCGCCGGGGTCGGTGACGAGGCCGTACGCGGCGAAGCGCTGGACGGTGTCGGGCGGCAGGGGTGGCAGCGGTCGCCGTACCGACCCGGGCGGTGGCTCCGGCAACGGGGTCACCGGCTGACCGAGCAGTTCCGCGGTGAACGGCATCAGTAGCAGGTCAGGCAGCCGCTCCGGCGGGATCCAGGCGACCAGGTCGGTGGTGCCGTGAGCCTCGGAGGGCAGCACACCGCCGACCGACCGGACCCGGTACACGACCCGGTCGGTGTGCACCTCCTCGTCCGGGCCGCCGAGCCGGCTCACGTCGGCGAGCACCGCCTCCACCTCGACAATCTCGACTGCCAGGCCGGTCTTCTCGGCGAACTCGCGGACCAACGCCGCCGCCGGGTGTTCGCCCTGGGCCACCCCGCCGCCCGGGAGCTGCCAGATCCCGACGATGCCGGCGGTAGCCGACGACCGGGCAAGCAGCACCCGACCGTGGTCATCCCGGCATAATCCGTATACCCCGATCCGCCGCCGCATCAGCACCCTCGCCCCGTCTCGACAACCGTTGATCACGAGGTTAGCTCCGACGACCCCGGACCGGCAGAATCAGGCAGGGTAGAGGCCCCCGCGACCGCGCCCGGCGACGCCCCGACGGGTTACAGGTGGCCGGTGAGGGATCAGGCGCGACGCGCGGCCTGGACCGCCTCGGCGGTCACCTCGGTGAGCCGCTCGACGGGGAGCGCGTCCAGCTCGTCCGGGCCGAACCAGCGCGCCTCCGAGGTCGACCCGCCGATGTCCCCCACCGTCGGCGGCGCGGGCGCGTCGACCGCGACCCGGTAGAAGGCCCGTACGCCGTGCCAGTCGATCGGATAACCCTCCGGGCCCAGCGAGGCGGCGTCCCGGTGGCTCGCCACGCCGAGCAACTCGACCAGCCGCCCCCGCTGGCCGGTCTCCTCGACCAGCTCGCGGATGAGCGCCGCGCCCGGCTGCTCGCCGTAGTCGGTGCCGCCGCCCGGCAGGTGCCAGCAACCGGCCCCCGGATAACCGTCCGCGACCCGGGTGAGCAGCACCCGACCGGCCGGGTCGGTCGCCACCGCGTACGCGGCGAAGCGCTGCGCGCGGTGCAGCCCGTCCGGTCCTGGTACGGCGTAGAACGACGGGAAGTCCGGCGCCTCGTCCGGGCAGAGGTCGATCGGACCCTCGGGCAGTTCCAGCGCCTGGGCGGTGAACGGGCGCAGCGGCAACTGCTTCGCCTCGTCCAGGCTGTGCCAGCGGGCAAGGTCGGTCGGCTGGCCGATCCGGTCGCAGAGCGTGCCGCCCCGGACCGATACCCGGTAGAGCAGCCGGTCGGTGTGGATCGTGACACCTCGCTGTGGCAGCGACCGCATGTCGGCGAGGACGTCGATGAGGCCGGCGACCGAGACCGAGAGTCCGGTCTCGGCGGCGGTCTCCCGGACGACCGTGTGGTTGGGATCTTCACCGTGGTCGACCGCGCCACCCGGCAGCGACCACACACCGGGGGTACCGGACCGGGACGAGGCGCGTACCAGCAACACCCGGTCCTCGGAATCTGTACAAACGGCGTAGGCCGCGATCCTACGAATCGGCTCAAGCGCAGGGGTCACAGGGCAAAATTCTCCCCGGATCATGCTTCGGGTCGATGAACTGAGTCAGATTCCTGACACTTAGCCACACTTTCGGGGGACAGTCAGGGTAAGGATCCGGGCGGTCACCGAGGCCGACGAAGTGGCCGCCGAGGACCGTGGAGTCATGACCGAGACACCCTCGCACCAGACTCCGCCACCCCAGTCACCGCCGCCGCAGGCTCCGCCGTACCGGGAAGCACCGCGGCAGGCCCCACCGTGGCAGGCGCCGCCGTTGGAGTACCCGACGCGGCAGCCGCCGTACCGGCAGCTTCGCCGGCCCACCACGGACCGGATGATCGCCGGGGTTGCCAGCGGGCTGGGTCGCTACCTAGCGGTCGACCCGACCCTGGTACGGGTGATCTTCGCCGTGGTCGTGGTGCTCAGCGGCGGCATCGCGCTGCTGGCCTACCCGGTGATGTGGTTCCTGATGCCGGTCGAGCCGGCCGACGCACCCGCCTGGCCACACCCGGCACCCGGCTGGTCACCGCCGGCCCCGGGCTGGCAGCAGCCCGGCCCCGGTACGCCCGGAGCCCCGCCGGCGGCGTGACTCGGCCGGGCTACTCCCACTCGATGGTGCCCGGCGGCTTGCTGGTGACGTCGAGGACCACCCGGTTCACCTCGGGCACCTCGTTGGTGATCCGGGTGGAGATCCGGCCGATCAGGTCGTACGGCAACCGCGACCAGTCCGCCGTCATCGCATCCTCGCTGGAGACCGGGCGGAGCACCACCGGGTGCCCGTAGGTGCGCCCGTCGCCCTGCACCCCGACGCTGCGTACGTCGGCGAGCAGGACCACCGGGAACTGCCAGACGTCCCGGTCCAGGCCAGAGGCGGTCAGCTCCTCACGGGCGATCAGGTCGGCGGCGCGGAGCAGGTCGAGCCGCTCACGATCGACCGAGCCGATGATCCGGATGGCCAGGCCCGGTCCGGGGAACGGGTGCCGCCAGACCATCTCCTCGGGCAGCCCCAGTTCGACACCGAGCGCCCGTACCTCGTCCTTGAAGAGCGTGCGCAGCGGCTCCACCAGCGCGAACTTCAGGTCCTCCGGCAGCCCGCCGACGTTGTGGTGGGACTTGATGTTGGCCGTACCGGTGCCACCGCCCGACTCGACCACGTCCGGGTAGAGGGTCCCCTGGACCAGGAACTCCACGTCCCCGGCGGCGGCCACCTCGCGCGCGGCGGCCTCGAAGACCCGGATGAACTCCCGGCCAATGATCTTGCGCTTCTGCTCGGGGTCGGTCACCCCGGCGAGGGCGTCGAGGAAGCGGTCGGCCGCGTCCACGACCTTCAGCTTGATCCCGGTCGCCGCCACGTAGTCCTGCTCCACCTGCTCGGCCTCGCCGGACCGCAGCAGGCCGTGGTCGACGAAGACACAGGTGAGCTGGTCCCCGACCGCGCGGTGGACCAACGCCGCGGCGACCGCCGAGTCGACCCCGCCGGAGAGGCCACAGATGACCTCCTTCTCCCCGACCTGCGCCCGAATCGCGGCAACCTGCTCGTCGATGATGTTGCTCGGCGTCCAGGTCGGCTCGATCCCGGCCACGTCGTAGAGAAAGCGGGTCAGCATGGTCTGCCCGTGGGCGGTGTGCCCCACCTCGGGATGGAACTGCACCCCGGCGCGGCGACCGGCGAGATCCTCGAACGCGGCCACCGGCGCACCGGCGGAGGCGGCGGTCACCGCGAAGCCGGCCGGCGCCTCGGTCACACAGTCACCGTGACTCATCCAGACCGACAGCTCCGCCGGCAGCTCGCGCAGCAGCACACCGCCGTCGGCGGTCGGGCTCAGCGCGGTGCCGCCGAACTCCCGTCCCCCGGTGTGGGCGACGGTGCCACCGAGCGCCTGGGCCATCGCCTGGAATCCGTAGCAGATGCCGAAGATCGGCACACCCGCGTCGAACAGCTTCGGGTCCACCTGCGGGGCACCGGGAGCATAGACGCTCGACGGTCCGCCGGAGAGGATGATCGCGGCAGGGTCTCGGGCCAGCATCTCGGCCACCGGCATGGAGTGCGGCACGATCTCGGAATAGACCTTGGCCTCCCGCACCCGACGGGCGATGAGCTGGGCGTACTGGGCTCCGAAGTCAACCACCAGAACGGGGCGCGGCGTGCTCATGTGCAGGAAGCCTACCTAGTCACCCGGATCAGGAGCCAATCGCGGCGTACCGGGAGCGGCCCGTACCCGCCGCGCCGACCGGGCCGGGCAGCCCGCCGGCAGCGACGGAACAGGCCGACGGAGACGGGTCACGATCATCTGAACAGCCGGAACACGCAACCTCAGGCACCACCACGACGTTCTCCTAGTAGGGTGCCGAAGCGTTTGTCAAGAGGTTACCGAAACGAATTACGGTTGCCGCTATCACGCGGCCGGCACCACGGGTCAACGAGCAGGCCGATGACGGCCGACCGGAAGGAGCCGACATCATGGCGGAGGCGGGACAACACCGGGCGCCAGAGGACGGACCGGACGACGCGCCCGAAAACGCCACCAAGGGCCGGCTCCGACGCCGCCGGATCACCTGGGCCGCCGGTGGTGTGGTGGTCGCGCTACTGGTCGCCGGAGCCGCCGTCACCACCACCATGCTCCGCGGTCCCGACCGGAGCACCCCGGCAGACCGGTCCGGCACGAACACCTCCGGAACGCTGGCCTCGCCGACGCCGACCCCCAGCCCCACCCCGGAACCCGGTGCCGGTCTGCGCGGGCCACTCAACCTGCTCCTGGTCGGCGTCGACACCCGGGTCGGCGAACCGGCCTGGGAGCCGCACGCGGACGCGGTACTGATCATGCAGGTGAGCCGGGAACTGGACCGCGCGTACCTCTTCTCGCTCCCCCGCGACCTGGTCGTGGACATCCCACCCTTCGCGAAGGCGAAGTTCCCCGGCCAACAGACCAAGCTGACCCACGCGATGAGCTACGGCAGCAAGGTCAACGGTGGGAACGGCAAACCGAACACCGCGCAGGGACTCGAACTCGTCGAGGCGACGGTCAGCCGGTACACCGGCATCACGAAATGGGACGCGAGCGCCGTACTGACCTTCGGCGGCTTCGACAACCTGGTCGACGCACTCGGCGGGATCGACCTCTACGTGGACCAACGCGTCGTCTCACAGCACCGGCAGCCGAACGGCAAACACCGGCCCGGCAACACCAACGGCGACGGGTACGTCGGACCGCAGATGGTGTACGAGAAGGGCGACCGGCACCTCACCGGCTGGCAGGCGCTGGACTACGCCCGGCAGCGCTACACCACCGGGGGCGACTACGCCCGGCAGCGCCACCAACAGCAGCTCATCAAGGCGATCGTCGCGAAGGTGGTCAGCGAGGAACTGGCCCGCGACCCCGACCGGCTCGACCAGACACTCCGCGCGCTGGGCGAGACGCTCACCTTCAGCGGCCGGAACCAGCGGGTGGTCGACTTCGCGTTCGCCCTCAGCGGGCTACGACCGGAGGCGATCACCATGGTCGGACTCCCCGGCACCTCGGTCGGCGACGGCGACGCCTACCGGGGCGAACAACTCACCCAGGTCGGCACCCGCTTCCTCACCGAACTGCGGGCCGGCCGGGCAGACGCCTACCTCGCCGCGAACCCGGAACTCGTGGTTGCCCGGTAACCACCCCGGTCAGGCCACCGGCGGCGGAGGCGGCGGAGCCGTGGTGCCGGAGAGCCAGGCGTCGAAGAGCGGACCCAGCGGGCGGCCCGCGACCCGCTCCGCGACCGTGACCAGGTCGCCGGTGACCACACTGGCGTTACGCTTCTCCGCCGTCCAGGTCCTCAGGATCCGGAAGAACGCCTCGTCGCCGACGGTCAGCCGCAACGCGTGCACGGCCAACGCGCCCCGCTGGTACACCGGCCGCCCGAACAGCGCCGACCGGCCGGGGTCGAGCGCCGGCTTCGACCAGTCCGTTGCCGCGTACCCCCGGTCGAACGCCTGCTGCGCGGTCACCCCACCGTCATGCTGCGCCCAGAGCCACTCCGCGTAGGTGGCGAAGCCCTCGTTCAACCAGAGGTCGCTCCACCGGCGAACCGACACACTGTCCCCGAACCACTGGTGGGCCAGTTCGTGCGCCACCACCGAGTCGTTGGGACCGGAGGTGAAAAACGCCGGGCCGTACACCGGCCGGGCCTGGGTCTCCAGCGCGTAGCCGATCCGGCGGTCGCCGACCGCCACCCCGCCGTACGCCTCGAACGGGTACGGGCCGAACTGCGTCGCCAGGAAGTCGGCGATCTCCCCGGTCCGGTTCAGCGACACCTCGGCCGGCCCACCCTCGGGCAGGCCCGACGCCACCGCCGTCACCAGCGGCTTGCCGGCGTGTACGCCCTGGCGTACCCGGTAGTCGCCGATCACCAGCATGGCCAGGTAACTCGCCATCGGTGTCCGTTCGGACCAGCGCCAGGTGGTCCAGCCCTCGGCCGTCGACCGCTCCCCCGGCACGCCGTTGCTCAACGCGCTCAGTCCCTCCGGGACGGTCACCGCGATCTCGTAGCTCGCCTTGTCCTGCGGGTGGTCGTTGACCGGGAACCAGGTGCTGGCCGACTCCGGCTGGCCGAGCGCGATCGCCCCGTCGGCGGTCGCCATGAAACCACCCTCGCCGAGATCCGGGCTGTCGACCGGCTCCGGCACCCCGTCGTACGTCACCTCGACGGTGAACCGGCCGTCCTGGGCCAGGCCCCGCTCCGGGGTGACGACCAGTTCCCCCTCGTGGTGGCGGAACTCGGCCCGGTCGCCCTCCACCGTCACCGCGCTGACGGTCAACCCGACCAGGTCAAGGTTGAACCGGGACAGGTTCGCGGTGGCCGTCGCCGTGATGGTGGCGGTGCCGGTGAGCCGATCGCTCGCCGGGTCGTACCGCACCGTCAGGGCGTAGTTGGCCACGTCGTAGCCACCGTTGCCGTAGGTGGGGAAATAAGGATCACCGGCCCCGTCGGCGCCGGGCTGGAAACCCCCGGCACGCGACGATCCAGGGTCACCCCATCCCGTACAGGCACCCACCGCCAAGGTCAGTACGCCGACCAGCGCCAGCGCGACGACCGGGCGTGCGCCGCCCGCCGTACGTTCAGATCCGCTCCGAAGCCATCGACCGTGAGTCACCCGACGAGCCTAGGGCGCGGGGGGGGGGGGGGGGGGGGGGGGGGGGGGGGGGGGGCGGGGGCGGGGGCGGGGGGCCCCCCCCCCGCCCCCCCCCGCCGCCCCCCCCCCCCCCCCCCCCCCCCCCCCCCCCCCGCCCCCGCCCGTGGTGCCTAGCGTTCGAGGTCGAGCACCAGTCCGACCTTCTGGAACTCCTTCAGGTCGCGGTAGCCGCACTTGGCCATCGCCCGCCGCAGCCCGCCGAAGAGGTTCTGCTGACCGTCCGGCTCGTCGGCCGGACCGTAGAGCAGCCGCTCCATCGAACCGAGCGACTCCTCGGCGACACCGAACGCGCCACGCGGCAGGTCCGGGTGGCTGGCCGCCGGGTGCCACCAGGCACCACCGGCGGGCGCCTCGTCGCAGAGCGAGAGCGGCTCGCCGAGCATCACCGCGTCGGCCCCGCAACCGAGTGCCTTCGCGATGTCCCCGGAGGTACGCAGGTCGCCGTCGGCGATCAGGTGGACGTACCGTCCGCCGGTCTCGTCGAGGTAGTCCCGGCGGGCCGCCGCAGCGTCGGCGATCGCGGTCGCCATCGGCACCCGGATGCCGAGCACCGACTCGGTGGTCGACCACTCGTCTCCACCGAGGCCGACGATCACGCCGGCCGCGCCGGTCCGCATCAGGTGCAACGCGGTCTTGTAGTCGGTGCAGCCACCGACCACCACCGGCAGGTCGAGGTCGGCGATGAACTCCTTCAGGTTCAACGGCTCGTCGGTGGTGGAGACGTGCTCCGCCGAGACGAGCGTGCCCTGGATGACCAGGATGTCCACCCCGGCGTCGAGGATCACCGGGGCGAGCGTCAGGGTGTGCTGCGGCGAGACCCGGACGGCAACCGTGCCGCCGCCCTCGCGCATCTGCCGGACCCGCTCGGTGATCAGCTCGGGCCGGATCGGCTCGGCGTAGACCTCCTGCAGGCGCCGGGTCGTGCGGGCGTCCTCGCCCAGCCCGCTCAGCTCCTCCAGGATCTTGGTCGGGTCCTCGTACCGGGTCCAGAGGCCCTCGACGTTGAGCACGCCGAGCCCACCGAGCCGACCCAGGGCGGCAGCCGAGGTGGGGCTCATGGTCGCGTCCGACGGGTGCCCCACACAGGGGATCCGGAACGGGTAGGCGTCGAGCTGCCAGGCCGTGGAGACGTCGTCCACATCCCGGGTACGACGGCTCGGCACGATCGCAATGTCGTCCAGGTGGTAACCGCGTTGCGCGGTTTTACCGAGCCCGATTTCGACCACGTCACGCATGGGGTGCTCCAGCGGGTGAGAAGGTTGGCGGCGAGCCGCTGACGCGGGTCAGCGGGTGTGGTAATTCGGTGCCTCGACGGTCATCTGGATGTCGTGCGGGTGACTCTCCTTGAGCCCGGCCGCGGTGATCCGGATCAACTGGCCCCGGCGGTGCAGCTCGGGAATGCTCTCCGCGCCGACGTACCCCATGGCGAGCCGCAGCCCACCGATGAGCTGGTGGGCGACCTGTGCCAGCGGCCCCCGGTACGGCACCTGACCCTCGACGCCCTCCGGAACCAGCTTCTCCTCGCTGGTCACGTCCTGCTGGAAGTAGCGGTCCTTGGAGTACGAGCGGGCCTGGCCCCGGGACTGCATCGCACCGAGCGACCCCATCCCCCGGTACGCCTTGTACTGCTTGCCGTTGATGATCAGCAGGTCACCGGGACTCTCCTCGCAACCGGCGAGGAGGCTGCCGAGCATCACCGTGTCGGCCCCGGCGACCATCGCCTTGGCGATGTCGCCCGAGTACTGGATACCGCCGTCGGCGATGACCGGGACACCGGCCGGCCGCGCGGCCCGGACCGCCTCCATGATCGCGGTGATCTGCGGCACGCCGACCCCGGCCACCACCCGGGTGGTGCAGATGGCGCCCGGACCGACCCCGACCTTGACCGCGTCGGCACCCGCCTCGACCAGGGCCTTCGCCCCGGAGAAGGTGGCGACGTTGCCGCCGATCACGTCGACGGCGGTGTCCTTCTTCAGCCGGGTGACCATCTCCAGCACGGCCCGCTGGTGACCGTGGGCCGTGTCCACGATCAGCACGTCCACACCGGCCTCGACCAGCGTCTGTGCCCTCTTGTACGAGTCCTCGCCGACCCCGACGGCCGCCGCGACCCGCAGCCGGCCCGCGTCGTCCTTGGTGGCGTTCGGGAACTGCTCGCTCTTGGCGAAGTCCTTGACCGTGATCAACCCGCGCAGCCGGCCGGAGGTGTCGACGATCGGCAGCTTCTCCACCTTGTGCTGACGCAGCAGCTCCAACGCCTCGTCCTTGGTGACCCCGACGGTCGCGGTGACCAGCGGCATCCGCGTCATGATGTCGCGAACCGGGGTGTCGCCGTCGGTGACGAAACGCATGTCCCGGTTGGTGACGATGCCGACCAGGGCACCGTTGGCGTCGGTTACCGGCACCCCGGAGATGCGGTAACGCCCGCAGAGCGCGTCGACGTCGCGGAGCGTGTCGTCCGGGCTACAGGTGATCGGGTTCGTCACCATGCCGGCCTCGGAGCGCTTGACCAGGTCGACCTGGAGCGCCTGGTCCTCGATCGACAGGTTGCGGTGCAGGACACCGATGCCACCCTGGCGGGCCATGGCGATCGCCATCCGACCCTCGGTCACCGTGTCCATCGGGCTCGACAGCAGCGGGATGGAGATGGAGACGTTGCGGGTCATCCGGGTGACGGTGTTCACCTTGCTGGGCACGATGTCCGACTCGGCGGGCTGCAACAGCACGTCGTCGAAGGTGAGGCCGAGCGGAACCGCGCGGGCGGAACCGAAGGGCAACTCGGGCACGAGCCCACCGAACTGGTCGGCGTCGCCGCTGCCCGTCGGAAGATGGGTGGGTGAGTGGTCCACGAGTTCTCCCTGAGCTGGTGGTTCGGGATTGGCCGGGTGCCGTGGACACACGCCTCGGCGTGTCCGGACGTTGCGGCGCGATGGTTCATCGTACCCAGTGAGCTGCGGCGGTCCGGCACGAGCGGGCGGTGGCGAGCGGCACCGCATGGACCGCGATCCCCGGGACCGGAAGGCGGACGCGGCGGGCCGGGCGACGAGGGTGGGCGCGACAGGCGCCGTTGCGACTACGGTGGAGGGGTGCACGACGAGCCGATCGACCCGTTCAACGGTGACCCCGCCGATCCGTCGGCGGGACTGGACGACCCTGCGGAGGACGCCCAGCTAGATCCGCTCTCCGAGGTCGAACGGCAGGACGTCCTGGAGGACCTTGCCGACCTGGAGATCTACCAGGCGCTACTGGGTCCGACCGGGGTCCGCGGCCTGGTGATCGAGTGCGAGGACTGTCACGAACCGCACTACTTCGACTGGGACCTGCTCCGGGGCAACCTCCGCCACCTGCTCAGCTCCGGCCGACCCCGGGTGCACGAGCCGGCCTTCGACCCCGATCCGGACCACTACGTCACCTGGGAGTACGCCCGAGGCTACGCCGACGGCGTGCACGACACCCTGGCCGAGGGAACCGACGACGAGGACGAACCGACGAGCTGACCGCACGGCGGTCGGCGACCGTACGGTCAGGCAACCAGACCGGCCCGAAAACCGGCGGCGACGGCGTGCGCCCGGTCCCGGGCGCCGAGCTTGCGGAACAACCGGCGGGCATGGGTCTTGACGGTGTCCTCCGAGACGAACAGCTCCCGCCCGATCTCGGCGTTGCTCTTGCCGTCGGCCATGCCGAGCAGCACCTGTAGCTCCCGCTCGGTCAGCGCGGCCCTCCGGGCCGGGCCGGCGGCGGCACCCGCACCGGCGGTCGCGGCAACCGGCCGGCCGTAGCCACCGGCGTTGGCGGGGTCACTGCGACGCGGCGTCCCGTACCGGTTCTCCGGCGGCACGTTGGTCCGGGGATCGGCCCCCTCGACAGCGGTCGCGTCCCCCTCGACGGCGCCCCGCTCGCCCGACCCGCCGGGCCCGTCCTCACCCCGCTGGACCGGGACGACGGTCGGCCCGCCGGGCGGACCACCGGGACCGCCGTCGTCGACCGACTCGGCGCGACCGGTGGGTTCCACCGGACCAACAGGCGGGCCGACCGTCGTCCCGGTACCGGCGGGCACCGCGCCGGGGCGGGCCGGCACACGCGAGGCGGAGTTGGGCAACCGTTCGGCGGCGGTCCGGCCGGGAACCTCCGCCGGTGAGGCGGGCGCATTCGAACCGCCGGCACCGGTCAGCCCCGTGCCCCGACCACCCCGACCCGGGGTGCTGAGCAGCAGCATCGCCTTCGCCACCACGCTCACCAGATCATGGTCGGTGCCGGGCAGCAGACCCCGGCCACCGGCGGCGATGACCGCCGCCGCCACCCCGGGCTCCTCCGCCCCGAGCAGCAGGATCGCTGCGCCGGGCGCACGGGCCAACACCCGCCGGGTGAAGCCGACGCTGTCCGGCCGGGTGAGCGCGGTGTCCACGAGCAGCACGTCCGCCGGCCGCTCGGAGAGCCGAAGCATCACCTCGGGATCGGAGATCGCCGTACGCACCACGGCCGCCAGCCCGAGCCGGGCCGCGGCGGACGCGACGCTCTGCGCCGCGAGCGGTGTCCGGACACAGACGAGGACAGTACGCACAGTGGTCTCCTTTCCCCACGTACGAGCAGACCACGACCGCCACTGATCATGACGAGTTTCCGGCTGATGGAAAGGAAAGTTTTTGCCCGTTCCGGCCGGTTGCACCGACTTGCGGCCCAGCTCGCGCCGGCTGGGCGGTAAGACCCGTCCCGGGCAGAGGCCACCGACGACCCCGCACGGGGACAGAAATGATCAGGTTGCGGGGTCCCGGGACGTGTGATTCGGCGACGGGCTGGGTATGGCCGATCTGAGGCCGGAATCGGGTGTGTCTACGCGGCCCGCCGCCCGGACACCGGCCTTGGTCGAGTGTCCGTCGGTGCCGCGGGAGGAGGGTTGCAGATGTCGAACGTACGCAGACTGCCCGGACCCATCGTCGATCTGTGGGAATGGCAACGGTTCGGTGCCTGCCGAGGGCGGGACACCGCGCAGTTCTTCCATCCCGACGGTGAACGCGGTGCGTCCCGTAACCGCCGCGAGGCGGGGGCGAAGAAGGTCTGCGGCACCTGCCCGGTACGGGCCGAGTGCGCCGCCCACGCGCTGACCGTGCGCGAGCCGTACGGCGTCTGGGGCGGCTTCAGCGAGTCCGAACGGCTACGGCTGCTCGCCGTCGGTTGGGAGGATCTCGCCGACCGACGCCGAACCCGGGTCGACATCGCCCGACTGGAGGCCCGCCTCGGCCGCCCGTTCCGTTCGACCGTGCCGGCCCAACGCGCCGCGAGCTGACGTCCACGCACTCCACTCAGGCTGGGTCCGGCGGGAGCACCCCGTCCGGACCCAGTGTCCGTCCCGGCATCGGCGTCCGTGCGAACCCGCCCGTCCCGTCCGAACCCGCCCGTCCCGGGCGGACGTACAGCCGTCAGCGGACGGTCACCCGCACGCTGTGCCAACCCGTGGCGCCGTCCGGATCCACCGGTCGGGGCTCGCCGGACTGGGTCGCGCCGGTGGCATCGGTCGCCCGTACCCGAAGGGTGTGCTCGCCGGGGGTCGCCTCCCACCGCCACGACCACTGCACCCAGGTATCGATCGAGGCGGTCGGGGCGAGGGTGGCGGGCTGCCACGGTTCCCCGTCAACCTGCACCTCGACCTGCTTGATGCCCCGATGTTGCGCCCACGCCACCCCGGCGACGGTGACCGGGCCGGCGGCCGGGCGGTTACGTGGCCGGGGCGTGTCGATTCGGGACTGGGTCTTGATCGGCCCCTCCGGCGCCCAACCGCGTGGCACCCAGTACGCGTCGAAGTCCGCGAACCGGGTCAGCTCCAGCTCCACCACCCACTTGCACGCGGAGACGTAGCCGTACAGTCCGGGCACCACGACCCGGACCGGGAAGCCGTGCTCGACCGGAAGCGGTTCACCGTTCATCCCGATCGCCAGCATCGCGTCCCGGCCGTCGCGCAGCACCGAGGTCGGGGTGCCACAGGTCCAGCCGTCGGCCGAGCGCCCCACCACCTGGTCGGCGTCGTCGAGCGGACCAGCCTGGTCGAGCAGGTCGGCCAGGGGTACGCCGAGCCAGCGGGCATTGCCGATCAGGTCGCCCCCGACCTCGTTGGAGACGCAGGCGAGGGTGATGTCCCGTTCGATCAGGGGGCGGTCGAGCAGGTCGGCGTAGGTCAGCGTGATCGGGTTCCGGACCCGACCGTGGATGCGCAGTTTCCACTTCTCGGGATCGACCTGCGGCACGACCAGCGCGGTGTCGATCCGGTAGAACTGCCTGTTCGGCGTCGTGTAGGGCGCGAGCTGGGTCAGGTCGAGATCGGCGCCGGCGGGCACGGGCGCCGCCGGGCTGGCCGGCGCGGGCAGGATCACCGCCGCACGGGCGTCCGAGACGCCCCGCCGGGTGCCGAGCCAGCGCCCACCGAACCCGCCCACCGCTGCGGCGCCGAGCGTCGCCGCCACCCCGGTCAGGAACCGACGCCGCTCCTCACCCCCCTGCTCGGGTAAGGAAGGGCCCCTTGTTATCGCATTCGGTTGTACAAGGGGCCCTTCCTTCCGGGCCAGGGGGGCGTCCGGCCAGGGGCGCGGTACGAGGATCACCCGTAGCCAGCGGAACGCCCCGGCGCCAAGAGCCGCGCCGAGCAGCGAGGGCAGGGCGGCGGCTACCCCGGCGCCCGGTCGGGTCAGCGCCGCGACCGCGCCGATCAGGCCGAAGCCAGCGATGCCGAGGTAGCCGACGGCGGCGACACGGAGCGCGCGGATACCGATCAGCGCGGCGAACCCGGTCAACAGCACACCGGTGCCGACCAGCAGCGCGACCTTGTCGTGGACACCGAACACGTCGATGGCGAACTGTTTGAGGGGTTCGGGTACCACGTCGACCACGACCGCGCCGACCGCGACCAGCGGGGCCGACCGGGGTCCGGTCGCCGCGGCGACCAACTCGGCCGAGCCGATCGCGACAGCGGCGGCGGCGATCCCGACGAGTGATCCGTACCTGCTCTGTGCGGTGTTCACCGGGCCAATGGTGACGCTCCCGGCGGGGAGCCGGTAGTGGGCGGTGGTGGTCCAGACTCGCAGAACGTCATCTTGGCCACGTACGGCAAGGGGGACCTGACGCTGAGCGATCCGCGCCGCCCGGGGGCTGACGCAAACCAGGGTAGATTCGCGCGACATGGCCGGTTGGGGCCAGGAACGCGAACCTACCCTGGTTCTACCGCGTAAGCGGGTGGTGCCGTCCTACCGGTGGTACGGGCGAACTAGAAGCCCGGACCGTGCTGGTGGCCGTGGCCGTGTCCACCAGCGGCCGGAGCCTCCGCCTTGGCCGGCTTGTCGACGACCAGGCTCTCGGTGGTGAGCAGCAGACCGGCGATGGACGCGGCGTTGAGGACCGCGTTGCGGGTCACCTTCACCGGGTCGATGATGCCGGCCTTGGCCAGGTCGACGTACTCGTCGGTGGCGGCGTTGAGGCCGGTGCCCCAGGCGCTGCCCGCCACCTTCTGTACGACCACGTAACCGTCGTGCCCGGCGTTCTGCGCGATCCAGCGGAGCGGCTCGACGAGCGCCTTGCGGACGATCGACACACCGACCTTCTCGTCACCGGTGAAGCCCAGGTCGTCGTCGAGGACCGAGGAGATCTGCACCAGCGCGGCGCCGCCGCCCGGAACAGTGCCCTCTTCGACGGCGGCCTTGGTGGCGGCGATCGCGTCTTCGATGCGGTGCTTGCGCTCCTTCATCTCGACCTCGGTCGCCGCGCCGGCCTTGATCACCGCGATGCCACCGGAGAGCTTCGCCAGCCGCTCGGCCAGCTTCTCCCGGTCCCACTCGGAGTCCGAAGCCTCGATCTCCTTGCGGATCTGGGCGACCCGGTCGGCCACCTCGGTGTCACGGCCCTTGCCGTCGATGACCGTGGTGTTGTCCTTGTCGACCACGACCCGACGGGCGCTACCGAGCACCTCCAGGCCGACCGCGTCGAGCTTGTAGCCCAACTCGGGGGCGACCAGCTCGGCACCGGTGATGACGGCCATGTCCTGCAGCAGCGCCTTGCGGCGGTCCCCGAAGCCGGGGGCCTTGACCGCGCAGACCTTGACCGTCTTGCGGATCGAGTTGACCACGAGGGTCGAGAGGGCCTGGCCCTCCACGTCCTCGGCCACGATCAGCAGCGGCTTGCTGGTCTGGAGAACCTTCTCCAGCAGCGGCAGCAGCTCTTCGATCGCGGAGATCTTCTGGGTCGTGATCAGGATGTACGGGTCGTCGAGGACCGCTTCCTGCGACTCAGCGTCGGTCACGAAGTTGGGCGAGATGAAGCCCTTGTCGAACTGCAGGCCCTCGGTGACCTCCAGCTCGGTGGCGAGGGTGGAGCCCTCCTCGACGGTGATGACACCGTCGCGGCCGACCCGCTCCATCGCCTCGGCGATCAGGTCGCCGATGGTCGCGTCCTGCGCCGAGATGGTCGCCACGTGCGCGATCGACTCGCGGCTGCCGACCTCGACGGCCTTCTTCAGCAGGGCCTCGGACACCTTGGCCGCTGCCGCGTCGATGCCCCGCTTGAGACCGGTCGGGTTCGCCCCGGCGGTCACGTTGCGCAGGCCCTCACGGACCAGCGCCTGGGCGAGCACCGTCGCGGTGGTGGTCCCGTCACCGGCGACATCGTTGGTCTTCGTCGCCACCTCCTTGACCAGCTGCGCGCCAAGGTTCTCGTACGGGTTGGTGAGTTCGATCTCCTTGGCGATGGTCACACCATCGTTGGTGATCGTCGGGGCACCGAACTTCTTGTCCAGAACGACGTTGCGCCCGCGCGGGCCGAGGGTGACCTTGACCGTGTCGGCGAGCGTGTTGACACCGTGCTCCAGCAGGTGCCGGGCGTCATCCGAGAAGCTCAGAATCTTCGCCATGTTTTACTCGGGTCCCTTCACACAGCACTGCCCCGGCCCGGCATGCCGGTCCGGGGCAGTGATCACTGGATCGGTCAGATCACTACTTCTCGATGACCGCGAGGACGTCGCGGGCGGAGAGCACCAGGTACTCCTCGCCGGCGTACTTAACCTCGGTGCCGCCGTACTTCGAGTAGAGGACCGTGTCGCCGACCTTGACGTCAACCGGGATCCGGTTGCCCTTGTCGTCGATGCGGCCCGGGCCGACGGAGAGGACGGTGCCCTCCTGCGGCTTTTCCTTGGCGGTGTCGGGGATCACGATGCCCGACGCCGTGGTCGTCTCAGCCTCGTTCGCCTGGACCAGGATCCGGTCCTCGAGCGGCTTGATCGCAACCTTGGTCGCGGTAGTCACGGGCATACCCTCCTGGGGTACTGGTTTCTATGCTGACCAGCGGGCTGGTCAGCGTCAATCTGCCACATGCCACCGGGCGGTTCCGTCGTCGCGGGTGCCGGTCCGCCTGGCGTTTCAGCCGCCGGGCCGGAGCCCGGAAGCTGGCACCCTCGGTCCGAGAGTGCTAACGGCAGATTATGCCGGTGGCTAGCACTCCGTCAAGGAGAGTGCCAACATGGTCGCCCGCGTGTTCCACGAAACCCCTTACCAGGCCACCATCGCCAGGGCGATCAGGACACCACCCGCCCGCCTCGACGCGCGGGACGTGCGGTGCCTCACATCGAGACGTGTACTACCTCACAATGGCTCGATGGATGTCGACCAGCTCGCCGCGCTGCGTACTCCGGTCGGGGTATCCGCGCTCGCCTCGGCGGCCGAACTCGCCGGCGGCGATCCACTGGTCGCCGCCGCCGCGCTGCGTTCGGCGGGGATTCCCGGCACGCTGGCCGCCGCCGCCCTCACCCAGGCCGAACTGCGCCGCCGCGCCGCCGACAAGTTCGGTCCGGACGCCACCGGCATGTTCTTCACCCGCCCCGGGCTCGAACAGGCCACCAGGTCGGTGGTCGCCGGCCGGCGTGCGCGACGGCTGCGGGCCGCCGGGGTACGCACCCTGGCCGATCTCGGTTGCGGCCTCGGCGCCGACGCGCTCGCCGCCGCCCGGGCCGGCATCCGGGTGTACGGCGTCGAGGCCGACCCGACCACCGCCGCGCTCGCCGCCGCGAACGCCGAGGCCGCCGGCCTGGCCGACCGGTTCACCGTCGTCTGCGGCGATGCCGAACAGTTCGATCTGACCGGCGTGGACGCGGTCTTCTGCGACCCGGCCCGGCGTGCGACCGATGGCCGGCGGATCTTCGACCCGGCCGCCTACTCCCCACCGTGGGACTTTGTCGTCGGCCTGGCCGACCGGGTCGCCCGCACGGTGGTGAAGGTCGGGCCCGGCCTGGACCACCGGCTGATCCCGCCCGGTGCGGAGGCGGAATGGGTCAGCGTCGACCACGACCTGGTCGAGGCGACCCTCTGGTGCGGCGCACTCGCACAGGTCCCCCGCCGCGCCACCCTGCTTCGCGGTAAGGAAGGGCCCCCTGTTATCGCTTCCGGTAGTAGAAGGGTCCCTTACCAACCCACTGCCCGGGGGCGGGACGGCGACGGTGGGAGTCGGGACAGCGGCGACGCGGAGGTCGACCAGTTGACCGGGAGCGGCACGGTCGAGGCGCCGGTCGGCCCGGTACGGCGCTACGTCTACGACCCGGACGGCGCGGTCGTACGGGCCCACCTGGTCGCCGAGTTCGCCGCGACGGTCGGTGGCACGTTGGCCGATCCGACCATCGCGTACGTCTACGCCAACCAAGCCGTACCGACCCGGTTCGCCCGCTGTCTGGAGATCAGCGACGTGCTGCCGTTCTCACTCAAACGGCTGCGTACCCTGCTGCGCGAACGTGGGGTCGGACGGGTGGAGATCCTGAAACGGGGTTCGGCACTCGATCCCGAACGGCTCCGGCGGGATCTGCGGCTCTCCGGTGCCGAGCCGGCGAGCCTGGTACTGACCCGGGTGGCCGGCGCGCCGACCGTGCTGGTCTGCCGCCCGGCACCGTTGACCGGGTAGGGTTCGCGGCCGTGGCAGGTCAGGGGACGCCGGCGACGGCACTGCTGGTCAAGCAGAAGGTCGTGCACAGCACCCACCCGTACGACGTACCGGTGGACTCGCCGCGTTACGGCGCGGAGGTGGCCGCCGCGCTCGGTGTCGAGCCGGAGCGGGTCTTCAAGTCACTGGTGACCGAGGTCGACGGAGCGTTGACCGTGGCGGTCGTACCGGTCACCGGCGAACTGGACCTGAAGGCGCTGGCGGCGGCGGTCGGCGGCAAGCGGGCGGTGATGGCCGACCGGACTCTGGCCGAGCGGACCACCGGTTACGTCCGGGGCGGCATCAGTCCGCTGGGCCAACGGAAGCGGTTGCCCACCGTGGTCGATTCGTCGGCGGAGCAGCACTCCACTGTGTACGTCTCCGCCGGTCGCCGAGGTCTGCAACTCCAGCTCGCGCCGGCGGACCTGATCCGCCTGACCGCGGCGATCACCGCGCCGATCGCCGCCGGTTGACGTACGGTCCCAGGCCGCTGGCTTCCGGCCCGAGGTGCCCGAGGTCCGGTCCCTCCAATCGGCTCGGGAATCGGTCGGGCAGGTGCGTGGAGCAAACCGCAAATGGGGCGTACCGGCGGACCGTCGTCGCCATGACGCGCACGTATCCCCCACGTTGCTGAATTGTTATGGCGGGCAACAAAACTGATGGCCTCGGCACCCTTGTGCCTCGCTCCCAGGCGCAATACGTTGCCGGACACAACAAAGGTAAGTACAGCCACTCTGAACCTGCAGTGGCGGCGGACCGCACCTTCCCCACCCACCGCGCCACGCAACGAAGTCAAGCGGACCTAACCCACCCCCGAAAGGACCCGTGCAATGCGCAAAGGGATCCTCACCATCGCCGCCGTGGGCCTGCTCGCCACCGGCGCGCTGACCGCCTGCGGCGACAGCTCCGACGACGCCGGCAGCGGCGCCAAGACTCCCAAGATCGGCGTGATCCTGCCGGACAGCGCCTCCTCGGACCGCTGGGAGACCGCGGACCGCAAGTTCCTGGAAGAGGCATTCAAGGCCGCTGGCGTCGATTACGTCATCCAGAACGCACAGGGCGACAAGACCCAGTTCCAGACCATCGCCGACCAGATGATGACCGGCGGCGCCACCGCGCTGATGATCGTCAACCTGGACTCCGGCACCGGCAAGGCGGTCCTCGACAAGGCGAAGTCCCAGGGCGTCGCCACCATCGACTACGACCGGCTCACCCTCGGCGGCTCGGCCCAGTACTACGTCAGCTTCGACAACGTCGCGGTGGGCAAGCTGCAGGGCGAGGGCCTGGTCAAGTGCCTGACCGAGAAGGGCGCCAAGAACCCGGTGGTGGCCGAGCTCAACGGCTCGCCGACCGACAACAACGCCACCCTGTTCAAGAACGGCTACGACTCGGTGCTCCAGCCGAAGTACGACGCCAAGGAGTACACCAAGGGTCCGGACCAGTCCGTTCCGGGCTGGGACAACACCCAGGCGGGCACCATCTTCGAGCAGATGCTGACCTCCCAGGGCGGCAAGATCGACGGTGTGCTGGCCGCCAACGACGGTCTCGGCAACGCGGTCGTCTCCATCCTGAAGAAGAACAACCTCAACGGCAAGGTGCCGGTGACCGGCCAGGACGCGACCGTCCAGGGTCTGCAGAACATCCTCGCCGGCGACCAGTGCATGACCGTCTACAAGGCGATCAAGCAGGAGGCGCAGGCCGGTGCCGAGCTGGCGATCGCGTTGGCCAAGGGCGAGCGCAAGGACGTCGGCCAGACCGTCAAGGACCCGGAGGGTGGCCGTGAGGTCCCGTCCGTGCTGCTGACCCCGAAGGCCATCGACAAGTCCAACGTCAAGGACGTCATCGCCGACGGCTTCGTGACCAAGGAGCAGGTGTGCACCGCCGCGCTCGCCGCGGCCTGCACCGCAGCCGGCATCAGCTGACCTGGGGCTGAACCGGTCGGGTCCGGTGTGCCCGTCTGTCGACTCCTCGACGGACGGGCACACCGGCGCTCCCGATCGGTGACCACGGTGAGCCACGTCGCCCACCATGTCACCAACGGCACCCCACCAGGCATCCACAATCGACCGTGCACGGTGCCGCCGAGGCACAACCGTCCACGATCGGCCCGTGGAGCCCGAGATCGGACTCCCGCGACCGGAGCCCCGCGAACGGAACATCCCGCGAACGGCGACCCCGCGATCGGACACCCGTGTAAAGGAGACCACCGTGTCCGCGACACCCCTGTTGGAACTGCGTGGGATCGACAAGAACTTCGGTCCAGTGCAGGTCCTCCGCGACGTCGCCTTCGCCGCCCATCAGGGCGAGGTGACCGCACTGGTCGGCGACAACGGCGCCGGCAAGTCAACGCTCGTCAAGTGCATCAGCGGCATCTACCCCATCGACGGCGGGGATTTCCTCTTCGAGGGCAAGCCGGTGACCGTGGGCAGTCCACGGGACGCCGCCGCGCTCGGCATCGAGGTCGTCTACCAGGACCTCGCGCTCTGCGACAACCTCGACATCGTGCAGAACATGTTCCTCGGCCGGGAGAAGAAAGCCGGCCTGGTGCTCGACGAGGCGGGCATGGAGCAGATGGCCGCCGAAACCCTCGCCGGGCTCTCCGTACGGACCGTGAAGTCGCTGCGCCAACTGGTCGCCAGCCTCTCCGGCGGGCAACGCCAGACGGTCGCCATCGCCAAGGCCGTGCTCTGGAACAGCAAGCTGGTCATCCTGGACGAGCCGACCGCGGCACTCGGCGTGGCGCAGACCGCCCAGGTGCTCGAACTGGTCCGCCGCCTGGCCGACAACGGCCTCGCCGTCGTCCTCATCTCACACAACATGAACGACGTCTTCGCGGTCTCCGACAGGGTCGCCGCCCTCTACCTCGGCCGCATGGTGGCCCAGGTCAAGACGACCGACATCACCCACTCGCAGATCGTCGAGCTGATCACCGCCGGACGCAGCGGTGAACTCGGACTGCGCACCGAGAACGGCGACAACGGCGCCGGTCACCCGGAACTCATCACCCCTGGAGCCGAGCAATGAGCACCTCCACCACGAAAGCGGTGCGCAAGGAGCCGGTGCCCGTACCGACCCGCACGGTCGGGGAACACGTCCGTGACTACGTCGCTCGGGTCCGCGGTGGCGACATCGGCGCGCTGCCGGCCGTACTCGGGCTGGTCGTGCTCTGCGTCATCTTCTCGTCCCTGCGGAGCAGCTTCCTCTCGGCCGGCAACTTCGCGAACCTCTTCACCCAGGGCGCCGCGATCACGTTGATCGCGATGGGTCTCGTCTTCGTCCTCCTGCTCGGTGAGATCGACCTCTCCGCCGGTTTCGCCAGCGGTGTCTGCGCCGCCGTGCTCGCCGTGCTCACCACCCTGCACGGCTGGCCCTGGTACGCCTCGGTGCTCGCCTCGATCGGCACCGGGCTGGTGATCGGACTGGTGCTCGGCATCCTGGTCGCGAAGGTCGGCATCCCGTCCTTTGTGGTCACACTCGCCGCCTTCCTCGGGTTCCAGGGGCTGGTGCTGATCCTGATCAAGGGCGGCACCAACATCTCCGTCCGCGACGACGTGCTGGTGGCGATCGCCAACCGCAACCTGCCGCCGTGGCTCGGCTGGCTGCTCGCCGTCGTCGGTGTCGGCACCTACGCCGTGGTGCAACTGCGCCGCTACTACAGCCGCTCGGCGCGCGGCCTGGTCGCCGACCCGTTCCCGGTGGTGCTGTTCCGGATCGGCGCCCTGGCCGTGATCGTCGGCGTGATGGTCTACATCCTCAACCTTGAACGCAGCATCAACACCCTGATCTCGTCGCTGCGCGGCGTGCCGATCGTGGTGCCGATCATCGTGGTGCTGCTGGTCGTCTGGACCTTCGTCCTGCAGCGGACCGCGTACGGACGGCACGTCTACGCGGTCGGTGGCAACAGGGAGGCCGCGCGCCGGGCCGGCATCAACGTCGACCGGATCCGCATCTCGGTCTTCGTGATCTGCTCCGCGATGGCCTCCATCGGCGGCATCGTCGCGGTGAGCCGGGCCAACTCGGTCGACGCCAACACCGGCGGCAGCAATGTGCTGCTCTACGCCGTCGGCGCCGCCGTGATCGGCGGCACCAGCCTCTTCGGTGGCAAGGGCCGGGTGCTCGACGCGGTGCTCGGCGGTGCTGTCATCGCCGTGATCGACAATGGCATGGGACTGCTGAACGTCGACTCCGGCTCGAAGTACGTCTTCACCGGTGTGGTGCTGCTCGCTGCCGCCGGTGTGGACGCATTCAGCCGCCGCCGGGCCGCCGCCACTGGTAATCGATGACACCACGCGAAAGTGATGTGACACCCCGATGCGCGCCGCGCCGAGCCAGGAGGAAGTACGCCGTCAGAACCTCGGCGCACTGCTCCGCTACGTGCACGTCCACGGCGCGACCTCGCGGGCGGAACTCACCACCTCGCTGGGGCTCAACCGCAGCACGATCGGCGCGCTGACCGCCGAGTTGACCGCCGCCGGCCTGGTCAGCGAACGCGCCCCTCGGGAGACCGGCCGGGCCGGGCGACCATCCCTGGTCGTCCGGCCCGAGTCCGCCCGGGTCTATGCGTACGCGTGCAGCATCGAGGTGGACACGTTGCGGGCTGCCCGCGTCGGCCTCGGCGGGGTCGTGCTCGACCGGCGGGAGTTGGTCCGTACACCGGGTCTGCCCGCCGAGGAGTCGGTGCCGGTGCTGGCGGGTTTCGTCAAGGAGATGCACCAGACGGTGCCGGAGGGCTCGGTCTACGTCGGAGCGGGCGTGGCGGTCTGCGGCATGATGCGGGGCGACAACGGCGCGGTGCACGTACATCCGCCGCAGGGCTGGGTCGACGGGTCGCTCGCCCCGGCGCTCGCCACCGACCTGGACTCGAACCGGCCGGTGCTGGTGAACCGGGCGGCCGACGTGAGCGCACTGGCCGAGCACACCCGGGGCGCGGCGGCCGGCCTGGAGAACGTCATCTACCTGCACCACGACGTCGGGGTCGACGCCGGCATCATCGTCGGCGGCCGGCGGCTGACCGGACACGGCGGCTACGGCGGCGAGGTCGGCCACATGGTGGTGAACCGGGGCGGACATCTGTGCGGATGCGGTTCGCACGGCTGCTGGGAGACCGAGATCGGTGAGCACGCTCTGCTCCAGGCCGCTGGCCGGAACAGGGTAACCGCGCCGGGCGCGGCCCGAGCGGTGGTCGAGGCGGCGGCGTACGGGGACGCGACCGCGCAAACCGCGGTACGACAGGTCGGCGACTGGCTCGGCTTCGGTGTGGCGAACCTGGTCAACATCTTCAACCCGGACGTGGTGATCTTCGGCGGACCGCTGCGGGACATCTACCTCGCCGCGGCGACCCGGGTACGCAGCCGGATCAACGCGGTGGCCCTGCCCGCCATTCGCGACCACGTCCGGTTGCGTACACCGCAGTTGGGCGAGGACACGGTGTTGATCGGGGCGGCCGAACTCGCCTTCGGACAGTTGCTCGCCGACCCGCTCGACGCCGCAGCGTGAACGCCCCCGACTGATCGTTGTCCGCTGATCGCCCCGGGGCGGTTTTCTTGCGTACGCTGTCTCGCGTGGACGTGCAGATGCGGGCATCCGACGATGACCGGCAACGGGTGCTCGACGCCCTGCAACGGCACACCGCGGCAGGGCGGTTGGACCTGGACGAGTTCTCCGAGCGCGCCGCTGCCGTCTACGCCGCCCGTACGCTGGCCGATCTGGCCGCCGTCACCCATGACCTGCCCGCGACCCCGGCCCCGGCCTCGGACCCGACGACCGCTGCCGCCAGCCACGGCCGACGCGACCTGCTGCTCCTCTTCACCGTCGCGGTGGTGACGCTGGTCCTGCTCTTCGTCTTCATGGCGGTCACCCGGGGACCGGGGTGGGTGACAGCGCCTTGAACATGACCGTGGTGTCCTCCAGCGTCCCCTCGGTCGAGCGCGCGTATCCGGGGATCACGCCGGACACCTGGTAACCGACCGCCCGGTAGAGCCGCTCACCCGCGGACCCCCGGACCGTGTCGAGCAGCAGCAGGCTGCGACCGTGCCGTCGGGCCTCCGTGTCGATCGCGTCCATCAGCGCACGCCCGACCCCGCCCCGCCGCGCGTCCGGGTGCACCAGAACCTTGCACACCTCGGCTCGGTGGGCGCCGTTCGCGGGCGTCGCGAGCACCAACTGCGCGGTACCGACGACGCGTCCGTCGCGGCGGGCCACGAGCAGCACCCGCCCACCCGCGCCGAGCAGGTCGCGTACGTCCTGCCAGTAGCGGTGCGCCTCGGCTGGGGTGAACGGCGTCAGGAACCCCACGCTGGCGCCGCCTTCCACACAGGAACGCAGCACGTCGGCGAGTTCGGCCAGGTGCCGGTCGACTCCCACCGGGTCGAGCCGCTCGACCGACGTCGGGTGCTCCGGCACCACCCCGTACGTCGCCGCCCCGCTCACGGCAGCACCTGGACCAGTGCGTACCGGGCCGGCGCCGGTCCTGGGCAGTGGAACCGGGACGGGCCCCAGAGGCGGAACCGTAGGCAGTCGCCTGGGTCCAGGTCGTACACATCGTCGCGCACGGTGACCTGTAACCGGCCGTCGAGGAGCCAGAGGTGCTGTTCCAGGCCGGTCACCGAGGGGGCGTCGTACGCGATGTCGGCTCCCGGCGGCAGCACGGCCTCGACCAGCTCGGCCCGGAGACCGGCGTCGGGCGGTGACACCGAACGTCGTACGAAGCCGGTGGCGGGGTCGGTCCAGACCGTCTGGGCCCGCACCGGCACCATACCGATCGGGTCCGACTCCACCTCGCTGAGCAGCCGGGACAGGGTCCGCCGGTAGACCGTACAGAGCTTGCCGAGCAGCACGGCGGTGGGGCTGATCTCGGCCCGTTCGACCCGGGAGAGGGTCGAACGACTCACCCCGGAGCGTTTCGCCAACTCCTCCAACGACCAACCGTGCTCCGCGCGCAGCTCGGCCAGCCGTGACGCGAGCCGCGCGTCAACCGACCCGAGCACGGTTTCCGCCTCTTCGGTGTATCTCACATCCGGGAATCTATCCCAGGTGCGGGATGCCGGTGACATCGGCTACCGACGTAGGCCAGGTAAGGAGGGGCCCCTTGTTAACCCATAGCGTTAACAAGGGGCCCCTCCTTACCTGGCAACCTCAGGTGCAGGTCCAGCGGAACGCGGCGCTCGTCGACCGTCCCTTCGTACGGAGCACACTGCCGATCTGCCGGCCGTCGTCGCTGATCGTGACGCTGATCGGCTCCCCCTCGTTCCGGTCGAACTTCGCCGGGATCGGCAGCACCATGATCCGCTGGTCGAAAGCGACCGCCGGGGCCTGTCGTTCCCGCTCGTCCAGTACGTACCCGGCCGCCCAACCAGCACGGTTGACCGCGGTCATGTACTTCAGCGCCATCGGCCTGACCTCTCCGGTACGCAGGTCCCAGCGGGCGCCCACCGTAGGCTCGGCCGGGCTCTGGTACGACCCGACCACCCAGTCACCCCGGATGGAACGGGCCACGGTGTCGGGGCCGTGTCCGGACGGAGCCGCCAGTTCCCGTACCGACCCGTCCGGCGCCCAGATCAGGCCACGCATCGCGAGCGTCCCCGAGGCACCGGCCGGGGAACCCGAGAACGATCTGCCCGTGCCGATGACCGTGCCACTGTCGTCGACCGCCTGTACGTTCACGACCATCAGGCTCTCCGGGAGCGGCAACGACCGTACGGCGTCGGGCTGGTCACCCGGCCAGACCACCGGTTGGATCAGCTTCGTCCGACCCGTCGCGTCGGGCACCTCCGGGACGTTCGGTACGTCAGTGGTGGGACTGACCGGACCCTGCTTCGACTCCGGGCTCACCATGACCAGCGGCGCCGCGCCCCTGATCGTGCCGAGGACGTCGCCCCGCTCGTTGATGCCCACGACCGCGACCGGCGGCCCGGAGACGGTGGGAAGTTCGGCGAATCTGCTGTCCCGATAGGTCCACGCGCCCGCCTGACCGCCCAGCTTCTTGGGGAAGTAGCCGTCCCCGGCCACGTCCCCACGCGAGTTGACCGCCAGGTGGGTCGGATCGGTCACCGGTATGTCGAGCACCTGCAACCGACCGTCGTCCCAGCGCAGCACCGAGGTCCGCTGGTTGCCGCCGGTGGCGGTACCCACCAGGTAGCGACCGCTCGGGTCACCGCCGAGGACCTGACTGCTGAACGTGTCGGCCGGGACCGGAAGGGGGGCCGGCTGACAACTCGTCGGCGCGACGGGGTCCGGCTGCGCGGACGCCTGCGCGACGGGCTCGTCCGCCGGCGCCAGCCGTTCGCGGGTCGCCACGTCCACCAGCACCGGTACGACGGCGAGTGCGGCCACCGTCACCCCCACCGCCCCACCGAGGCCGATCAACCGGCGTGCTCGGGCCCGGCGGCGGCCGACCCGTACCAGGGCGGCGATGTTCACCCGGGATGGCGGCGGCGGTTCCTCGGCCAGGATCTCCAGCAGCCGACGGGCTGTGTCGTCGTCAGACTGGCGCAACTACCCGCTCCCCTTTCACACCGCGCGGTTGCCAGGCGGCGAGCGTCTCCGCGCCGAGTTGGCGTCGCAGCGCGGCCAACCCGTGCGAGGTCTGACTCTTGACCGTGCCCGGCGAGCAACCCAGCAGTTCGGCCACCTCGTCGACCGGCAGGTCGCAGAGGAAACGCAGGACGAGGACGGCTCGCTGCCGCTTCGGCACCCGACTCAACGCGGCTCGCAGCACGGCCCGATCCTCGATCGCCGGTTCGTCGGCCGAGATCCGTTCCGGCACCGAATCGGTCAGCTCGACCCGGGTCGACCAGACTAGCCGCCGTTCGCTGAGGAACGCACGCACCAGCATGGTCCGCACGTACGCGTCCGGGTACTCGACCGCGCGTACGCGACGCCACTGCACGTAGAGCGTGGTGAAGGTCTGCTGGACAAGATCATCTGCACGGTGGGCGTCGCCACAGAGCAGGTACGCGATCCGCTGCATCCGGGCCAGCCGGCTGGTGACGAATTCGACGTACTCCTGCTCCAGCTCTTCCTGCACGCCGCGATCCCTCCTGTGGACTCCGAGAGTCAAGGTGATCGGGATCCCGGTTGGTTGTGCCGCAGGGCCGCACAGCGGCACGGATCACATCGCGACGGCCCCGCCTCAGCCGGGAATCACCGGTAGTGCGGTCAGCCCACGCAGCAGCATGCCCGGCCGCCAGGCGATCTCCGCGACCGGCACCGCCAGCCGCATCTTCGGGAACCGGCGGGTCAGGGCGCGGAACGCGATCTGTCCCTCCAACCGGGCCAGTGGCGCGCCGAGGCAGTAGTGGATGCCGTGCCCGAAGGCCAGGTTCGGGGTCACCGGCCGGTCGAGGTCGAGCTGGTCCGCGTCGGCGAACCGGTCGCCGTCCCGGTTCGCCGACAGGAGCGAGACCAGCACGAAGGCGCCTTCCGGGATGACCTGCCCGCCGATCTCGGTCGGCGCCAGGGCGGTACGGAAGGTGCTGCTCTGCACCGGCCCCTCGTACCGCAGCAGTTCCTCGACGGCGTTCGGGATCAGCTCCGGCTCGGCCACCACCCGGGCCCACCGCTCCGGTTGCGCCAACAGCAGCAGGGTCCCGTTGCCGATGAGGTTGACCGTGGTCTCGTGCCCGGCGATGAGGAAGAGGTAGACCATCGAGATCAGCTCGTCGTCGGTGAGCCGGTCGTCGTTGTCACGCACCTCGATCAGGCCCGAGAGCAGGTCGTCGGCGGGGTGCTCGCGCTTCGCCGCCAGCAATTCCCGGATGTACGCGACGATCGCGACCAACGCGGGCGGCAGCCCGGCCGGGTTCACTCCGCCGGTGACGATCGCGTCGGACCAGCGCCGGAAGCTCGCCTGGTCCTCGCTCGGTACGCCGAGCAGTTCGCAGAGCACCTGGATCGGCAGCGGGAACGCGAAGCTGTCGATCAGGTCCAGCCGGTCGCCGCCCTCCATCTCGTCCAGCAGTCGTTCCGACAGTTCCTCGATGCGGGGCCGGAACGCGGCCACCCGTCGCGCGGTGAACGCCCCGGAGACCAGCCGACGGATCCGGGTGTGGTCGGGCGGGTTGATCGTGAGCATGTGTCGGCTGACGGCGCTCGCCACGTCCGGCGGCACCATGTCCCGGTAGCTGAATCCACCGGCCGAGGTGGTCTTGCCGAGCTTGGGGTCGGTCAACGCCCGCTGTGCGTCCTCGTAGCGGGTGACCAGCCACGCGGTGGCACCGGTGGGCAGTGCCATCTCCATCACCGGACGGTCCTGACGCAGGTTGGCGAGCACCTCGTGCAGGTCGGCCTTGGCGGATGCGAATGGGTTGACCGCAGCGCTCGTCGACATCTTCCACTCCCCGTCCGTGGTTCAGTTCCAACGACCGGGGTCAATCCTGGTCGCCGTCGCCCGCGTTGTCGAGCCACCGGTGGTGCCGTGCGCGGCGGGGGCCCGCCCGGACGGATGACCACCCGGACGGGCCCGACACGGCGTACGGTCTCCCGCTCGCCTTCCGACGGTCAGTGCGAGCCGACGTCGGCCAACTCCTTGCGGCGGTCCTTCGATGCTTTGAGCAGGCTCGCCACGGTGGCGATGATCAGCGAACCGAGGATGACGGTGAGGGAGAGCCAGATCGGGATGTGCGGTGCCCAGCCCACGTGCTCGCCGCCGTTGATGAACGGCAGGCTGTTGTCGGCGAGCGCCTCCAGCACCAGCTTGACCCCGATGAAGCCGAGGACGACCGCCAGCCCGACGTTCAGGTAGACCAGCCGGTCGAGCAGCCCGCCGAGCAGGAAGTAGAGCTGCCGCAGCCCCATCAGGGCGAAGACGTTGGCGGTGAAGACCAGGTACGGCTCCTTGGTCACGCCGAAGATCGCCGGAATGGAGTCGAGCGCGAAGATCAGGTCGGTCGTGCCGATCGCGATCAGTACGAGCAGCATCGGGGTGAAGAGCCGGCGACCGGTCTCGCTCATCACGGTCAGCTTGGTGCCGTTGAACGAGTTCGACAGCGGCAGGTGCCGCTGACTCCACCGGACCAGCGCGTTCTCCTTGACGTCCGCCGCGTCCATCTCCCCCTGCCTGAGGAAGCTGATCGCGGTGTAGACCAGGAAGGCGCCGAAGATGTAGAAGACCCAGGAGAACTGCGAGACCAGCGCCGAGCCGGCGGCGATGAACCCGCCTCGCATGACCAGGGCGAGCACGATGCCGATCAGCAGTACGGTCTGCTGGTACTGCCGGGGTACGGCGAACCGTCCCATGATCACGACAAACACGAAGAGGTTGTCGATCGAGAGGCTGTACTCGGTCAACCAGCCGATGTAGAACTCACCGGCGAACCTCCCGCCCGAGGTGGCCCAGACCCCCAACCCGAACAGCAGGGCGAGTACGACGTAGAAGCCGACCCAGAGGCTCGACTCCCGAATGCTCGGCTCGTGTGGCCGCCGACCAATGATCAACAGGTCGAGCAGGAGCACACCGACCAGCACGACGAGCGTGATGATCCAGGTCAGGGCGGAAACGTCCATCTAAATCCTCCGGCAGACACGGGACATCACCGGCTGACCCGACCCGATTCTGGGGCAGGAACGGTTGGTGATGTCGACTCTGGTGACTGTCGGAGGTCTTTTCCGCCACCGAGCCGCGGGAGCTTAGCCCCATGGGGTGACCGATGGCGCCGGGTTTCGGCCCGACTGGGTCGGACGTCCGCCGTGCTGACGACACCATCGTCGGGGAATACTCCCCTCCTTGCCATCCATTGTTGCCCATCAGCCGCCCCCGGCGTCAAGATTCCGCTCGGTGACAGCGCCGCGACAAGATCACCTGAGCCGTCCGGAGGCACCGACAACACGCCCACAAAAGCCCGCTGACCAGGCAAAACAGGGACGGGTACGGGTTGGGCGGAGAGTTCGGGTCAGCGGTCGACCTGAGCGAAATCCCACACGTGCGGTGGACGTGCCACCAGCCGGGCAGGCGGCTCGGGCAGATCCAGCGGGCTTCCCCGCCACTTGGAGATCACCACGAGCCGGTGGTCGGTGGAGGAGAAGACCTCACTCGACATGTGTAGCGGATGATGATCGAACTCGGGCAGTGCGTCCTCGGTGACCCAGGCGATCAGGTCGGCGAATCCGGCGGGCTCCGCCCGCGCCTCCCACATCCGCACGATCACGTCCGCCATCTCCGTTCCCTCTTTCCCGGCGTGCCGCCGCGAGCCCAACCGGGCGACGATCCGATCGAACGGCTGCGATGCCGCCGGCAGACTACACGCCCACCACCGTCGACGACCCGCCCGACGATCGACTACACGCCCACCACCGTTGACGACCCGCCCGACGATCGACTACACGCTCACCACGGTCAGTGGCAGAGCCGAGTCGGCGGGAAGGTCCAGCCGGCTCGGCGCGACCCCGGCAGCCACCAGATGTGAACCGAGAGCCGCCACCATCGCGCCGTTGTCCGTACAGAGCTTGGGTCGGGGCACCCGCACCCTGATGCCGTACTTCGCGGCGCGCTCCTCGGCCAGCACCCGCAGCCGCGAGTTGGCCGCCACCCCGCCGCCGATCACCAACGTCTCGATACCCCGGCTGCGGCAGGCGTCGATCGCCTTGGCGGTCAGCACGTCACAGACCGCCTCCTGGAACGAGGCGGCCACGTCGGCGACCGGCACCGGCTCGCCCGCCCGCTGACGGGCCTCCACCCAACGGGCGACCGCCGTCTTGAGACCGGAGAAGGAGAAGTCGAACCGATGCGCGGCCAGGTCCTTCGGCGCGGTCAGTCCACGCGGGAAGGGGATCGCCGAGGCGTCGCCGGCCCGCGCCTCCCGGTCGATCGGCGGTCCGCCGGGGAACGGCAGGCCGAGCAACCGGGCCACCTTGTCGAACGCCTCGCCGGCGGCGTCGTCGATCGTCGCCCCGAGCGGGGTGACCCCGGTCGCCAGGTCGTCCACCAGCAACAACGACGAGTGGCCACCGGAGACCAGCATGGCGATGGCCGGCTCCGGCAACGGGCCGTGCTCCAGGGTGTCGACCGCGACATGGGCGGCGAGGTGGTTCACCCCGTACACCGGCTTGTCCGCGGCGACCGCGTAGCCCTTCGCCGCGGCCACCCCCACCAACAGCGCCCCGGCCAGCCCCGGGCCGGCGGTGACCGCGATCGCGTCGATGTCGGCCAGGGTCACGCCCGCGTCGTCCAGGGCCCGCTGCATCGTCGGCACCATCGCCTCCAGGTGCGCCCTGCTGGCCACCTCCGGCACCACCCCACCGAACCGGGCATGCTGGTCGACACTGGACGCCAGCGCGTCGGCGAGCAGGGTGTGGCCGCGTACGATCCCGACCCCGGTCTCGTCGCAGGAGGTCTCGATCCCCAGGATCAGCGGTTCGTCAGCCATCTCGCATCATCACCAGCGCGTCGGTGTTGCTCGGTTGGTAGTAGCCACGGCGGATGCCGACCGGCTCGAAGCCGTACGCCGCGTAGAGCTTCTGGGCACCGGCGTTGTCCACCGCCACCTCCAGCAGGGTCTTGCGTACGCCGCGCCGGCCCGCCTCGGCGAGCAGCGCCTCCAGCAGCGCCCGGCCGACACCGCCGCGCTGGGCGTCCCGGCGGACCGCGATGTTCTGCACCCAGGACTCGTCCGGCGTCACCGCCAGCCCGGCGTAACCGATCAACACGCCTTCGTCGTCCAGCGCCACCAGGTAGTGGTGCCCGTTCGCCAGCTCACTCCAGAACATGCCCGGTGACCACTGCTCGGGACCGAACAGGTCGGCCTCGATCGCCAGCACGTCGTCAATGTGCCACCAGCGGAACCGGGTCAGGATCACGGCAGCACCGACTTGTGCACGGTCGCCGCCACCGCGTCCGGGCGCCGCAGGTAGAGCGGGACCAGTGACTCGCCCGGCGCACCGGCGCGGATCCGCTCGGCGGCGAGTTCGGCCAGCGCGTACGGCGACGGGTACGTCGGCTCGGGCAGCACCGGCAGGGCCAGCGTCTCGGCGTACCGCTGGGCTCCCTCGCCCACCGCGAGCGTCGCGCCCCACTCGGCCATCCGCCCGGCCACCGCCGCTGGCGCGTCGACGGCCGGCCCGGCCACCCGATCACCCGAGGCGTCGAAGAGCGCCCAGTAGATCTCCCGACGGCGAGCGTCGGAGGCGACCAGCACCCGCCGACCCGTGCCGGGCTCCCGGCTCGGTTCCGCCTCCCGACCGAGCACGGCCTCCCGACCGAGCGCGTCGAGGGAACCGACACCGTAGGTCGGAATGGCGAGCACCTGGCCCATGGTCGCCGCGGTCACCAGGCCGACCCGCAGGCCCGTGAAGGGCCCGGGGCCGAGCCCGGCGACGATCGCGGCCAGATCGGCCGGACGTGCACCGGCCTCAGCCAGCACCGCTTCGATCTGCGGGGCGAGCAGTTCACCGTGGGCACGGGCATCGACCGTGCGACGCTCGGCGCGGAGCACGACCCCGTGGGTCGTCACCTCCGCCAGCGCCGCGGTCACCGCCGGAGTCGACGAGTCCACCACGAGTACGAGCACCCCAGAACCCTAGCCCGACCCTGATCACCGCCCGTCACGGCCCGGCCGGTGCACGACCGCCGATCCGACCAGGGTCAGGCAGCCGTCCGCTCCCAGTCGATGGTGGGCAGGCCAGCGTCGGCGAGCGCCTTGTTCGCCGCACTGAACGGACGGCTGCCGAGGAACCCGCGCGGGTTCATCGGGCTGGGGTGACCCGCCTCCAGCACCACGTGCGCCGGGTTCGTCACCAGCGCCCGCTTCTTGCGCGCGTAACCACCCCAGAGCAGGAAGACCACCCGCTCCGAGCGGGCGTCCAGCGCCCGGATGGTGGCGTCGGTGAACTCCTCCCAGCCCCTGTTCGCGTGCGAACCCGGGGTGGCCTGCCGGACCGTGAGTACGGCGTTGAGCAGCAGCACCCCCTGGGCCGCCCAGCCGGAGAGGTTGCCGCCGCGCGGCGCCGGCACGCTCAGGTCCTCGGCCAGTTCCTTGAAGACGTTGCGCAACGACGGCGGGACCGACACCCGCTCGCGGACGCTGAAGCTCAGCCCGTGGGCCTGGCCCGCCTTGTGGTACGGGTCCTGCCCCAGGATCAGCACCCGACAGTCCTGCGGCGCGCAGAGCCGGTAGGCCGAGAAGAGGTCCTCGACCGGCGGGAAGACGGTCTGGGTGGCGTATTCGTCGGCCACGAACTTGGCCAGTTCGGCGGTGCGGGCCGGGTCCAGGTGCGGCTCCAGCACCGTGCGCCACTCCGACGGGAGGAGGGCGGGCAGATCGAGGGTCATCGAAAACCTTCCGGATCGGTCAAACGCTCGCCCGCACTCTAGAAGTCCCCTACGACAGCACGCGAGTAAGGAAGGGCCCCTTGTTATCGCATTCGGTAGAGGAAGGGCCCCTTGTTAACCCCGGCCGGTTAACCCGGCCGGCGGGGAGCGGCGGCGGGAGGCGGGGCAGCGAGGGGGCTCAGGTGAGGGTGGCCAGGCGGTCGACCCAGTCTCCACCGACCGGGACCAGCTCGACCAGCCGGGAGTCGTCGTCCCGCCGGTCGATCCGGACCCGCAGGTGCGCGTCGACCAACTGCTCGACCATACCCTCGCCCCACTCGACCACGGTGACGGCGTCGTCCACCGACGCGTCCAGGTCCAGGTCGTCGATCTCGGCCCGCGGGTCGACCGCGTCGCCGAGGCGGTACGCGTCGGCGTGCACCAGCGCCGGCTTGCCGCTCGCCGGCCCGGGGCGGTGCACCCGGGCGATCACGAAGGTGGGTGAGGTGACGTCGCCGAGTACGCCGAGGCCGGCACCGATCCCCTGGGTCAGCGCGGTCTTCCCCGCGCCGAGCGGCCCGGTGAGCACCAGCAGGTCACCGGCGCGCAGCAGGGTGGCGAGCCGTCGCCCGAAGGCCCGGGTCTCCTCCACGGTGGAAAGTTCGACGACCGGAAAGACAGGGGCGTCCGGAGCGGCGGAGGCAGGCCGGGGGGCGGGGGCCGCCGGGACGGTCGGGTCAACCACGTTCATCGGGCCAGTCTGTCAAGAAAGTCGAGCAGGGCCGCATTGACCTCGTCCGCGTGCTCAAGCATCACCACGTGGCCCCCGTCGGGGACCTTGACGTACTCGGCGTCGGGCAGCCGGCGCAGGATCTCCTCCGAGTGGGTCACCGGAGTGATCATGTCCTGGTCGCCGACGATGACCAGGGTCGGCGTGTTCTTCAGCGCCATCAGGGCCGGGTAACGGGCGTGGGTGTAGAGCGTCCGCAGGTAGCGGGCGACGGTCTCGGCCGAGGTGCCGGCGTTCATCCGCTCGACGTACGACACCAGTGCGGGGCTCGGGTTCGAGGTGCCGAAGCCGTACCGGCGGGTGAGCAGCCAGGCCATGTTGGCGGAGGCCTTCCGGGCCCGGTCGATCATGCCGCCGGTGAGTTTGGTGGCGTTGTTGACCAGCGGCAGGAGCGGGGTGCCGAGCCGCCCGATGATGGCCGGCAGACCGATCTTCGTCTCCTCCAGCAGTCCACCGGAGGTGGCCATCAGCACGGTACCGACGACCCTGCTGTCGAACATCTCCGGATACCGCTCGGCGAACGCCATGATGGTCATACCGCCCATCGAGTGCCCTACCAGCACAAGCGGACCCTCGGGCACCAGTTGGTCGATGACCGAGCGGAGCGTCTCGCCGAGCGCTGGCAGCTCGTACTCGCCCGTTTCGAGTTTTCCGGAGCGGCCGTGACCGGGCTGGTCGTAGAAGAGCAGGCGATGCTCCCCGCGCTCGGCGACGGCCTTGCGCTGGAAGTGGAAGGTGCCCATGTCGAGGCAGAAGCCGTGCACGAAGACCACGGTCGGCCGGGGCGGGGCGTCCGGATCGGTCACCTCGACCAGTTCGACGTGGATGTCGGTGCCGTCCGCCGTCTCGACGGTGCACGCGCTGTCGTACGGCAACTCCCCGAAATCCTCCTCCGCGTACGGGTCGCCCGGTACCGCCTTCGCACGGCGTACCACGGCCCGTTCGGCGGCCAGTCCGGCGGCCACCCCGGCCGCGGCGACACCGACCGCCGCGCCGACGATCCCGACCGCCCTGGCCAGCCCGGAACGGGGTACGCCCCGACTCAGCCTGCCCCGGATACCCGCTCGGCTCATCGGGACACCTCGGGCGTCACGGACACCGCCTCGGCGGCTCCGGCGAGCGGGGTCGCGGACGGCGGCGCGACCGGAACCGGCGCCCCGTCGTAGACCCGGGGCACCCGGACGCCCCCGAACCGGGTCACGATCTCGTAGTTGATCGTGTCGGCGGCCTCGGCCCAGTCGTCGGCGGTGGGTGCGCCGTCGCTCCCGTCGCCGAAGAGGGTGACCACGTCGCCGGCGGCCACCGGGTCGTCGCCGCAGTCGAGCACGAACTGGTCCATGCAGACCCGGCCGGCGACCCGGCGGACCCGCCCGGCGACCTGGACCGGACCGGCGTTGGAGGCGTGCCGGGGCACTCCGTCGGCGTAACCGAGCGGCACCACGGCCAGGGTGGTCTCGCGCTCGGTGACGTAGGTGTGGCCGTACGAGACGCCGGTGCCGGCCGGCACCCGCTTGGTCAGCATCACCCGGGCGCGGGCGGTCATCGCCGGCCGGAGGCCGTACTGCTCACCGGCGATCGGCGAGAGACCGTAGACGGAGACCCCGGGACGGACCAGGTCGAAGTGGGTGTCCCGGCGGGTGAGGGTGGCGGCCGAGTTGGCCAGGTGCCGGTAGCGCGGCCGGATCCCGACGCGCTCGGCGAGGGCGAGCGCCTCGTGGAAGACGGCGAGCTGCCGGTCGACCGTGGGGTGGCCGGGGGCGTCGGCGTGGACGAAGTGGCTCCACACCCCGACGACCTCGATCAACCCGTCGGCCTCGGCCTTGGCCGCCGCCTCGACCAGCGCAGGCCAGTCGTCGATGGTCGCGCCACCTCGGGAGAGGCCCGTGTCGATCTTGACGTGGACCCGGGCCGGGCGCCCGGCGAACCGGCTCGCGGTGATCATCTCGCCGAGCTGGTCCAGGCTGGCCGCACCGAGGTCGACACCAGCCACCAGCCCTTCGTGCAACGGCACCCCGGGCGGAAGCAACCAGGCCAGCACCGGCGCGGTGATCCCCGACCGGCGCAGGGTCAGCGCCTCGTCCAGGGTGCAGACGCCAAGCCAGTCGGCTCCGGCGTCCAGCGCCGCGTACGCCGCCGGCAACATGCCGTGGCCGTACCCGTCGCCCTTCACCACCGCCATCAACTCGGCGTCCGTCCCGGCGCGCAGCCGGGACACGTTCTCCCGGATCGCATCAAGATCGACACGCAGTTCAGCCTGCCACATGAGGCCAGACTACTGATGAGGATCAGGATGGGGACCGGACAACCGGCCGGCGACACCGGTCAGGTCGCCACGCCTCCCCGGGTCCCGCTCAGTGCGGGACCACCTCCCGCAGCGCGGTGACCACGTCGGGCGCGGTGACCGGCCCCCGCAGGGCCGCCTCCCGCCCGGCCAGCCCGTGCAGGTACGCGGCCACGATCGCGGCCCGGTCCGCCGGCAGCCCTGCGGCGAGCAGCGATCCGAGTAGACCGGAGAGCACGTCACCGGTGCCGCCGGTGGCGAGTGCCGACGTACCCGTGGGGTTGACCACCGCCCGGCCGTCCGGTGTGGCGACCACCGTACGGTCGCCCTTGAGCAGCACCACCGCGTCCATCCAGGCGGCCAGCCGCAGCGCCGCGCCGACCCGGTCCTCGCCCGGTGTCTCCCCGCAGAGCCGGGCGAACTCCCGATCGTGCGGGGTGATCACGATCGGCGCGTCCCGCTGTCGCAGCCGTTCCGCCATCGACCCGTCGACCAGCAGGGTCAACGCGTCGGCGTCCAGGATCGCCGGCACCGGCGCGGCGAGTACGCAGCGCAACTCGGCTGCGGCCGACTCCCCGGTGCCGAGCCCGGAGCCGCAGACCCACGCCTGCACCCGGCCGGCGTCGGCCACCCGTCCGGTGGCGATCACCGAGGGATGCTCACGCAGCACCTCCTCCCGGGCGCTGCCGGCGTAACGGACCAGGCCGGTGGGCCCGGCCAGCGCCCCGCCGACGGAGAGCACCGCCGCGCCCGGGTACATGGCCGAACCGGTCGCCACCCCGACCACGCCCCGGCTGTACTTCTCCGACTCCGGACCGGACCACGGCCACCAGTCGAGCACGTCCGCCCACTCGGTGACGTGCAGCGCCGGGCTGCCCCGCAGCCACGGCTCCAGACCGATGTCGACAAGCTCGACCTGCCCGGCCCGAACCGCCGCCGGCCCCACCACGAGCGCCGGTTTCCACGCGCCGAACGCGACGGTCACGTCGGCGGTCACCGCGCCGCTGCCGTCGTTCGAGGGCGCCACGTGCCCGGTGTCCACCTCGACTCCGCTGGGTACGTCCACCGCGACCACCACCGCCCGCCGCCCGGCCCGCCCGCGCAGCCCGGCGAGGCGGCCGACCAGGCGGGCGGCCGGCTCGCGCAGCCCCCCGCTGGACCCGATCCCGACGATCCCGTCCAGGACGAGGTCCGCCCGGTCCGGCAGGTTGTCGACGGTACGACCACCGGCGGCACGCAACGCGGCAAGTCCGCCCTGGTGTGCCCGGTCCGGGTCGAGCAGCAGGGCACGCACCGCCGCTCCCCGCTCGGCGAGCCGGGCGCCGGCGTAGAGCGCGTCCCCGCCGTTGTCGCCGGAGCCGACCAGCAGCAGCACGGTGGCGCCGTACACCCCGCCCCGCTCGTCGAGGAGCAGCGCGCAGCGGCGGGCCAGTCCGGCGGCGGCCCGTTGCATCAACGTGCCCGGTGGCAGGGTCGCCATCAGGGCCGCCTCCGCCCGTCGTACGTCCGACACCCGCCAGGCCGGCTTCACCTGGTCACCCGCCCGGTCCGCGCCGGTCGTACCCGTCCGGTCATCGCCGTACCCTCCGCTCGTCTTCGCCATCGAGCCGCGCAAGGCCGTTCGTGCCACCCCCGACCACCGCCCACGACCACGGCTGCCGGAGATACGGCGAAGCTACCGCTCCGCCACCACCATCGCCGACGCGATGCCGCCGTCGTGCGACAACGAGAGGTGCCACCGGTTGACGCCGCGTTCGGCGGCGACGGCGGCGACCGTACCGGAGACGGTCAGCCAGGGCCGGCCGTCCGGGTCCGCGACCACCTCGCAGTCGTGCCAGCGCAGGCCGGCAGGGGCGCCGAGTGCCTTCGCCACCGCCTCCTTCGCGGCGAAGCGGGCGGCGAGCGATTCCGGCGAGCGTGGGTTACCGGACCCGGTGAACCGCTCGGCCTCCGTGAACAACCGGTCGGCCAGAAGCGGCGTACGCGCCAGCGCACGGGTGAACCGGTCGACGAGGACCACGTCGATGCCGACTGCGACGATCACCATCCCACCCTAGCCGGCTCGCCGACGCGCGCAGATTAGCTCCCGGCCTCTCGCCGGACAACCCCTGTGGACAACCGTCGGGCCCGTAGCCGCCTGGTTGTCCACAGGGCTTCCGAGCAGCGACGACACCGGCCTACCGTCGGACGCGTCGACGTCGATCGGGGGCAGGCATGAACGACGATCTCATCCAGGTGCGGACCGGGGAGCTACGCGGGGCGGCCGACCGCCTCGCCGGCACCGGATACCGGCTGGGCCACGGACCGGCCGGTGGCACGGCCGGGGCGGTGTTGCTGGTCCCGGCGCCCGGCTGGGCCGCCGCGTCGGCCCTGTCGATGCTGGAGTCGGCCGTGCACGAGTGGTTCGCCGACATCGGCAGCCGGACCGCGCAGACCGCCGACGGGCTGCGTGCCGCCGCCGACGGCTACGACGCCGCCGACGACCGGGCCGCGACCCGGCTCAGCACGGGACGGTGAACCCGTGATCGGGTACGCACAGCTCTGGTCGGCCGATCCGGCGGCCTGGCGGGCGGCCGGTGCCACCTGGCGGGGTGTGGCCGGACTGACCGGCCGACGGGCCACCGAGGTGACCGGGACCGCCGCTGGACTGCGTGCCGGCTGGGCCGGTCCGGCCGGGCAGGCAGCCGACCGGCGGCTGCACGGGCTCGCCACCGAACTCGTCTGCAGTCGGCCGGTCTTCATCGAGGTCGAGCAGATCCTCACCGAACACGGGGCCCGAATCAGCACGGCCAAGGCGATGCTCGACGCGACCGTCCGCGACGCCGCCCGCCGAGGAGTACGGGTGGACCGACGCGGCGTCGTGTCGGCGGACACCGCGACAACACCCCACCACCGGGACCCGACCGCCACCGGGCAGCGGAGCGGACCGGATCCGGCGGCCGTACCGGAGATCGCGGCCGGCATAGCGGCAGCGCTGGAACTGGCGACGACGGCCGACCGCGAGGCGGCCCGGCGCTTGGCTGACCTGGCCGCCGGGGCGGGTGCCGGCTGGGCCACCGCGCCGCCGACCGGCCCCCCGCCACCGGGCAGCGATCCGGCGGTGGTGCGAGGCTGGTGGGCCGGGCTCACCCCGGCGCAGCGGCGCTGGCTGGTCGGGCACGAGCCGGCCCTGGTCGGGCGTCTGGACGGGGTGCCGGTGGGCGATCGCGACCAGGCGAACCGGCTGTTGCTCGAACGCCAGCGGGCGACGCTGCTCGCCGAACGCTCCGCCCTGCTGACCGGCCGGATCACCCCTGCGGTGGCGGTCGAGCTGGCCCGGATCGAGCGGATGCTCGCCGGGCTCGACGTGCTCGGTGACCGCCTGGTCGCCGAGACCGGTCCCCGTGCCTACCTGGTCGGCCTGGACCCGGCCGGCGACGGGCGCGCGGTCGTCGCGCTCGGCAACCCCGACCAGGCGGACAACGTGCTGACCTACGTGCCGGGGATGACCACCGACCTGCCCACCATCGCCGGGGAACTGGGCCGAGCCGAGCTGATGGCGGCCCGTTGCGCGGAGCTGGCGCCGACCGAACGGACCTCGGTGGTGCTCTGGCTCGACTACGACGCGCCGGACTTCCTCGACCAGGCGCTCCACCCTGGTCAGGCCCACGACGCCGGACCGGCCCTGCACAGCTTCCAGGAAGGGTTGCGCGCCACCCACGAAGGGCCGCCGGCCCAGCAGACCGTGCTCGGCCACAGCTATGGGTCGCTGGTGGTCGGGACGACGGCACGCGATCACGGCATCGCGGCCGACCAGGTGGTCTTCATCGGCTCGCCCGGCGTCGGCGTGGACCGGGCCGCCGATTTGCACCTGCCGCCGGATCGGGTCTGGGCCAGCACCGCGGGTGACGACGTGATCCGGCACGCCGCGAGTCCGGTCGAGTTGCTCGGGCGCCTCGCGGTCAGCGGCGTCCTGCCCGGCGTCGGCGCGACGATCGCGTGGGGCCGCCCGGCCGAGGACCTCTGGTTCGGCGCCGACCCGAGCGGTCCCGACTTCGGCGCACAGGTGTTCGGCGGACGGGCGGACGGTCACACCGGCTACTGGAACGCCGGAAACCCGGCACTGGATGCGATTACCCGGATCACTCTCGACGGTCGGGCCCGTTGAATGTCGCGGCGCCGGCCCGGCACCCGTGCCGCGGTGGGCTGGTCCGCGTGGGCGGTCCCACCCCGGGGGCACGAGCGCCGGGAGCCGGTCCGGGACGGTTCAGGCCCGGCAGCGCCGGTTCACTCGACGGTGACCGACTTGGCCAGGTTTCGCGGCTGGTCGACGTCGTGCCCCCGGGCCGCCGCGATCTCGCAGGCGAGCACCTGCAACGGGACCGTGGTAACCAGCGGGGCGAGCAGGGTCGGCGTACGCGGCACCGTGATCAGGTGGTCGGCGTAGGGCAGGACGGCGGTGTCGCCCTCCTCGGCGATCACGATGGTCCGGGCGCCACGCGCCCGCACCTCCTGGATGTTCGACACGATCTTGTCGTGCAGCATGCCGCGACCGGCTGGAGAGGGCACCACGCAGACCACTGGCGTGCCCTGGTCGATCAGGGCGATCGGGCCGTGCTTGAGCTCACCGGCGGCGAAACCCTCGGCGTGCATGTACGCCAGTTCCTTCAGCTTCAACGCGCCTTCCAGCGCCACCGGGTAGCCGACGTGGCGTCCGATGAAGAGCACCGTCGGCGCGGACTTCAGATCCCGGGCCAGTTCACGTACGGGCTCGATGTCGGCGAGCAGGTCCCGCAGCTTGCCCGGCATCTCCTGGAGCTGGGCCACCACCGCACCGACCTCGTCGGCGTACTTCACCCCACGGACCTGGGCCAGGTGCAGTCCGATCAGGTAACACGCCACCAACTGGGTCAGGAACGCCTTGGTGGAGGCGACCGCGATCTCCGGTCCGCTGTGGGTGTAGAGCACCGCGTCGGACTCACGCGGGATGGTGGAGCCGTTGGTGTTGCAGATGGCCAGGACCCGGGCCTTCTGCTCCTTGGCGTGCCGGAGCGCCATCAGGGTGTCCATCGTCTCGCCCGACTGTGAGATCGCCACCACCAGCGTGGACCGGTCGAGCACCGGGTCGCGGTAGCGGAACTCGCTGGCCAGTTCGACCTCGCAGGGGATCCGGGTCCAGTGCTCGATCGCGTACTTCGCCACCAGTCCGGAGTGGTACGCCGTACCGCAGGCGACGATGAAGATCTTGTCCACGTCCCGGAGGTCCTGGTCGGTCAGGCGGACCTCGTCGAGCATGATCTCGCCGCCCTCGGTGAGCCGGCCGAGCAGCGTGTCGGCGACCGCCTGCGGCTGCTCGGCGATCTCCTTGAGCATGAAGTAGTCGTAGCCGCCCTTCTCGGCGGCCGAGGCGTCCCAGTCGATGTGGAAGTTCTTGCCGATGGCCGGGATGCCGTCGAAGTCGGTGATCTCGATGCTCTCCGCCGTGATCAGGACCACCTGGTCCTGACCCAGTTCGACCGCCTCACGGGTGTGCTCGATGAACGCGGAGACGTCGCTGGCCAGGTAGTTCTCCCCATCGCCCCGACCCACCACCAGGGGCGAGTTGCGCCGCGCGCCGACCACGGCACCGGGAATCGCGGCGTCGACCGCGAGCAGGGTGAACGCGCCCTCCAACCGCTGGCTGACCGTACGCATCGCCGCCGCGAGCAGTTGCGGGCCGTCCGGCTCCCCTGCGGCGCGCAACTCGGCCAGCGCGGCGGCGAGCAGGTGGGCGGCGCACTCGGTGTCGGTGTCGCTGTCGAACTCCACCCCGTCGGCCTCCAACTCGGCCCGGAGCTTGGCGAAGTTCTCGATGATGCCGTTGTGGATGACGGCGACCCGGCCGTCTCGGGACTGGTGCGGGTGGGCGTTACGGTCGGTCGGCCCGCCGTGGGTGGCCCAACGGGTGTGGCCGATGCCGGTGGTGCCGTCGCCGATACCGAGCTTCGGGGTCGGGCAGCCGTCCGGGTCGGCGCTCATCCGCTCGGCCAGGGTCTTCTCCAGATTGGCCAGCTTGCCGGCCTTCTTCTCGGTCAGCAACTCGTCGTCGCAGACGATCGCCACCCCTGCCGAGTCGTAGCCGCGGTACTCCAGGCGCCGCAACCCGTCCAGCACGATGCTCAGCGCCGGGCGGGCGCCGACGTATCCCACGATTCCACACATAACCCGGAGCTTAGTCGAACTCCGCTCAGCATGTGTGCTCGAAAGCCCGCCTATCAAGCATCTCTTGTGAGCGATAAGTGAATCGGGGGGAACAACGGGACGCCACTCGCGGCAGTCGGCCAGGCCCGGTCGGGGGGTGCCGGAGCGCGGCCACGATCCCCGATGCCGGTCTCGCCCAGGTATCGCCCGTGGCGCTCCGTGTGGCCAATATTGCTCGTTGTCGCCGAGTTGCTTGCTGGCGGCCCGTCCGTCCGGGACGGTGGGAGTGGCCCTGCGGGCCGCGTAACCGGCGCCACCCGACGCCCCTGGAGCGAGCCGATGACCGAACCGGCACCACCGCAGCCGCCCACCGAACCCGCCCCCACCGCCGAAGACCTCCCGACCACCGAAGACCTCCCCGCCGCCCAAGCCTTCCCCACCGGAGCCTCTCCGGCGCCGCCGGCCGAGCTGTCGCCCTGGGCGCGACCGTCGTCGCCGACCTACCTGCCCGCGCCGATCGAACACCAGGCCACCCCACCGCCGGCCACCCCACCGGCGACTCCCCCGACGCCCTGGCCGGGAGCGCCCGAACCCGTACGCCGACGCGCCCGCACCGGTCCCGTCGCGCTCGTCGCCGTACTCGCGGCGCTGCTCTGCGGCGGTGCGGGAGTGGCTGGTGCCCTCCTGGTCCACCAGCAACGCGACGCGGACGACCGGCGCACCGCGTCCGCCCCGCTGCCGAACGGGCAGGGCGGCGGGCCGCTCGCACCGGCCACCCCGGAACTGCCGGCCACCCCGGAACTGCCGGACGCGTCGGAACTGCCGGACGCCTCGGAACTGCCGGACGCCGGGCCAACTGAGATCTCCGGTCCCCGGGTGACGTACCAGGTGAGCGGAGACGGGCCGGTCCAGATCAACTATCTGGAGTACCCGAACTTCCCCCGCCAGGTCGACACCACCGCCCTGCCGTGGCAGGTGGAGTTCGCCATGCCCGACCCGGGGGTGGTGACCGTCCTCGCGATCCGGGCCACCACCGAGCCGGGAAAGATCACCTGCCGGATCACGGTGGACGGGGAGGAGGTGGTGAGCAACCAGGCCAGTGGGGCGTACGCGACCGCGACCTGCGCCGCGCTGACCATCGACTGAACCGACCGCCGGTCCTAGGCTGGCCGGATGACCACCACCCACGACCCGCTGGCGCAGCGGATGCGTCCCTTCGGCACCACCATCTTCACGGAGATGTCGGCGTTGGCGGTTCGCACCGGCGCGGTCAACCTCGGGCAAGGCTTCCCGGACACGGACGGCCCGGTGGAGATGCTCGCCGCCGCCGCCGACGCACTGCGCTCCGGGCAGAACCAGTACCCCCCGCTGCCCGGAATCGCGCCGCTACGCGCGGCGGTCGCCGAGCATCAGCGCCGTTTCTGGGGGCTCTCGTACGACCCGGACGGGGAGGTGGTGATCACGGCCGGAGCCACCGAGGCCGTCGCCGCCTCACTGCTCGCACTCTGCGAAGCCGGCGACGAGGTGGTCTGCTTCGAGCCGTACTACGACTCGTACGCCGCATCGATCGCCCTGGCCGGCGCGGTCCGCCGGCCGGTCACGCTCCGCCCGGCGGCCGACGGCCGGTACGTCTTCGACCCGGACGAACTGCGCGCCGCGTTCGGACCACGCACCCGGCTGGTCCTGCTCAACTCCCCGCACAACCCGACCGGCAAGGTCTTCACCGCCGACGAACTGGCCCTGGTCGCGGAACTCTGCCAGGAGTACGACACCTACGCGGTCACCGACGAGGTGTACGAACACCTCGTCTACACCGACTCCGTGACCCCGCACCTCCCCCTGGCCGGGCTGCCCGGGATGGCGGAACGGACCCTGCGGGTCTCGTCGGCGGGCAAGACCTTCTCCTGCACCGGATGGAAGGTCGGCTGGGCCAGCGGCCCCGCCGCGCTGGTCTCCGCGGTGCAGCGGGTCAAGCAGTTCCTGACCTTCGTCAACGGCGCCCCGCTGCAACCCGCGGTCGCAGTGGCGCTGGCCCTGCCGAACAGTTACTTCGACAACTTCCGGGCCGCCCACCAGGCCCGGCGCGACCAGCTCAGCGCCGGGCTCACCGACGCCGGGTTCGACGTGCTGGCAGCCGAGGGCACGTACTTCGTGACCACCGACATCAGTCCGCTCGGCGGCCGGGACGGGATCGAGTTCTGCCGTACGCTGCCCGAGCGGTGCGGCGTGGTGGCGATCCCGAGCCAGGTCTTCTACGACGACGTCGACGCCGGGCGTCGGCAGGTCCGGTTCGCCTTCTGCAAGCGCCCCGAGGTGCTCACCGAGGCGACGAACCGGCTCCGTACGCTCCGCTGATCCGGCCCGGAACCCGATTGACGCGCGGCTAGGCGGCGACCGGGCTGGCGAGGCGTACCTCGGCCGCGATCCGCTCGGCGACCGCCTGCGCGACCTCCTGGGTGGCCGCCTCGACCATCACCCGGACCAGCGGTTCGGTGCCGGACGGCCGGAGCAGCACCCGACCGGTCTCGCCCAGTTCCGCCTCGGCCTGCTCGGTCGCGGCGAGTACGGACGACGCCCCGGCTCCCACGGTGCGGTCCTCGACCGGAACGTTGATCAGCACCTGCGGGAGCTTCGTCATCACCGATGCCAGGTCGGCGAGGGAGCGCTTGGTCTGCGCCATCCGCGACATGAGCTGGAGGGCGGTGAGCAGCCCGTCGCCGGTGGTGGCGAACTCGGGGAGCACGATGTGTCCGCTCTGCTCGCCGCCGAGGGACAGGCCCGAGGCCCGCAACTCCTCCAGCACGTACCGGTCGCCGACCTTGGTCTCGATCAGCCGGATGCCCTGCTGGGACATGGCGATGCGCAGACCGAGGTTGCTCATCACGGTGGCGACCAGGGTGTTCTGGGTGAGTGTCCCAGCGTCGCGCATCGCCACCGCGAGGATGGCCATGACCTGGTCGCCGTCGATCTCCTGACCGTCGGCGGTGACCGCGATGCACCGGTCGGCGTCGCCGTCGTGCGCGATGCCGAGGTCCGCCCCGTGCTCGACCACCGCGGCCTGGAGGCCGGCCAGGTGGTTGGAGCCACAGTCGTCGTTGATGTTGATCCCGTCCGGCTCGGCGTGGATCGCGATCACCTCGGCACCGGCCTCCCGGTACGCCACCGGCGCCAGGTCGGAGGCGGCGCCGTTGGCGCAGTCCACCACCACCTTGAGCCCGTCGAGCGGGTGCGAGATGCTGCCGACGAGGTGCTGGATGTAGTGGTCGGCGCCGTCGAGCAGGTCGTGCACCCGCCCGATGTCGGCGCCGGTGGGGCGGTGCCAGTCGGCCGAGCCGTTCAGCTCGATGGCCGCCTCGATCTTCAGCTCGACCTCGTCGGGGAGCTTGTGTCCGCCGGCGGCGAAGAGTTTGATCCCGTTGTCCGGCATCGGGTTGTGCGAGGCGGAGAGCATCACACCCAGGTCGGCCTTGGCCTCGCTGACCAGGTACGCGACCGCCGGCGTGGGGAGTACGCCGACCCGGACCACGTTCGCCCCGGCGCTGGCGAGGCCGGCCACCACCGCCGCCTCCAGCATCTCGCCGCTGGCCCGGGTGTCCCGGCCGACCACGGCCAGCGGCCGGTGACCAAGATCGGACTCGGCCAGGGTGTGCGCCGCCGCGACCGCGACCGCGAGCGCCAACTCGGGGGTCAGGTCGGCGTTCGCACGTCCACGTACGCCATCCGTGCCGAACAACCGGCCCATGCGCGAGTACCTCCGGGGAGCAGACCATTGGAAAAAGCGAACGGCCGGGGCCGCCACCACGCGAGGGGGAGGCGGACCCGGCCGTCCGTCAGACGTGCAAGGGGGGTGAGGCTGATTAGCGCTTCGAGTACTGAGGCGCCTTACGGGCCTTCTTGAGACCGTACTTCTTGCTTTCCTTGACCCGGGCGTCCCGGGTGAGGAAGCCGGCCTTCTTGAGCGCCGGACGGTCGTCCGGCTCGTTCACGATCAGCGCACGGGCGATGCCGAGGCGCAGCGCGCCGGCCTGGCCGGTGGTGCCGCCGCCGCGGAGGTTCGCGATCACGTCGAACTGCTCGGCCTTCTCGGCGGTCACCAGCGGCTCCTTGATGAGCTGCTGGTGCACCTTGCTCGGGAAGTAGGCCTCAAGCTCACGGCCGTTGCAGGTGATCTTGCCGCTGCCGGGGACGATGCGAACCCGGACGATGGCCTCCTTGCGGCGGCCAACGGTCTGGATCGGCCGGTCACCCCGGGGGGCGCGGACGACCGGGGCAGCCGGGGCCTCGACCTCGGTCTCGATGACGGTCTCGGCGACCGGGGTGGCCTCAGCCTCAAACGTGTCGGTCATGCTGATTCCTTCGTCCGCGCTCACTGCGCGATCTGCTTGATCTCGAACGGCACCGGCGCCTGCGCAGTGTGCGGGTGCTCAGCCCCGGGGTAGACCTTCAGCTTCTTGATCAGCTGCCGGCCGAGCTTGTTGTGCGGGAGCATGCCCTTGACGGCCAGCTCGATGGCCTGCTCGGGGCGCTTCTCCAGCAGCTCCTCGTAGCGGACCTGCTTGAGGCCGCCCGGGTAACCGGAGTGACGGTAAGCGATCTTGGTCTGCCGCTTGTTGCCGGTCAGCGCGACCTTGCCCGCGTTCACGACGATGACGAAGTCACCGGTGTCGACGTGCGGCGCGAAAGTCGGCTTGTGCTTACCACGCAGCAACGTGGCGGCATGGGTGGCCAGACGGCCCAGCACGACATCAGCGGCGTCGATTACGTGCCACTGACGCTCGATCTCACCCGGCTTCGGGCTGTACGTACGCACAGGTCTACCTTGTCTCGTCGTCGGTCTGGGGTCACGCACCGGAAACCAGGCGCGCACGAACGACCAAGCGTACCTGATGGGGCACGCCCTCGGCTGTCACACAACAGCAGGCGATGTTACTCTTCCGGCCCGCACGCGGTCAAAACGGGGGCTCGGGTCGCCGCTGGTCACCCGCCCCGCCCGTCGGCCCGGGCCAGGCAGCAAGCCGGCCACTCGATCAAAAGCCACAGCTGATCGCGCCCCCTAAGCCAATCACACCCGTCTCGCCCGCCCGTCACCGCCACCCGGTCGGCGCGTTCAGACGCCCGGCAGGCGGCGCGGTGACGGACGGAGGTAGACCGCCCAGGTCACCAGGACGCAGAGCGCGTAACAGCAGATGAAGCTGAGGTAGGCGGCGTCCGCCGACCGGTACGCCAGGAACGACTGCCGGAAGGCGATGTTGACCAGCACTCCCCCGAAGGCCCCGACCGCCCCGGCGATCCCGATCAACGCCCCCGCCAGCCGCGCCGCCCGCCGCACCGGGTCCTCACCCGCCGCCGGATCGGCACCGGCCGCGTTCCGGATCCGGGCACGGAAGATCGCCGGGATCATCTTGTACGTCGACCCGTTGCCGATCCCGGAGAAGACGAAGAGCGCGGTGAACCCCACCAGGTAGAGCGGCAGCGAACCCCGGCCCGAGGCGTACAGCACCACGCTGGCGCCGACCGCCATCGCGACGAAGTTCCAGCAGGTGACCCGGGCCCCGCCCAGCCGGTCGGCGAGGTAGCCGCCGAACGGTCGGATCAGCGATCCCACCAGCGGCCCGAGGAAGGTGAGGTACGCGGCGTCCAGCGGGGTGGCGAACCGGTCACCGAACTGCACCTGGAGCACCTGTCCGAAAGCAAACCCGAACCCGATGAACGAGCCGAATGTCCCGATGTAGAGGAAGGACATGATCCAGGTGTGCGGGTCCCGGGCCACCTCCCGCATCGCCCCCCGCTCGCCCGGCACCCCGGGCACCCCGCCACGTGCCGTTGCCGCCGGCGAGAGGTTGTCCATGTGGCGCGCGGCGAGCAGCGCGGCCAGCACGATCAGAGGCAGGTAGACCGCCGGGACCAACCGGGGGTACGCCGCGCCCGCCGTTGCCAGCACCAGCAGGCCGACCAGTTGCACCGCCGGTACGCCTAGGTTGCCGCCACCCGCGTTGAGGCCAAGCGCCCAGCCCTTGTGCCGGTCCGGGTAGAACTGGTTGATGTTCGCCATCGACGAGGCGAAGTTGCCGCCGCCGACGCCGGCGAGGCAGGCGAGGATCATCAGCGTCTGGTAGGAGACGCCCGGTTCGATCAGGATCGCCATCGGGATGGTCGGCAGGAGCAGCAGGGCCGCGCTGATCACGGTCCAGTTCCGTCCCCCGAAGACTCCCACGGCGAAGGTGTACGGCAGCCGCAGCGCCGCCCCGAGTGCCGTCGGTACGGCCGTGAGCAGGAATTTCCCGGCCGGGTCGATGCCGTACTCGGGGCCGAGGAAGAGCACCAGCACCGACCAGAGGCTCCAGACCGAGAAGCCGATGTGCTCGGAGAGGACCGAGAAGATCAGGTTCCGGCGGGCGACGGCGGCACCGGTGGTCCGCCAGAAGGTCGGGTCCTCCGGACGCCAGTCGTCGATCCGGTGCCGTCGGCCGCCAGCGGCCAGACCCGTACCGCCCGGCAACGGATCCGGCCTCGCCGGAGCCGGCACGACTGGCATGACCGGCGGGACCTCGGCGGCATCTGCGGTGCTCGCGGCTCTGCTCACGGCCGGCTCCCCTCGTTCGGTGACGAGACGAAACTAGGGACGGTCGATTTCCGAGCCGTTCGTGCGATGAGTCCGCGCCGCAACCTTCCCCGCACCATCGTCGGCGCGCCCCGGTGAGAAGTTCGCCACGAAGGTCAGGCGCGGGTCGGGTTCAGTTCTCGGGTCGCCGTCCGCCGAAGACGGCGAAGCGCCATGCCTTGAAGTAGCAGTCGACGTCGACGAGACCCGCCGCCCCGAGCCAGTCGCACTGGGCGGCGACCGGAGCCGGGCGGTCGTACGACATCCGTTGCTGGGCGGCCTCGATCTCCGCCTCGTCCGAGCCGAGTGCGGTGATCTGGTCCAGCCACACCCGCTGGTACCGCCGGTCGAGTTCAGGGGTGGGGCCGGCTACCTGTTCGGCGTTGACGAAGACGCCGCCGGGCCGGAGCACCTCGGCTATCCGCTGATAGAGGGCGCGTTTGCCGTCGTCGTCGAGGTGGTGGATGGCGAGCGCGGAGACCACCGCGTCGTAGCGTCCCGCAGGTAGCGGCGCGGCCAGGTCGGCCACCTCGATCCGGTGCGGCACCCCCTGGGCGGTGAGGTGTCCGGCAGCCACCGCGAGCATCGCGGGCGCCGCGTCGAGCAGGGTCAGCCGGGCACCGGGTACGGCCGCGCCGATCAGGGACGAGAGCAGCCCGGTGCCGGCGCCCAGGTCGAGCACCTCGGGGGTACGGCCGTCGGCCAGTGCCGCCCGCAGTGTTGGCGAGGCCACCTCGACCGTTGTGCCGTAGAAGTCGTCGAAGCACGGCACGAGCCGTCGTCGCGCCTGGTCATAGGTGCCGGCGGCGGCCTCGAACAGTTGCACCACACTCATCCATGACTCCCGGGATGTGAGACGACTTTCCCAGATTATAGACCCCGGCGGGTAACCCTATGCCCCCACGTACTGTGAGCGCCTCTTAGCAGGCACGAAACAAAGGTGACCCGGCGGCGAAACCACCCCCATCCACGCTTCCGACATGACGGACCCTGCGCGGAGCGAGACGCACGCCGATGCGCCACGGCCCGGTACGACACCCCCCACCTCGGCAGCAGAGGTCGACACGCACTGCCCGTACTGCGCGCTGCAATGCGGGATGACGCTGCGCGCCACACCCGAACGAGTCGAGGTCCGGCCCCGACAGTTCCCCACCAACCGGGGCGGGCTCTGCCAGAAGGGCTGGACCGCCGCCGAACTGCTCGACCACCCCGACCGACTGACCACCCCGCTCGTCCGCGACCGGCACACCGGGAAACTGCGACCGGCGAGTTGGGACGAGGCACTGGACCGGGTGACCGACGGTGTCACCGCGCTCCAGGCGGCGCACGGCCGGGACAGCATCGCTGTCTTCGGCGGTGGCGGACTGACCAACGAGAAGGCGTACGCGCTGGGCAAGTTCGCCCGGGTGGCGCTCCGTACCCGTCAGATCGACTACAACGGACGGTTCTGCATGTCCTCGGCCGCCGCCGCCGGGAACCGGGCCTTCGGCGTCGACCGGGGACTACCGTTCCCCCTGGCCGACCTGGCCCGCGCCGACACCCTGTTGCTGGTCGGGGCGAACGTGGCCGAGACCATGCCACCGCTGGTGCGCTACCTGGTCGAACAGAAGCAACGCGGCGGCACCCTGATCGTGATCGACCCACGGGCCACCGCCACGGCACGGCAGGCCACCCTGCACCTGCAACCAATGCCCGGAACCGACCTGGCGGTGGCCAACGCCCTGCTGCACATCGCGCTCGCCGAAGGCTGGGCCGACCGGGAGTACGTCGAGGACCGGACCACCGGCTTCGACGCCGTACGCCGAAGTGTCGCGGGCTACTGGCCGGCGCAGGTCGAGCGACTCTCCGGCGTACCGGTAGCGGACCTGGAGGCGGCGGCGCGGGCGCTGGGCACCGCCGGTACGGCCATCATCCTGACCGCCCGTGGCGCCGAGCAGCACACCAAGGGTGTCGACACGGTCACCGCCTTCATCAACCTCGCACTCGCCCTCGGGCTGCCCGGCCGGCCCGGCTCCGGTTACGGCTGCCTGACCGGACAGGGCAACGGCCAGGGCGGACGCGAACACGGGCAGAAGGCCGACCAGCTCCCCGGCTACCGGCGGATCGACGACCCGGCGGCCCGCGCGCACGTCGCCGGTGTCTGGGGCGTACGCCCGGACGACCTGCCCGGTCCCGGTCTGTCCGCGTACGAACTGCTCGACTCGATCGGCTCGCCGGACGGCCCCCGGGCGCTGCTGGTCTTCGGCTCGAACCCGGTCGTCTCCGCACCCCGGGCGGGTCGGATCCAGCGTCGTCTGTCCGATCTGGACCTGCTGGTGGTCGCGGACTTCGTCCTCTCCGAGACGGCGGCGATGGCCGACGTGGTGCTGCCGACCGCGCAGTGGGCGGAGGAGGACGGCACGATGACCAACCTGGAGGGCAGGGTGCTCCGGCGGCGGGCACTGCGCCCGCCACCTCCCGGTGTCCGCACCGACCTGGCCGTCATCGCCGAACTGGCCCGCCGGCTCGGCGTCACCGGCCCGGGCATGGCCGACGCCGACGCGAGCGGGCCGACGTTTCCGGACGATCCGCGGCTGGTCTTCGACGAACTGCGGCGGGCGTCGGCCGGCGGGATCGCCGACTACGCGGGGGTGACGTGGGAGCGGATCGACGCCGAGAACGGCATCTTCTGGCCCTGTCCGGCACCGTTCCGCCCGGACACCCCGCGACTGTTCACCACGACCTTCCCCACGGTGGACGGGCGGGCCCGGTTCGTGCCGGTGGAGCACCGACCGGCCGCCGAGGAGGTCTGCCCGGACTACCCGCTCTACCTGACCACCGGGCGGGTGCTCGCCCAGTACCAGTCCGGCGCGCAGACCCGCCGGGTGGCGCCGCTGCGGACCGCCGCACCGAACGCCTTCCTCGAACTCCACCCGGACCTGGCCCACCGGCTCGGCGTGGTCGACGGCGACGAGGTACGGATCAGCAGCCGCCGGGGTGAGATGCGGGCACCGGCCCGGCTCAGCGACACGATCCGGGTCGACACCGTCTTCGCCCCCTTCCACTGGGCCGGGGTGGCCAGGGCCAACTCGCTGACCAACGACGCGCTCGACCCGACGTCCAGGATGCCCGAGTTCAAGATCTGCGCGGTACGGGTGGAGCGGGCATGACCGGCCGGGTGGTGATCGTGGGCTACGGCATGGCCGGTTCCCGGCTGGCGAGCGAACTGCGGGCCCGGGACGGGGACCGGAAGATCATGGTGCTCGGGGCCGAACCGCACCGGGCGTACAACCGGATCATGCTGTCGAACCTGCTCGCCGGCAAGATCGACGAGACGCAGGTGGAACTCACCGAAGCCGCCGGACACGGAGTGGACATCCGGCCCGGGGTCACGGTCACCGCCGTCGACCCGGCCGCCACGACAGTCACCACCGACCGGCAGGAGATCATCGAGTACGACCACCTCGTACTCGCCACCGGCAGCCGGGCCCTGGTGCCGCCGCTGCCCGGACTCGTACCCGACCGGCAGACCGCACCCGACCCGGAACGACTGCCGCGACGGGTGGTCACCTTCCGTACCCTGGACGACTGCCGGCGGATCCTCGACGCCGCCACCGGCGCGCGGACCGCGCTGGTCCTCGGCGGCGGCCTGCTCGGCCTCGAAGCCGCCCGTGGCCTCGCCGCCCGGGGCCTCGACGTACGGGTGGTGCACCCGGTCGGGCACCTGATGGAACGCCAACTCGACCCGGCCGCCGGCGCCGTGCTGGCCCAGACCCTCGCCGGGCTCGGCGTCACCAGTCACCTCGACACCACCGCGACCGCGGTCGGCGCCGAACCCGACCAGGTCACCCTCACCCTCGCCACCGGACAGCGGCTCACCGCCGACCTGCTGGTGCTCGCCTGCGGCGTACGGCCGGAGACCGGACTGGCGCGGGCCGCCGGCCTGGCGGTGGAACGCGGCATCGTGGTCGACGACCGGCTGCGCACCAGCGACCCTCGCATCTCGGCGATCGGCGACTGCGCCCAGCACGAGGGACAGCTCACCGGGCTGGTCTCCCCCGCCTGGGCGCAGGCCCGGGTGCTGGCCCAGGTGCTGACCGGCGACGACCCGCAGGCCCGGTACCGGCCGCAGGCACCGGTCACCCGGCTCAAGGCGGCCGGCATCGACCTCGCCGCGATGGGGGACCTGACCCCCACCGACGCGGCCGAACCGGCGGTGGAGGAACTGAGCTTCACCGACCCGGCCCGGGGCACTTACGCCCGGCTCCGGATCGTCCACGAACGACTGACCGGGGCGATCATGCTCGGCGACAACCCGGCCGTCGGCACCGTCATCCAGCTCTTCGACCGGGGCACACCGGTGCCGAGCGACCGCCGGGCGCTGCTGCTCGGCCGGGCACTCGGCGGCCAATCCGCCACCCCGGTCGAATCCCCGGCGCTGATGCCGGACGCGGCCACCGTCTGCCAGTGCAACACCGTGCCCAAGGGAGCACTGGTCCGGTGCTGGCGGGCGGGTGCCCGCACGGTGACCGAGGTGGTCGCCGCGACCCGGGCCACCACCGGCTGCGGAAGCTGCCGGGACGCGGTCGAGGGAATCGTCAACTGGTTGTCCACGGTCGACTCCGCGGAGGTGACAGGGTGAACGGCAACAGACTCGTCGTCGTCGGCAACGGAATGGTCGGCCAGCGCTTCGTCGAGGCGCTACGAGCCCGCGACAGCCGCGCGCGGTGGCAGGTCACCGTGCTCGCGGAGGAGAGCCGGCCGGCGTACGACCGGGTCCGGCTCTCGGCCTACCTGGACGGGGTCAGCGCCGAGGAACTCAGCCTGCACACCCCGGACGAGGGGGTGGACCAACGGCTCGGCGAACCGGTACGCGAGATCGACCGGGAACGGCGGGTGGTACGCACCGTCGCGGGCGAGTACCCGTACGACGCCCTGGTGCTGGCGACCGGGTCGTACCCGTTCGTGCCGCCGATCGACGGCGCCACCGGGCCCGACGGGGCCGGCGGGCTGCGGCGCGGGGTCTTCGTCTACCGCACCCTGGACGACCTGGACGCGATCCGCGACCACGCCCGTGGCCGACGGGTCGGCACGGTGATCGGCGGCGGCCTGCTCGGGCTGGAGGCGGTGAACGCGCTGCGACTGCTCGGGCTCGACACCCACCTGGTGGAGTTCGCGCCCCGGCTGATGCCGGTGCAGGTCGACGAGGCCGGCGGTGCCATGCTCCGCCGCTACGTCGACGACCTCGGGGTCGCACTACACCTCGGCACCGCCACCACCGCGATCCGACCCGGCCCCGACGGCGGCGTCGGCGAACTGGTGCTGAGTTCCGGCGAGACGGTCGCCACCGACCTGGTGGTGGTCGCCGCCGGTATCCGGCCCCGCGACGAACTGGCCCGCGACGCCGGGCTCTCCCTCGGTGTGCGCGGCGGCGTCCAGGTGGACCAGAACTGCCGCAGCACCGACGATCGCATCTGGGCGATCGGCGAATGCGCCTCGGTCGACGGCGTCTGCTACGGCCTGGTCGCCCCCGGGTACGCGATGGCCGAGGTGGTCGCCGACCAACTGCTCGGCGGCACGGCCACCTTCCCCGGTGCGGACACCGCCACCAAGCTGAAGCTGCTCGGGGTGGACGTGGCGTCGTTCGGTGACGCGCACGGCGCCACCCCCGGCAGCCTCGACGTCACCTGGACCGACCCAGCCACCCGCAGCTACGCCAAGCTCGTCCTCTCCGACGACGCCCGGACCCTGCTCGGCGGGGTGCTGGTCGGTGACGCCTCCGCCTACCCGACGCTGCGGGCCAGTGTCGGTGGTCCGCTGCCCGGTCCCCCGCTGGCACTGCTCGCCCCGGCCGGCGACAGTGGTGGCGCGGGAGTCGGCATCGGCGCCCTACCCGGTGGCGCGCAGGTCTGCTCCTGCAACGCGGTGACGAAGGACCAGATCGTGGCCGCCATCGACGACGGCTGTGCCGACGTACCAGGGCTGAAGGCGTGCACCCGCGCCGGTACGAGCTGCGGATCCTGCGTACCGATGCTCAAGCAGTTGCTCGCCGTCTCCGGCGTACGAATGTCCAAGGCGCTCTGCGAACACTTCGACCAGAGCCGACAGGAACTCTTCGACCTGGTCCGGGTCCGTGGCATCCGGACCTTCTCCCAACTCGTCGCCGAACACGGCCGAGGACGTGGTTGCGACATCTGCAAACCGGTGGTCGCCTCGATCCTCGCCTCGCTCGGCAGCGGTTACGTGCTCGACGGGGAGCAGGCCGCACTCCAGGACACCAACGACCACTTCCTGGCCAACATCCAGCGCGACGGAACCTATTCGGTGGTGCCCCGGATCCCCGGCGGCGAGATCACCCCGGAGAAGCTGATCGTGATCGGCGAGGTGGCGCGGGACTTCAACCTCTACACGAAAATCACCGGCGGGCAGCGGATCGACCTGTTCGGCGCCCGGGTCGAGCAGCTCCCCCGAATCTGGCGGCGACTGGTCGATGCCGGCTTCGAGTCCGGCCACGCGTACGGCAAGGCGCTGCGTACGGTGAAGTCCTGCGTCGGCTCCACCTGGTGCCGGTACGGCGTACAGGACTCGGTCGGGCTGGCGATCGCCCTCGAACTGCGTTACCGGGGGCTGCGCGCACCACACAAGCTCAAGTCCGCGGTCTCCGGTTGCGCCCGCGAGTGCGCCGAGGCGCGCAGCAAGGACTTCGGCATCATCGCCACCGACCAGGGCTGGAACCTCTACCTCGGCGGCAACGGCGGTTTCCGGCCCCGGCACGCGGAACTCTTCGCCACCGACCTCACCACCGAGGAACTGGTCCGCCACCTCGACCGGTACCTGATGTTCTACATCCGCACCGCCGACCGGTTGCAACGCACGGCCGGTTGGCTGGAGGCGATGGACGGGGGCCTGGAGCACCTCCGGTCGGTCATCGTCGACGACAGCCTCGGGCTCTGCGCGGAACTCGACGCCGCGATGGCCCGGCACGTGGCCGACTATGCCGACGAGTGGCGGGCGACCCTCGACGACCCGGAGCGACTGCGTCGGTTCACCTCCTTCGTCAACGCGCCGAACACACCCGACCCCTCGATCAGCTTCGAGGTGGAACGGGGCCAGCCCGTCCCCTCCACCACCAGACGTCAGCCGGTGGTGCTCGGCCTGCCGACAACCGGTGGCACGGGCCTGCCGACCACGAGCGATGGGGTGCTGCGATGAGTGAGGACCACGGCGGTACGCGGGAGTGGACGGCGGTCTGCCCGTACCCGAGGGTGGAGCCGGAGCGGGGCGTCGCCGCACTCGTCGGCGACGAGCAGGTGGCCGTCTTCCGGACCCACGACGGGCAGCTCTTCGCGATCGGCAACCTCGACCCGATCGGCGGCGCGTACGTCATGTCGCGTGGCATCGTCGGCAGCCGGGGCACCACCCCCACGGTCGCGTCCCCACTGCACAAGCAGGTGTACGACCTGCGTACCGGCGAGTGCCTCGACGAACCCGGGGTGGCCCTGCCCACGTACCGCATCCGCTGCCGGGACAACGTCGTCGAGGTCGGCACCCGGCGGGAGAACTGATGTCCGACGAGCTGGCCGGTTACACCATCGGCGTGACCGCCGACCGGCGACGTGACGAACTCGCCGCCCTGCTCGAACGACGGGGGGCCAGGGTGGTGCTCGCCCCCGCGCTGCGGATCGTGCCGCTGGCCGACGACTCCGAACTCCGTGCGGCCACCCGCGCCTGCCTCGACAACCCGCCCGACGTGGTGATGGCGAACACCGGCATCGGCATGCGCGGCTGGCTGGAGGCGGCCGAGGGCTGGGGGCTCGCCGAGCCGTTGCGTTCGGTGCTCTCGGAGGCGTACATCGTGGCCCGGGGGCCGAAGGCACGTGGTGCGATCCGGGCCGCCGGTCTGCACGACGAGTGGTCGCCGCTCTCGGAGAGCTGCGACGAGGTGATCGACCACCTGTGCCGACGAGGCGTCTCGGGTCGGGTGATCGCCATGCAACTGCACGGGGAGCGGCAACCCGAGTGCACCAGCGCCCTGGAGGACGCCGGAGCCACCGTGATCGAGGTGCCGGTCTACCGCTGGGCTCCGCCGACCGACCCGGCCCCGCTGCACCGGCTGGTCGACCTGATCACCAGCCGGTTGGTGGACGCGGTCACCTTCACCTCCGCACCGGCCGCCGGCGCCCTGCTGCGCGCCGCCGGCAACAGCGGCGACGCCGTCCTGGAGGCGCTCCGGTCGGACGTCATGGCCGCCTGTGTCGGTCCGGTGACCGCCGCGCCACTGCGCCGGCACGGCGTACCGGTGCTCGCCCCGACCCGGGCCCGACTCGGCGCCCTGGTCCGCAGCATCGTGGACGAGCTTCCCCGTCGGGCGGTGCACGTCAAGGTCGCCGACCACCTGCTCACCCTGCGCGGCCACGCCGCGATGCTCGACGGTGAGCTGCGCCCCCTGGCGCCGGCCCCGATGGCGGTGCTGCGGGCCCTGGCCGCCACCCCGGGCCGGGTGCTCTCCCGCGCCGACCTGCTGCGCACCCTCCCCCGAGGCGCCGACGAACACGCGGTGGAAATGGCCGTCGCCCGGCTCCGGGCAGCCCTGCGTACGCCGGGAGTGGTGCAGACCGTGGTGAAACGAGGCTACCGACTACCGGTCGACTGAGCGGCGGAGTCGGCCGCTTTACTCAGCGAAGAACGCCTATACATCATCGACGGATCGCTTCGCGGGAAAGACATGGGAAAGTGACCCCCCAATGGCAGAACTGTGCCAAGATCCGGGAGCCGTGGGCGTGGAGGATCGCCAGCGGAGGCCCACCCTGGCGCCCGCCGCACTCGGCAACCGGGTTCGCGACGCGCCTGCGCGCGACGGGAACCAGGTGCCGAGCCGTACCGAGAGGACGCTCCGCCCCGGCGCTGGTCACCGGGGCGGAGAGGATCAGCCGACCGGGGTGGGGAAGCCCCGGCCGTGTTGCGCCTGAAGGGTCGCCATGGCGTGCTCCACCACCGTGACCAGCACCTGCTTGACCGATTCCCGGTGCCGGGCGTCGGTCATCACCAGCGGTACGTGCGGGGCGATGGCCAGGGCCTCCCGCACCTCCTCCGGCGCGTACTGGGGCGCGCCGTCGAAACGGTTCAACGCCACCACGTACGGCAGCTTCCGGTTCTCGAAGTAGTCGAGCGGCGCGAAGGCGTCGGTGATCCGCCGGGTGTCGACCAGCACCGCGGCACCCACCGCGCCACGGATGATCTCGTCCCACATGAACCAGAACCGGGTCTGACCCGGTGTCCCGAACAGGTAGAGGATCAGGTCCTGGGCCATGGTGATACGGCCGAAGTCCATGGCGACCGTGGTGGTCTCCTTGCCCGGCACCTTCGACGGATCGTCGATGCCGACGCCGGCCGCTGTCATCACCGCCTCGGTGGTCAGCGGAGTGATCTCCGAGACCGCGCCGACGAGCGTCGTCTTGCCCACACCGAAGCCGCCCGCAACCACAATCTTCGCGGAGGTGATCCCCCGGTTGCGGCGTGCCCCGACGGGGTCATAGCCTGCGAAGTCCACTTAGCACCCTCTCAAGCAGTTCCATCCGCTCCTCGTACGCTTCCGCGGGAGCAGCACTGTGCAGCGTCAGCAAGCTGTCCGCCACCATGTCGGCGACCAGCACCCGTGCGACACCGAGCGGTAGCCGGGTGTACGCGGCGATCTCCGCCAGCGACTGCGCTCTTCCCTCGCAGACAGTCGCGATGCGGTGCTTGTCATGCCCGGCGAACCGGGACTCCGCAACCGCCGCCGGAGTCGCCGTGAGCACCGCCTCGAGGGCGATGTCCTGGCGAGGTTCGGTACGGCCGCGGGTGACCGCGTACGGCCGAACCAGCGCGCCGCGCGGATCGTCACGACGTGGGGGATAGTCCATCTAACGGTCACCTCCTTCCGGTGAGGTCGCGGCACCACCGACATCCGTCCTTGGTCACATCCGTACTAGGGGCGAACGACCGCCTCACGTGGCAATGGCACCAGCGCGGCGCCCACCCGCTCGACCAGGAGCGCCATCTCGTAGCCCACCTGACCGACATCGCAACTCCGGGCGGCCAGCACGGCCATCGAGGAACCGTCGCTGATGGACATGAGGAACAGGTATCCGCTGTCCATCTCGATGACGGTCTGGAGCACTCCACCGGCGCTGAACATCCGGGAAGCGCCATCGGTCAGACTGACCACGCCGGAGGTGATCGCGGCAAGCTGGTCCGCGCGGTCCTGCGGCAGGTCCCGCGAGGAGGCGAGAAGCAGCCCGTCGGCCGAGACGGCCACCACGTGCGCGATCCCCGCCACACTGTCGGCGAAGTTGCTGAGCAGCCAACCCATGTCCTGCATCGCTGCTGGCCTGTTCATCGGCTCGTCTCCTTGGTTGATGTCGTGCCGTTCTGCTCACTGCCGGCCGTACGGCCGCGTTGCACACCGCGGTGGTAGGCGGACAGCAGTCCCCGTACCTCGTCCGGGGTTCGGCGGCTCGGCGCCTGACCGGGTTTGGTCTCGACGCCTCCCGGTACGAGTTGTGCCTGCGGCACCCGCTTGGGCAGGCCCGACCGGGTGGTGCCGGCGTTGGCCGGCTCGGCCGCGCGGGTGGCGCGGGCCCAGCCTTCGTCCGCCGCCGTCCGCCACGCCTCGCTACCGGGGCCGACGGGTGCTGCCACCGGTTCCGGGGTCAGCACCGGCGGCGCCGGCTCCGGAGCCCGAACCGGCGCGGCCGGCTGTCCCCCGTATCCGGTCGTGCTGGTCTGGCCGGGAGTGCGGGCCGGCAGCGTGGCCCGACCACGAGCCGCGACGCTCTCGGCGAGGCTGGCGCGCTGGGCCGCCGGTTCGGCGGCCCGGGGCGCCGGCACGGCCGGTGCCGGCGGGGTCTGGTAACCCCCCGGGGGAACATTGAAAATCGCGGTCGAGTCCTGTCCGTGGGAACGGAACCAGACCGCTTCCATCTCGCGGAAGATGGGCGCCTCGCCCGGCTGTTCCACCCGAGGCGCGGGGGCCACCGGAGCCGGCGGAGTGGCGGCGACCAGGCCGGCGACCGGCCCGGCCGGCAGTCCGGCGGAGGGTGCCGGGACTGCCGGGGTCGCGCTCGGGACCGCCGAGGCGCCGGCGGTCCGCTGCGGCAGTGAACGAACCGTCGGGTACGCCATGGTCGGCGATCCGGCGTGGGTGTCGACCGGCGGCGCCAGGCTGGCGTGCACGGTCGGCGGGGTCACCAGCGGGTGGGCGGCCGTCGGCTGCACCGCCATGTGCTGGGTGGACGGCGCGGTGGTGGCGCCGACCTGGAAGGTGTTGTCCCGTACGTCGGCGGTCTGCCACTGCACGGGAGGCTGGGCCGGCGCCGGGACCGGCGGGGCCGGCGGGGTGGTCCGCCACTGATCGGTGAGGGTGGCGGCAGAACTGCGGGCACCGGCCGGTGCCATCGGCTCCGACCAGGCCGGCGCGGCCGGCAGTGCGGCGGCCGGACCCGGTTCGACCGCGAGCGGCTGACGGGGTCGGGTCGCGAGCGGTTCGCGACCCCGCAGTTGCGGCAGCACCACGGTGTCGCTGGGCAGGGTCACCTGGGCGACCGTTCCACCCTCGACGTTGCGGCGCAGCTCCACCCGGATGCCGTACCGGGAGGCGAGGCGGCTGACCACGGCGAGACCCATCAGCCGGAACGCGGCCACGTCCACCGTCGGCGGAGCCGCCAACCGGCGGTTGAGCGCGTCGAGCTGTTCCTCGCTCAGCCCCAGACCCCGGTCCTCGACCTGGATCAGGACGTAGTCGCGGATCCGCCGTGCGTCGGCGACCACGACCGTGTTCGGCGAGGAGAAGCGGGTCGCGTTGTCGAGCAGTTCGGCGACGAGCCGGACCACGTCGTTGACCGCGTGCGCGGCCACCGAGATGTCCGTGTCGACCGTGCCGAACTCGATCCGGTTGTACGCCTCGACCTCGGACTGCGCGGCCCGCAACGCGTCCACCAGGAGCGCGTCGTCGCGCCGGGGCGCGGTCGAGTCGGCGCCGGCGAGCACCAACAGGTTCTCGTCGTTGCGGCGCATTCGGGTGGCCAGGTGGTCCAGTTCGAAGAGCTGGGCCAGCCGCTTCGGGTCCTCCTCGCCACGCTCGATCATGTCGAGTTCGCCGATCATGCGGTCGACCAGCGCCTGGCTTCGACGTGCCAGGTTGAGGAACATGGCCGAGACGCTGGTCCGCAGGGCGGCCTGTTCCGCCGCGACCCGGACGGCTTCCCGGTGTACGACGTTGAAGGCTAGCGCCACCTGTCCGACCTCGTCCCGGTTGTCCAACCGGATCGGGTCCCGGACCTGGCGGACGATCTCCTCCACGCCGCCGTCGCCGATGCTGCCGACGTTCTGCAGCCGGCTGACCGCGTCGGGCAGGTCGTGGTTGGCCACCGAGAGGGCGCCCTCACGTAGTTTCCGCAGCGAGGCGTTGAGTGACCGGGCCAGCACCACGGCGAGCGCGATGGCGACGATCAGCGTGATCAACACCACGATCGACTCGATCACGGCCTGCTGGACCACGTCCGACTGGGCCTGGTCCGCCTGGGCGAGCAGCTCGACCTCAAGCTGGATTTCCGCCCAGCGCATCAGGTCGATGACCGCGCCGATCGCGTCCGACGTGGTCTTGGCGAAGGCGGGCGAGGTCGGCGAGTTGACCGCACGGCCGACGTCGGAGGCGGCCCGCTCCGCCAGGGTGACCGCGTCACCGCTGTAGGTCCGGTCCACCAGTTCGTTCTGGCTCGCGGAGGCGGCCAGCTCGAAGGAGGCCAACGCCTCCTGCTGGCTGGTCTGGGTGGCCAGGAACGCGGAGAACTGCTCCTCGTCGAGCTGACCCGACCGCAGAGCGGTGTAACCCACCGCCTGTTCCTCCGCGGCGCCCGCCTTGGCACGGGCGAAGGCGGCGACGGCACGAAGGCTGTCCGCCACCCGGCCCTCACCGGAGAGTTCACCCAGCGTTTCGCCGTAGTCCCCGAGGTCGGTAATGATCACGCCGTAGCGCAGCACCGCCTCGACGACGAGCATCTGCTTGCGGTCGAGCACCTCCTGGCGGGTGCCGTTCAGGGTTTCCAGGTGGTCGTCAATCTTGTCGATCCGCGCCCGCATCGACTCCGGCACGTTGCCGATGCTGTTGCGCTCGTCGGAGTACGCGGTGATCCGCTCGTCCGTACGGCGGACCGCCAGGTTGTACTGCTCCGGGTCGGTGCCCGGGTCGGCAAGGTAAACCGCCGCTGCCATTCGCTCCTTGTGCAGATCCTGGGTCAGCGCCGACACGTCGGTCGAGAGCGCGGTCAACGACCGGATCATGTTCGCGTCCAAGGCCGTCCGGCCGACGTCGACCAAACGGACCGTGGCCAGCGCGAGGACCGCCGCGACTGGCACCACCAGGATGAGCGCAAGTTTGGACCGAATCCTGGTGTCCCGCAGTCGGGGAAACCAGCGGCGCCGCGCCCCGTGTTCCGGCGGGCCGTTTTCGGGCAGGGTCGTAGGTCCGGTGCTCACGACATCGCCTCCGTCGTTTCTTCCACGCGTGGCCAGCCCTCCGGTGCCTGCTGCCACGGATGGGGCCGCACGCGGCACGGCCGCGATTTCATCAGAAGCAGGCCGATTTGGGAAGCGGCGGTACGGCAGGAATCGGTCGGACGAGACTGAACCACTACTCTGCTCACCGAATCCCTTCTTTTGACAGGCCCCGTGAACTGGGCAAATATCGTCAGAGTGGTCGCTTGCATCTGGAAAGTTAAGGCCCGCAAACGCCGGCCGCGGCCAACATGTGGGATCGGTGTCCCGAATGTAGGATCACCGTCCTGAAACATGCTCGACAACGCCCGCTTGACCCGGGCGCTCGCCATTGGCAAGGTTTTCCAGGTTTGAAGGCTTCGCGCACACCGTACGACAGACCACCCCCGTCCTTCTACTGAGGACGGAATTCGTCGCCGGTGACCGGGCACCCCGCCCTAGCCGCGCACATGGAGGACTGAGTTGACGCCCATCCGCTCCGCGACACTCACGGTGCTCGCCTCGGCCATTCTGGCCACGTCGCTCACCGGTTGCCAGTTCAGCGACGATCCGCAGCAAACCGGCGAGATCGTCATCCGTGCCGACCTGGAACTCTCCGGCGCGGCGGCGCCGGCGGGCGAGGCGTACCAACGCGCCCTGGAACTCAAGGTCGAACAGATCAACGCGTCCGGCGTACTCGGTGGCCGGACCCTCTCGCTCAAGGTCAAGGACAACCGTTCCGACCCGAACGAATCACTGCGCAACATCGGTGAGTTCGCGAACGACCCCTCGGTCAGCGCCATCATCATGGGTAGCTGTGACGCCTGTGCGGTCGCCGCGGCAAAGACCATCAACGAGAAGAAGATCCCCACCATCGCCTTGGCCTCGGCCAACGAAGTGGCGACCCCGATCAGCGATCGGCGCTATGTGTTCAAACTCGCACCGAACGCACTCGACAGCGCCGCCACCCTGGTCTCCGAACTGAAGCTCTCCCCAACCAAAGTCAAGGACGTCGGTGTGATCTACACCGATGACGCCTACGGCCGTGACGGACACACCGCGATGAAGGGTGAACTGGAGAAGGCCGGGATCAAAATTGCCGCTACTGAGGCGATCAGAGCCGGCGAGACCGATCTCACCGCGGCGGTGAGCGCCTTGGTCGAGGCCAAATCGGACGCGATCGTCGTGTGGACCAACTCCGAACAATCCCTCCTGGCCGCCACGCAGGCGAAGGCGGACGATTTCAAGGGTGGCCTGTACTTCGACGCCCACGCCGCCGGCGACCTGTTCCTGGAGGGGCAGGGAGGTGTCGCGGCCGAGGACACGAAAATGGTCTTCAGCCAGACAATGGTGATCGATGACGTCATCGCCACCACGCCCGCGAAGGCAGCTCGCAAGCAGTGGTTCCGGGACTACACCGCCCGGTTCGGCGGCTACCACGGCGCCTCCTCGTTCGCCGCCGACGCGCTACAGCTCCTCACCGACGCGGCGGTACGGGCCGACAGCACCAGCGAGGGTGTCAATCGGGACGGGCTGCGGGACGTGCTGGAGACGTCGCAGATGGACGGCCTCTCCGGCCCCATCCGGCTGACCCCGGACAACCACTCCGGCCTCATGCCGCAGGCGCTGAGCATGCTGGTGGCCCGTGGTGGCCGCTGGCGCCTGGCCAGCTGACCGGAACGCTCCTCGGCGGCCACGGTCCCGGACCCGGGTGACGGGTCGGGACCGTGGCCGCCGCCGGTTGTACCCGCGGTCCGACCGTTCCCGGCCGCGACAGCCGGACGGTCGAGGCACGACTCAGCGCGACGAGGTGGTCTCCCGTACCCAGGGCAGCGCGAGGTGTTCGACCAGGACCAGCGCGTAGTAGAGCGTGATGCTCATGACCCCGACCAGCAGGATCGCCACCCACGCGGTAGCACTGTCGCCCGACCCGCCGAACTGAATGATCTGGGTGCCCAGTCCCCGCCCGGCACCCGCCTGGAACTCGCCGATCACCGCGCCGATCGCGGCCAGCGGCATGGCCACCTTCAGGCCGACGAAGATCTGCGGCAGCGCGGCCGGCATCCGGATCTTGCGGAAGGCCTGCCAGCGTGAGGCGGACAGGGATCGGGCCAGTTCGACCAGCTCGGCCGGAGCGGCGTTCAACCCGGCCGTGGTGGCGAGCACGATCGGGAAGAAGCAGAGCAGGAACACCATGATCAGGATCGGCTGCTGACCCCAGCCGAAGGCGAACACCAGCAGCGGCGCGATCGTCACCTTCGGGATCGCGTTGATCCCGACCAGCAACGGCGAGAACATCCGCTCCAGGGTCCGTGAGGCGGAGAGCGCGAGTCCGATCAGGATCCCGGCCACCGCGGAGAGCACGAACCCGATCAGAACCTCCAGGGCGGTCTCCACCATGCCGCCGAGCAGCAGACTCGGCTTGGCGGTGAACGCCGTGAGCACCTCGCCCGGAGGCGGCAGCACGGCGGGGTGAACCAGCGCGGAGACGTCCGTCGCCAGCCACCACGCGACGACGGTGACCACCATTCCGACCACCGGCCAGACCACCAGACGGGCAACTGAGTTACCGGCCCGACGTTCCCGGGGCACGGCCGTGCGCACCCTGGGTCGAACCTCGGTCAACTCGGCCATCTTTGATTTCACACTCCTCATTCGGTCCGGCCAGGGGCCGGGACAGAGCGGGGGTACATCCACCGGTGGCACCGGTGGATGTACCCCCGTAACTCTGGAACGCTCAGGCCTTCGGCGTCAGGTTGACGTCGATGAGGTCCTCCGGGGTCAGACCCGGCGGGATGGCGCCGGCACCCTGGAGGATCGCGATGCTCCGGGACACCCGGGCAATGTCGATCGTGCCGACCGCCGCACCAGAACCGGCGGAGCGGACGAACGACGCCATCAGCTCGCACTCGGCGGCAGCCGGCGCGGCAGCCGCGGCCGGGACGTTCTTGTTCAGGATCTGACCGGCCTCGGTGGGGTTGTCGATGCTCGCGACCAGCCCCTTGATCAGCGCAGCGGTGAACCGCTTGACCTTCTCCGGGTCTTCCTTAGCGATCTTGTTCGAGGTGACCAGCACGTTGCCGTACAGGTCGGTCATCACGTCGCTGTAGGGCAGCACGACGGCCTTCTTGCCCTTCGCCGCCGCCTCGACCGTGGGCTTGCCCACGACGAACTGGCCGATGCCCTGGGTGGCGCCGCCGGCCAGCAGGCCGATCAGGCCCGCCGGGTCGCCGTCACGCCAGGTGACCTTGCTCACGTCCACGCCGGCGAGCTTGGCGTAGGTCGGGAACAGGTTGCGCACCACCGAGCTGGGGCTGTCGGCGAGCTCCTTGCCCTCAAGGTCCTTCGGGGTGGTGATGCCCTTGTCGTCCAGGGTGATGATGGCCGCCATGGTCCGCTGCTGGATGCCGGCGACGACCGTCACCTCCTTGGCCTCGGCGCTGCCGGTACCCCGCGCCTGCAGGATGCCGGTGAGGTCGAGCGGGGTGAACATCGCGGTGCCGGTGGCGATCGCCTTGAGGTTGTTCAGGGTGCCGCTGCCGGGCTTGATGTCAACGTCGAAGCCGGCCTCCTTGAAGTACCCCTTGTCCTTGGCAACGTACGCGTACGCGTCACGGCCGAAGTTGGCGAAGGAGGTCAGGTACGTGACCTTCTCCAGCGTCTTGGCGTCACCGGAACCACCGGCGCTCTTGGAGTCGTCCGCGCCGCTGCAGCCGCTCGCGATGGCCAAAGTGCTGGCCAGGGCGGCGACGGCGATCGTACGAGTCAGCCTTTTCATGAACACCATTTCCTTTCGACCGGCGGCTTTCGACCGACGGAGGGGCCGTTTGGGGCGGGGCGGCTCGGGGCCGGGGGGTGGGCGCCGTGCCGTGGGTAAGGAAACTTCGCGGGCACAGCGTACGAGAACCCCACCTTTGCCCCGCCAGGCATGTCATGTTGCGGAACGGAAACAAACTGGATTCGCCCCCCGGTCTGTCCGTACGTCGACAATCCGGATAACCTGGCACGGCTGTTTGACCTGCCGACGCTGGATGGGGAGCCTCCGGATGATCCGACTAGCGGGTGTGTCCCGCACCTTCACGGGCCGATCGGGCACTGTGGAGGCGCTCCGGGGCATCGATCTGGACGTGGCCCAGGGCGAATTCGTGGCGATTGTCGGTCGGTCCGGATGCGGAAAGTCCACTTTGCTCCGACTTATCGCCGGACTGCTTCCGCCGACCGAGGGCGAGATCACAGTCGCCGGTGAGCGGGTCACCAAGACCCGACGCGATATCGCGATGCTCTTTCAACGCCCCGCACTGTTGCCGTGGCGCACAGTGCTCGACAACGTACTGCTGCCGGTGGAGATCTTCGGTTGGCGCCGCGCGAGTCACCGGGCCCGCGCGATGGAGTTGCTCGAGATGGTCGGGCTCGGTGGCTTCGAGAAGCGACTGCCACACGAACTCTCCGGTGGGATGCAGCAGCGAGTTTCACTGTGCCGTTCACTCATCGGCAATCCGCGGGTAATGCTCATGGACGAACCGTTCTCCGCCCTCGACGCCCTCACCCGTGAGGAACTGTCGGTGGAACTGCAGCGGGTGCACATGGAGAACGCCGCCACGATCGTCTTCGTCACCCACTCGATCGACGAGGCGGTGCTACTCGCCGACCGGGTGATCGTGCTGAGCCCCCGCCCGGGTCGCCTCCGCAAGGTGGTCGACATCAACATTCCGCGGCCACGGAGTCTGGGCCGGAACGCCCACCTCGAAGAGGTTGCCCGTTGCAGCGCGGATCTGCACGAACTTCTGATGGAGCGCGACTCCCCGGCAACGGCCGGAGCGAAAGGTCACTGACGTGCGAGTATCCATCTTCACCGAGCCGCATCGCGGCGCCACCTACGACGACCAACTGCGAATGGCCCGACTCGCCGAGGACAGCGGGTTCGATGGCTGGCTCCGCGCGGACCACTACCAGGCGATGGGCGAGGACCTCGGTCTGCCCGGCCCGACCGACGCCTGGGTCACCCTGGCCGGCCTGGCCCGGGAGACCTCCCGGATCAGGCTCGGCACCCTGGTCACCTCGTCCACCTTCCGGCTGCCCGGCCCACTGGCCGTGATCGTCGCCCAGGTGGACCAGATGAGCGGCGGCCGGGTCGACCTCGGCATCGGAGCCGGCTGGTACGAGCGGGAACACCTCGCGTACGGCATCCCGTTCCCGCCCGTCGGCGAGCGGTTCGGTCGCCTGGCGGAACAGCTCGCCGTGGTGACCGGCCTCTGGCGTACCCCGGTCGGCGAGCGCTTCACCCACCAGGGCGAGCACTACCAGCTCGTCGACGCGCCCGCCCTGCCCAAGCCGGTGCAGGTGCCGGGGCCGCCGGTCATCATCGGCGGCAAGGGCCTCAAGCGGACGCCGGCGCTGGCCGCCCGCTACGCGCACGAGTTCAACATGCCGTTCAAGTCGGTCAAGGAGACCGCCGAGGCGTACGAGCGGGTCCACGCGGCGTGCGAGCGGGTGGACCGGGCCGCGAACGGGCTGGACCCGCTGGTGCTCTCCGCCGGCATCGTGGTGGCGATCGGCCGGAACGAGGCCGAGGCCCAGCGCCGCGCAGCGCCACTGCACGAGAAGAGCGCCCTGCCGCCGGAGGACCCGGTAGTCGGTTCGCCGGCCCAACTGGTCGAGCGGATCGGTGAGTTCGCGGAGATCGGCACCGGCCGCGTGCACCTGCGGCTGACCGATCTGCACGACCTCGACCACCTGGAACTCATCGCCAGCGAGGTGCTGCCCCAGATCGGCGCCTCCCGCTGACAGGCTGCCGAAGTAGTAGCCGACGCGCTGTCGTCAGGGTGGCGATCGGACCCGACGCGCCGTAACCTGCCCCGCATGGCCTTTCGGACCTGGGGCAGGGTGCTGCTCGTCGCACTCGGCGTCGGCGTACTCGCCGGAGCGGGCCAACTCGGCTTCGCGTACGGCTTCGGCATTCTGCGGTTCGCCCGTACCTTCGACGCGACCACGGCCAGCCACTGGACCGCGCAACTCACCTGGGTGGGTTGGTTCACCATGGTGGCCGCGGTCGTCGGGGCGGTGGTCGCGGACCGGTTGGCCCGGAGGTACGCCTACCGTCCCACCCTCGCCACCCGATTGGCACTGGCCGCCGCCGCCGCACTCGGCGCTGGTTCGGTCGCCCCGCTCTCCATGCAACCGGCCCGCGCCGCGGAGGTGGCCTCGGTCGACCCGGTGTTCGCCACCGGTCTGGTCGCCGGGCTGGGTGCGCTGGTCGGGCTCGTGGCGGCACTGGCCGCCCTCAGCCAGTCCCCGATCAGCTGGAACATCGCCACGCTGACCGGCGGGATCTGGCTGTTGGCACTGATCTCGGTGATGCCGTCACTGGGCCCGACCGACCCGCTACCCGCCGTACGTCTCGGGGTGCCCGACCCGGCCTGGCTCGGGGCCGGCACCACCCAACGGCTCGCGGTGGTGACGATGCCGGCGCTGGCCCTGGTCGCCGGCGCGGTCAGCGGCGCGTTGGCCCGCTTCCGGGGGCACCCGACGGCGGTCGTCGCGAGCACCGGCGCGGTCGGCCCGGCGCTGCTCGCCCTGGCCTATCTCACCGCCGGTCCCGGTGGCTCCAGCGACAAGTACCAGGCGGCGCCCTACTGGGGCGCGCTGGTCGCGGTCGGAGCGGGCGCCCTCGGGTCGGTGCTCGCCGCGCTGATGCGCTGGCCACTGACCACGGAGACGGCCGCGTCGGGTCCGCTGGAACCGACCGAGATCCTGCAACGGGTACGCGCCGCCGAGCCGGGCGCGGTTGAGCCGGACCTTCCAGCCGATACCTGGACCGACCGATCCACCGGCGCACCGCCCTACCCGGCGACGGCGGAACGGGCCGACCGCGCCACCGAGTCCTGGGCCACCGCCGCGACCGGGACCTGGGTCGAGTCCACGAGCATCCGCGAGCCGGAGTCCCGGACGGTCGACCCGTCCAGCATTCCGGGTCAGCGCCGACCGAGCGAGACCGACCACCTCCCCACCCGTCCCTCCTCTCTCGACACCCACGAAGGCCGGGACGCCGACGGAGGCCCGGCCGACGAGCGCACCCCGCCCACGGAGTCGGGCTGGACGGTGACGGCGAGCGACCTGGGCACACCCGAACGCACGGCCGCGTCCAGCCCGCCGCGCTCGCGGACCGAGGCGACCCAGGGCGAAATGCCGACAACGCCACCGATGCCGACAACGCCACCAGCACCGCAGCCCCGCCGGCCGGAGCCCGAGTGGGCCGACCCGACTCTCGCCACCCTGGCGACCTCGGACTACTGGCCGGCTACTGCCGACCCGCACGAACCGTTCGAGGAACGTACCGACAGCGGTTGGGACGCCTTCGCGACCGGGAAGCGGAGCGGTTCCGGCGGACCCGCCGCCTCCGAGGTGCCGGACCGTTCGACCCCGTCCGGCTCCGAGGTCCGCGCCGAGTGGGAGACGGATCGGACCGAGACTCCGAGGCCGGTCTCCCCTGCCGCTTCCTTCGCCACCCCGGAACCGGTGAGCACCGCGAAACCCTTCGCCACCCCCGAACCGGTCAGCACCGCGAAACCCTTCGCCACCCCCGAACCGGTCAGCACCGCCAAGCCCTTCGCCACCCCGGAACCGGTCAGCACCGCCAAGCCCTTCACCACCCCCGAACCGGTCAGCACCGCGAGGCGGACACCGCCGGAACCGACCAGCGCCCCCAAGCAGGTCACGCCGGTCGAGCCGGTCAACACCGGTTCACGCGCCGTACCGGCGGAGCCGGTCCCGAACACGGAACGGCCCACACCGCAGGTGCCGATCTTCGCCCCGGTACGGTTCACTCCCTCCGAACCCGTCTCCCACACCGCGCCGGTCGGCAACCCCGGGTCGGCGTTCGCTGCCGATCCCTCCGGCGAACCCGGGTCCGTGCACCCGGAGTCCGTGCCGGTGCACCGGGAGCGGCAACGGCCGACCCTGTCCCGGGAGACGGAGTGGACCGAGGCGGAGGCTGACCGACCGGACGTGGCGGAGACCGAACTCCCGGCGCATCAACCAACCGAGGAGCCGGCCGAGGAGAAGGTCGAGGGGAAGGCGGCTCGGCCACGACGCGGCCTGTTCCGACGCAACCGGCAGACCAACGACGGCAGCGAGTCCGGACCGGGCGGACCGGTCAACGCCCCAGCCGAACCAGCGGCGCAACGTGAGCCGCGTGGACGCGGTCGTACGGAGCACCCCGTGTCGGAGACCGACGAGGAGTACGTGGACTGGGTCAGCGGCCTGGGCGCACCGAGCCCGGCGGAGGACGTCCCGTCCCGGGACGGTGGCGCGCGTCGTACCCTCCGCTCCTCCGGCCGGCACCACGCCGACTGACCCCACCCCGTACCGTCGACCGATCACGACATTGGCGCGTCGCCCGGTCACGGACGACGCGCCAATGTCATCAACTGGTTGTCGGGGACGGATGTCCCCGGCGCCCCGGAGGGCGGTAGGTCAGGCCAGCGGCAGGTAGACCTTGCCGCCGGACTCGACGAACTCGGTCGACTTGTCCTGCATACCGCGCGCGGCGTACTCCTTGAGCTCCTGGGTGATCTTCATGGAGCAGAACTTCGGGCCGCACATCGAGCAGAAGTGCGCGGTCTTCGCCGGCTCGGCGGGGAGCGTCGCGTCGTGGTACGCCCGCGCGGTCTCCGGGTCGAGCGAGAGGTTGAACTGGTCCTCCCAGCGGAACTCGAACCGGGCCTTGGAGAGCGCGTCGTCCCAGACCTGGGCACCGGGGTGCCCCTTGGCCAGGTCGGCGGCGTGCGCCGCGATCTTGTACGCGATCACGCCGGCCTTGACGTCGTCCCGGTCCGGCAGCCCCAGGTGCTCCTTCGGGGTGACGTAGCAGAGCATGGCGGTGCCGAACATGCCGATCATCGCCGCGCCGATCGCGGAGGTGATGTGGTCGTACGCGGGCGCGATGTCCGTCGTCAGTGGACCGAGGGTGTAGAACGGGGCTTCCTGGCAGAGTTCCTGCTGGAGGTCGACGTTCTCCTTGATCTTGTGCATCGGCACGTGCCCCGGGCCCTCGATCATCACCTGGACGTCGTACTCCCAGGCGATCTTCGTCAGCTCGCCGAGGGTACGCAGCTCGGCGAACTGCGCCTCGTCGTTGGCGTCGGCGATCGAACCGGGACGCAGCCCGTCGCCGAGGGAGAACGTCACGTCGTAACGGGACAGAATCTCGCACAGTTCGCGGAAATTCGTGTAAAGGAAATTTTCCTCGTGGTGCGCCAGACACCAGGCCGCCATGATCGAGCCGCCCCGGGAGACGATGCCGGTGACCCGCTCGACCGCCAGCGGCACGTACCGCATCAACACCCCGGCGTGCACCGTCATGTAGTCGACACCCTGCTCGGCCTGCTCGATGACGGTCTCCCGGAACACCTCCCAGGAGAGCTTGACCGGGTCCCCGCCGACCTTCTCCAGGGCCTGGTAGATCGGCACGGTGCCGATCGGGACCGGCGAGTTGCGGACGATCGCCTCCCGCGTCTCGTGGATCCGCTTGCCGGTGGAGAGGTCCATCACCGTGTCCGCACCCCAGCGCGTCGCCCAGGTGAGCTTCTCCACCTCCTCCGCCACCGACGAGGTGACCGCCGAGGTGCCGATGTTGGCGTTCACCTTCACCAGGAAGCGGCTGCCGATGATCGCCGGCTCCACCTCGGGGTGGTTGACGTTGAGCGGAAGCACCGCGCGTCCCCGGGCGATCTCGTCACGTACCAGCTCGGCGGGGAGGTTCTCCCGGACCGCGACGAACTCCATCTCCGGCGTGACGATCCCGGCCCGGGCGTACGCCAACTGGGTCGGCCGGCGCCCGTCCACACCGGCGAGCGGGGTGCCGGCACCGCGTACCGGCGCCACGTCACCTCGCTCCGCGATCCACGGTCCGCGCAGCGCCGGCAGGCCGACCTCCGGATCACTGCCGGGGCCGGAGGTGTCGTACAGCCGTACCGGCGGGTTCTCCCCGGCCAGCTCCACCTCGGCGAACGGGACCCGGATGTCCGGCCGCGATCCCTCCACGTACACCTTGCGACGAGCCTGCATAGCAAACCTCCTGCTAGTAGCGGGACCAACCGAAGTGGTCCAGCGGTCCATGGCCGGTGCCCAACTTCCAGTCGCGCCCACCGGCGAGCGCGCGGGCGACGTACTCCTTGGCGAAGACGACCGCGGCCGGCACCTCGTCACCGAGCGCGATCCGGGCCGCGATCGCGGCCGAGAAGGAGCAGCCGGTGCCGTGGGTGTTGCGGGTGGCCACCCATGCCCCGGGGAGCAGCCGGGACTCGCCGCCGGTCCAGTGGACGTCCACCGCCTCGCCGCCCGCACCGGTGTCGTCGTCACCGCCACCGGTCACCACCACATGGCGGGGACCTCGGGCGGCGATCCGCTCGGCGGCGGCGATCATCTCGTCGACCGTGGTCACCGGGCGTCCGACGAGCGCCGCGGCCTCCTCCCGGTTCGGGGTCACCACCAGCGCGTACGGCAGCAGCCGCTCCACCGCGGCGACCACGCCGAGCCGGTGGCCGCTGGTCGAGACGAGAACCGGATCAACCACCAGGTTCGGCAACAGCCCGGCTCGGGCATGTGCCGCCACCGTGTCCGCGACCGCCTCGGTGCCGAGCATCCCGGTCTTTGTCGCCTGTACGGGCAGGTCGGTCAGGACCGCGTCGAGCTGCGCGGTGACCAGGTCGGCCGGGGTCGGCAGGACCGCGCGTACCTCACGGGTGTTCTGTGCGGTGAGCGCGGTGATCACGGATGTCCCGTAGACACCGAGCGCCGCGAAGACCTTCAGGTCGGCCTGGATGCCGGCCCCGGCCCCGGAGTCGGAGCCGGCGACGGTGAGCACCACCGGCGGGGTCACCGGTCACCGTCCCCGGTGGCGAGGACGAGTCGGGCGACCAGTTCGGCGGGATCGTCGGCGCCCATCACCGCGCCCATCACCGCCACCCCGGCCGCGCCCGCCACCATGCAGGCGGCGACCTGTTCGGCGTCGGTGACTCCGCCGAGCGCGAGTACCGGGACCGACGTACGCCGGGCCAGCCGCGCCAGGCCGACCGGCCGCAGCGGCGGGCCGTAACCGGGTTTCGACGGGCTGGGAAAGACCGGGGAGAGGGTCACGTAGTCCTCCGTGGTGAGGCGGAGCAGTTCCGCCGCGTCGTGGCAGGAACGGCCGACCAGGGGCAGTTCAGGCGGTGGGTACGGTCCGGCCGACGCCAGGTGCACCGCGTCCCCGCCGAGCGGGTCGGCTCCGGCGACCAGCAGCGTCCCGCCGGCCGGGGCGAGGATCTGCCGCAGTTCGTCGGCGAGCGCCAACCGCTCGTCGCGGGGCAGGTCCTTCTCCCGGAGCAGGACCCAGCGCGCACCGCCGGCCACCGCCGCCCGCACCACCTGGGGCAGCGGGGCACGTGCCAGGCGCCGGTCGGTGACGACCACCAGCCCGCTCGGCACTCCCGCTCGCCGGGCCGGCGCCCACTGACTGGTGTCCGGACCCGGTCGACGCACCGGAGCGGTCACAGCTCCGGCCGCCCCTCGTCGGGGCTCGACGCCAGCGCGTGGAAACGTCGTGGAATACGCCCGGAGCGTGCGGCGAGCCAGCCAGCCTCGACGGCGTACCGCATCGCGGTCGCCATCCGTACCGGCTCGGCGGCCCGGGTCACGGCGCTGGCGAGCAGCACCCCGTCGCAGCCGAGTTCCATGGCGAGTGCCGCGTCGGAGGCGGTGCCGATGCCGGCGTCGAGGATGACCGGCACCTCCACGCTCTGCCGGATCAGCCGGATGTGGTGGGGGTTGCCGATCCCGAGGCCGGAGCCGATCGGCGCACCGGCGGGCATCACCGCGGCACAGCCCGCCTCGGCGAGCCGCCGGGCGAGCACCGGATCGTCGCTGGTGTACGGCAGCACGGTGAAGCCGTCGGCGACGAGCTGGTCGGCGGCGTGCAGGAGTTCGACCGCGTCGGGCAGCAGTGTCCGGTCATCGCCGATCACCTCCAGTTTCACCCACGAGGTGTCGAACGCCTCGCGGGCGAGCCGGGCGACCTTGACCGCCTCGGCGGCGGTGTAACAGCCGGCGGTGTTCGGCAGCAGTCGTACGCCGCACCGGTCGAGGACGTCCAGCAGCCCGCCGTGCATGGTGGCGGCGCTGTCGACCCGACGCAGCGCGACGGTGACCAGTTCGGTGCCGCTGGCCCGAATCGCCTGCTCCAGTACGTGCAGGTTGGCCGCACCGCCGGTGCCGAGGATCAGCCGCGACCCGAACGTCTCCCCACCCAGCTCGAACGGGGTCGTCACCGGTGCGGCGACCGACCCCGGTTGGGTCGGGCCCGTCACCGGTACGCTTCCCCGCCCGGGTTCCTCTTGCGACATCGGGCTCAGCCGCCCTGGGCCGCGGTCAGTACCTCGACCCGGTCCCCGCTGTGCAGCACCGCCGTCGGCCAGCCGGTACGAGGCACCACCTCGCCGTTGACCGCGACCGCCACCCCTCGGCTCTGCCCGGTCACCGTGGCGACCAGTTCGGCGACGGTCACACCACCGGGCAGCCTGTGGTCCGTACCGTTCACGGTCAGCTCCACCGAAACCTCACCCTCTCCGCTCACCGGATCTCCTCTCTCACCGGTCCGGACGTCGCCCGCCCAGCACGTGCCGGCCCAGGAAGTGCCAGCTCAGGATCTGCGAACCCCGGTTCCGTCAGCTCGGGTCGACCCGAGCCGGGTCCGGCCAGCCCGGGTTTCGCCGGTGCCGACCGATGTCCGCCGAAGCGGTCCGGGGCGAACGGGGCCAGTACCGGATCGGGTACGCCGCTTTCGAGCAGGTCGACGACGAGGTCCGCGGTCACCGGGGTCAGCAGGATGCCGTGCCGGTAGTGCCCGGTCGCGACGACCACGTGGGGGTGGCCGGCCAGTGGGCCGATGAGCGGGGCGTTGTCGGGCGTACCGGGCCGCTGCCCGGCGACCGCCTCGACCAGCTCGTACTCGGCGAGTTCCGGCACGAGTTCGGTCGCCGCGTGGAGCAGGTCGCGTACGCCACCGGCGGTGACCGTGGTGTCGCCGCGCTCCTCGACGGTCGCGCCGACGACCACCTCGCCGTCGTGCCGGGGCACCAGGTAGACCGAGCGGCCGTCGGCGTATCCCCGGATCACGTGCCGGAAGCCGGGCGCCTCCCCGCCGGGGGCGCGAAGCCGGAGGATCTGCCCCTTCACCGGCCGGATCGGCAGCCCGGTCAGCTCGGCCGCACCACAGCCGGCGGCGACGACGACCGTGCCGGCGTCGAGTTCGTCGAGCCCGCGAACGGTCGACGGCACGAACACCACCCCGGCGGTCTCGGCCGCCGTACGCAGGGCGGTGACCAGCCGCCGAGGATCGACCTGGTGGTCGTCGGGGGCGTGTGCGCCGCCGCGTACGCGAGGTGCGAGCAACGGTTCCCGGTCGTGTAGTTCAGTGGCGTTCAGCGCGGTGATCGGCAACCCGAGCCCCTGCTGGTACGACCAGAGCCGACGCGCCTCGGCGAGGTCGTCGGCGGTCCGGCCGACCACCAGCGTGCCCTCGGTGCGGTAACCCAGTTCGGCGCTGTCGGCGAGTCCTGCGGCGGCGGCGACCTCGGTGGCGAAGTCGGGCCAGCGGGCGGCGGAATCGAGCAGCAGCCGGGTCAGCTCCTCCTCGCCGAAGGATGCCTCGGCGACCGGGGCGAGCATGCCGGCCGCCACCCCGGCGGCACCGCTGCCGGGGTCGGGGTCGTGCAGCAGCACCCGCATCCCCCGCGACGCCGCCCGCCACGCCACGGCCAACCCGATCGGCCCACCCCCCACCACCGCCACATCCGCCCGCCGGGCGGTAAGGAAGGGCCCCTTGTTATCGGATTCCGTTGTATAGGGGGCCCTTCCTAACATGTCGGGGCTCCGGTGCGACCGAGCGCGGTGAGCAGTTCGGTGGTGGCCCGGGAAGGGTCGGCGGCACCGGAGACGGCACCGACCACGGCCACCCCGTACGCCCCGGCGGCGAGCAGCGCCGGCACCCGCTCGGCGGTCACCCCGCCGATCGCGATGACCGGTACGCCCACCGCCGTGGCGACCCGTCCGACACCTGCCGGTCCGATCGGTTCCGGCAGCCCGTCCTTGGTGGTGGTGGCGTAACAGGGTCCGACACCGAGGTAGCTGGCGCCGTCGGCGACCGCGTCGAGGGCGGTGGCGGGAACCCGGGCGGTGGCACCGAGCAGCGCGTCCGGCCCGAGCACCCGCCGGGCGGCTGTGACCGGCAGGTCCAGTGCCCCGACGTGCCCTCCGGCGGCGTGCACCGCGAGCGCCACGTGCAGCCGGTCGTTGACCAGGCAGGTCGCGCCGGCCGGGGTGCAGAGTTCGACGATCCGCCGGGCGAGCTCGTACGCCTCGCGGTCGGTGGCGTCGTCCTCGACGCGTACCTGGACCACGAGTTCGGGCCCGGCGACGGCCAGTGCGGCACGTACCGTGGCGATGGGATCACGCCCGGTACGGGTGTCGGTGATGAGATGCAGTCGTCCCAGTGAGGGCACGGCAACGCTCCTCCCTGCGCCGGCATTACCCGGATCAGGTTCGACGGTCGGGGGCTTCCAGCCCCCCTCTCAGCCCGGTTCACCGGACTCCCGTGGGTTACTTGCCGACCACACTACGACGGCGGACCGGATCCGCCAAGAGGGTCGCGCGTCACAGGGGCCCCGTGGGGGCGAGCGGTCACACTCGCCGCCACCCCCGCGTGACCCTCAGCCAACGAACAAAAGGGCTGCGGTTTTGTCTGTCCTATCCGGAAGATCCACCTCGGTTACCCAACCGTTACCCGATTTGGCTTGTTGCCGTATTGCCCGCCCCGCGCTGACCAGCATTAATTTGTTCAGCGACAAGACAAATTTTGGCGGTGCGGCCACGGCGGGCCAACCCGGCGAAACCCACACCCCCGAACCGGTCTTCGGCGAGCCGGCCGGGGATCCCCCGTTGTCCTCATCGGACGAAGGAGATCCTTCGTGTCAAGACCTCGCCCGCGCCGCGCGATGCGCGGCGTCCTCAGCCACGCGCTGCTGAGTCTCGCGGTCGCCGTCACCTCGACGGCGACCGCACTCGTAGCAGCGCCAACCGCGGCTCAGGCCGCACCGGCAGCCGCCGCGGCCGATCCGTACTCGGTACTGGTCTTCTCCAAGACCGCCGGGTTCCGGCACGGCTCCATTCCCTCCGGCATCGCGGCCATCCAGCAACTCGGCGCGGCGAACGGATTCACCGTCGACGCTACCGAGGACGCGACCGCGTTCAACGACGCCAATCTCGCCAACTACAAGGCCGTGATCTGGCTCTCCACCACCGGTGATGTGCTCGACGACACTCAGCAGGCGTCGTTCGAGCGCTACGTCAAGGCCGGTGGCGGGTACGTCGGCATCCACGCCGCCTCCGACACCGAGTACAACTGGCCGTGGTACGGCGGGCTCGTCGGCGCGTACTTCAACGCGCACCCGGCGAACCAGCAGGCCACGGTCAAGGTCGAGGACCCGGCCCACCCCTCCACCGCCGGACTGCCGGACAAGTGGTCCCGCTTCGACGAGTGGTACAACTTCCGGACCAACCCGCGTGCCAACGTGCACGTGCTGGCCAGCCTGGACGAGCGGAGCTACACCCCGGGCACCGGCGCGATGGGCGCCGACCACCCGACCGCCTGGTGCCAGGAGTACGACGGTGGCCGTTCCTGGTACACCGGCGGCGGCCACACCAACGAGTCGTACGCGGAACCGCAGTTCCTCACCCACCTGCTCGGCGGCATCGAGACCGCCGCGGGTGTCGTGGACGCCGACTGCAGCGCCTCGAAGACCAGCAGCTTCGAGAAGGTGTCGCTGGACAGCAACACCAACAACCCGATGGAGCTGGACATCGCCCCCGACGGGCGGGTCTTCTACGTCGAGCGCGACGGCCGGATCCAGATCATCAAGCCGAACACCGGCACCACCGTCACCGCGGTCACCCTGCCGGTCTTCACCGGCAACGAGGACGGCCTGCTCGGCATCCAGCTCGACCCGGGCTTCGCCACCAACAAGTGGGTGTACGTCTACTACGCCCCCGCCGGTGGGGCGGCCCGTAACTACCTCTCCCGGTTCACGGTCGAGGGCGACACCATCGACCCGGCCACCGAGAAGGTCGTGCTCCAGGTCCCGACGCAGCGCAACACCTGCTGCCACGCGGGCGGCAGCATCACCTTCGACAGCCAGGGGAACCTGTACCTGGCGCTCGGTGACAACACCAACCCGTTCGAGTCGGACTCCTTCACCCCGATCGACGAGCGGCCGGGTCGGCAGGACTTCGACGCGCAGCGTTCCTCGGGCAACACCAACGACCTGCGCGGAAAGGTGCTCCGGATCCACCCGGAGAACGACGGCACCTACACCGTGCCGGCGGGCAACCTCTTCCCCCCGGGCACCGCACTGACCAAGCCCGAGATCTACGCGATGGGCTTCCGGAACCCGTTCCGGATCGGCGTCGACCCGGAGACCGACACCCTGTACGTGGGTGACTACGGACCGGACGCCGGCGCGGCGAACCCGAACCGTGGCCCCGAGGGCACGGTCGAGTGGAACATCGTCACGCCCGGCAACTACGGCTGGCCGTACTGTCACGGTGCGAACTACGCGTACAACGACTACCCGTTCCCGTCGGGGCCGAGTGGGCCGAAGTTCGACTGTGCCGCACCGGTGAACAACTCGCCGAACAACACCGGTCTGACCAACCTGCCGCCGGCCATCTCGGCCACGGTCGACTTCGACTACAGCGGCAACCCGCTGTTCCCGGAGATCGGCGGCGGCGGTGCGCCGATGGGCGGCCCGGTCTACCGGTACGACGAGAACCTGAACTCGGAGCGGAAGTGGCCGGCCTACTACGACGGCAAGGCGCTGCTCGGCGAGTGGAACCAGAACAAGATGTACACCATGCAGGTCAGTGCCGACGGCAAGTCGCTGGTCGACATCAACCAGCTGCTGACCGGCATGACCATGCTGCGGCCGATGGACTTCGAGTTCGGTCCGGACGGGGCGCTGTACCTGATCGAATGGGGTACCGGCTTCGGCGGCAACAACGACAACTCGGGCATCTACCGGATCGACTACATCGCCGGTGAGCGGTCCCCGATCGCGGTCGCGAACGCCGAACCCACCTCGGGTCCGGCACCGCTGGCGGTGCAGTTCTCCAGCGCCGGGTCGCGTGACCCGGACGGTGGCGCGCTGACGTACGCCTGGAACTTCGGCGACAGCACCACCTCGACCGAGGCGAACCCGTCGCACACGTACGCGGCGGCGGGCAACTACAACGCGCAGCTCACGGTCACCAACCCCAAGGGGCGGACCGCGGTCGCGAACGTACCGGTCACGGTCGGCAACACCGCGCCGACGGTCTCGATCGAGTTCCCGCCGGACGGCGGCTTCTTCGAGTGGGGCGACCTGGTCAAGTACAGGGTCAACGTGACCGACCCGGAGGACGGCACGATCGACTGTGACCGGGTGGTGCTGCAGTACTACCTCGGCCACGACCAGCACGCGCACCCGTTGCAGTCGTACACCGGCTGTGAGGGTTCGGTCCAGACGCTGCTCGCCTCCGGGCACGGCGCCGAGGCGAACGTCTTCGGTGTCTTCGAGGCGGTCTACACCGACGGCGGCGGCGCCGGCGGCTCGCACGCCCTGACCGGGCGGGCGCTGGAGCAGCTCCAGCCGAAGCGCAAGCAGGCCGAGTACTTCTCGTCCACCGGCCGGCTCGCCGGCAGCGCCAGCACCGGTGACCCGGGCGTGGCGCGGCAGGCGACCGAGGACACCGCCGGCGGGTTCGAGAACATCGGCTGGATCGAGGCCGACGACTGGTGGGCCTTCGACCCGGCGAACCTGACCGGCATCGACTCGGTCCGGTTCCGGGCGGCGTCGGCCGGCGGCGGCGGGCGGATCGAGGTCCGCGTCGGCGCTCCGGACGGCCCCACGGTCGCGACGGCCGACGTACCGAGCACGGGTGGTTGGCAGACCTACGTCGACGTCACCGCCAACCTGACCACCCCGAGCACCACCAGCGGTCCGCTCTACTTCGTGGCCCGCAACCCGGTCGGTTCCAACGGGACCGGCGCGATCATCAACGTGAACTGGGTCGACTTCCTCGGCCGGGGTGTCACCGACAACGCCCCGCCGGTCGTCACCGCTTCGGCGAACCCGACCGCCGGCATCGCGCCGGTGGCGGTCACCTTCACGAGTACGGCGACCGACCCGGAGAACGACGCCCCGCTCACGTACGCGTGGGACTTCGGTGACGGCGGTACGGCGAACACCGCCAACGCCGCCCACACCTACAGCGTGCCGGGCAACTTCACCGCCACCCTGACCGTGACCGACGCCCGTGGTGCCTCCACCAGCGTCTCCGTCCCGGTCCAGGTCACCGCGCCGAACACGTCCTGCTTCGGGGCGCGCTCGGACGACTTCGGCGGGAACTCGCTGAACCGGGACCGCTGGTCGACCGTGATCCGGGAGAACCAGCTCTACTCGGTCGCCAACGGCAACCTGGTGCTGCCGACCGCGGTCGGCGACCTGTACGCCGGCACGAACAACGCCACCAACCTGGTGCTCCAGCCGGCCCCGAACGGTGCCTGGCAGGCGACCACGAAGGTGACGCTGAGCGCGACCGCCAACTACCACCAGGCCGGGCTGATCCTCTACGGCGACGATGCGAACTACGCCAAGGTGGACCTGCTCTGGGGCGACAACCGCAAGATCGAGTTCATCCGGGAGACCGCCGGTACGCCGCGTAACGAGGCCGCCGACGCCATCCCGGCACCCGCCGGTCTCGGTGACACGTTCTACGTACGCCTGATCAGCGACGGCACCAACCTGACCGCGGCCTTCTCGGCCGACGGCCAGACCTTCACCCCGGTCGGCCGGTCGGCCGCACTGGCCGGGATCGAGAACCCGAAGGTGGGGCTCTTCGCGCTGAACGGCAACACCACCGCCCCGGTGGTGGACGCGCTGTTCGACTGGTTCCAGCTCTCCCCGGACGAGCCGGCCGGCCCGGTCGTGCCGTCCGACGAGTTCGCCGGCACCAGCCTCGACAAGTGCAAGTGGAACGCGGTCGTCCGGGAGAACCCGGCCGGATACCGGGTGACCGGTGGCGGCCTGCAGATCGACGTACCGAACGGCGACATCTACGGAGCCGGCGGCACCCCGCCGTCGAACTTCATCCTCCAGAACGCGCCGGCCGGTGACTGGACGATCGAGACCAGGGTCGACGGCAGCCAGTTCAACGAGCAGTACCAGCAGGGCGGTCTCCTCGTCTACGGCGACGACGACAACTACCTGAAGCTGGACTACATCGTCGACAACCAGCCCGGACAGGCGCTGGTACGGCGGATCGAGTTCCGCAGCGAGATCGCCGCCGCGGTGCAGGATCCGCAGCCGAACGCCGCGAACCTGACCCAGGGGATCTGGCACCTGCGGCTGGCCAAGGTGGGCACGACGTACACCGCGTCGTACTCGGCGGACGGGACCGACTGGACCACGTTGGGGAGCCTGACCAACGCGGCCGTGGGCGCCACGCCCAAGTTCGGCCTCTTCACCCTCGGCGCCAACCAGCAGGCGTCGAAGCCGGCGACGTTCGACTACTTCCGGGTGGGCACCACGGTCGAGGACTCGACCGCACCGGTGACCACCTCGGCGGTGGCCGGTACGCCGACCGGCGGCTGGTACAACGGCGCCACCACGGTGACCCTGACCGCCACCGACAACGCCGGTGGCAGCGGAGTGGCCAGCACCGAGTACCAGCTCGACGCGGGCACCACCTGGACCGCCTACACCGAGCCGATCCTGGTCTCCGGTGACGGCGCCCACCAGGTGCGGTTCCGTTCCACCGACGAGGCCGGCAACGCCGAGGAGGCGAAGAGCGTCGACGTGAGGATCGACGCCACCGCGCCCGTCACCTCGGCGACCTTCGCACCCCCGAGCGACAGCGGTTGGCACGCCGGGACCATCCCGGTGACGTTGGCCGCCCAGGACGCGGGTGCGGGCGTCAGCAAGGTGGAGTGGTCGCTCGACGGCGGCCCCTGGACGCCGTACACCACGGCGGTCAGTGTCAGCGGCGACGGGCAGCACGAACTGCTGTACCGGGCCACCGACGCGGCCGGCAACGCCGAGACGCTGAAGTCGGCCGTACTGAAGATCGACGGCACCAAGCCCACCGTCCTGGTCTCCGGTCTCGCGGATGGCCAGCTCTACGGCGACAGTGCCGACGTACGGGTCTCCTGGCAGGCGGTCGACCCGACCTCCGGTCTGGAAGCGACCATCGGCACCCTGGACGGCCAGCCGTACCAGAACAACACCCTGCAGGCCCTCTACGACCTTCCGCTGGGTCTGCACGAACTGACCGTGACCGCCACCGACAGGGCCGGCAACCAGACGACCTCATCGGTACGGTTCTTCGTCACCACCTCGTTCCGGGACATGCAGAACCTCATCGACCGGTTCAAGGCCACCAACCGCCTCTCCGTCAAGGCCCACAAGCAGCTCACCAACAAGCTGACGGCGGTCCGCGAGTCCGAGGCGGCGGGTAACGACAAGCGGGCGGTTCAGCAGTTGACCGCGTTCAAGGCACTGGTGGCCGACACGGCCCTGGTCACCGACGCCGACGTACGCGGCGTCCTGACCCGGGACGCGGACGCCATGATTGTTCGGCTCGGTGGCACCGCCACCAAGGCCGGTGTGAAGGCCAACGCCGACAAGCCCGTCCAAGGGGCGGGACGTCTCGCGCAGGACCCGACCCGGATCACCCCGGGCGGCAAGCTCTAACCCTCGGTTCCACCCGTACCACCGCACCAACACCCCGGGGCGGGGGGGGGGGCCCGCGCCCCCCCCCCCCCCCCCCCCCCCCCCCCAACCCCCCCCCCCCCCCCCCCCCCCCCCCCCCCCCCCCCCCGCCGGGGGGGGGGGGGGGCCCCCCCCCGCCCCCCCCCCCCCCCCCCCCCCCCCCCCCCCCCCCCCCCCCCCCCCCCCCCCCCCCCCCCCCCCCCCCCACCCCCCCCCCCCCCCCCCCCAACCCCCCCCCCCCCCCCCCCCCCCCCCCCCCCCGCGGGGGGGCCCCCCCCCCCCCCCCCCCCGCCCCGGCGTACCACCGCTCCTCTTCCCACCGCACCGATGCGCGACAGCACAGCCACTGCCGCCGGACCGCTCCGACACGCACACTGGAGCCGGCGGCACCGCACCGGGTGTTGACGCGTCGAAAGGAAACTCTGATGCGATCCCTGCGAGTCCTGCTCGCCGCGCTGGCCCTCGTACCGATGCTCTTGCTCGCCGCGGCACCGGCCGCCGCGCACGACGGCAAGCTCAACCTCCAGGTCGCCGGCGACGGCGCGACCGGGGTGACGATCCGGGCCAGCTACGCCGACGGCCACCAACTGGAGACGCTGGTCCGGTTGGTCCTCAAGGCGACCAGCGCCAGCGGTGACACCGTCGGGCCGATCCAGCTCAACCCCTCCGGCGAGGGGCAGGGTTTCTACACCACCGGACCGGTCCTCTCCCCCGGCCGCTGGCAGGTCACGGTCAGCGCACCCGCACCGAACCCGGCCGAGGTGACCGTCGCCGTCGAGGCCAAGGCCGAACAGCAACCGCCGAAGCCGGCACCCGGCAATCCGGTCGCGTTGCCCGAGGAGACGGGAATCAGCCAAGGCGTGTGGTGGCTGATCGGCGGCGCGCTGCTGATCGCCGCCGCCGGCTCGGCCGTCCTGCTCGCCCGCAGCCGTAGAAGTTGACCGATGCTGCCACGTCGTTCCCAACCCGCCGTGGTCGGCCGCGACCTCGGCATGCAGCTCCGTGAACTACGCGTACGCCGACGGCTGAGCCTGCGTGAGGTCGCAGCCGAACTCGACTGGCCACCGTCCCGGCTGTCCCGACTGGAACACGGCCGACAGCACGTACGGGTCGAGGACGCGACCGCCCTGCTGGTCATCTACCGGGTCAGCGGGGAGGAACGGGCGGCGCTGCTCAGGCAGGTCGAGCGGGTCACCGAACCCCGCTGGTGGGAAGCGGCGGTGGGCCTCTCCGCCGAATCCCGCACGCTGATCCACCTCGAAGCCGAGGCGACCACCATCATCGGCTGCGAGCCGCTGCTGGTCCCCGGCCTGCTCCAGATCCCGGACTACACCCGGGCGGTGATGGAGTCCTGCGGCGTCCGCAAAGTGGACACACCGCCCCGGATCGCCGCCCGGCAGGCCCGGCAGGCGATTCTCACCCGGGAGACCCCACCGGCGTTGCATGCCCTGATCGACGAGGCCGCCCTGCGCCGCCCGGTCGGCGGCAATCAGGTGATGGCCGAGCAGCTACGGCATCTGGTCGCCGTGAGCGCCCGGCCGAACATCACCCTCCGGGTGGTGCCACTCGCCGCCGGTGCGCACACCGGGCTGGACGGCGCCTTCGCCCTGCTGGACTTTCCGCACAACCGGTCCGTGGTCTATCTCGACCACAAGATCTCCGGCCTGTTCCTGGAGGAACGGCACCAGGTCGAGTTCTTCCGGCGGGAGGCGGTCCGGCTCGCGGAAGCGGCGTTGAGCCCGCTCGCGTCGGTCAGCTTCATCGCCCGGGTTGCCAGCGAACACGAGCGGAAGTGAGGCCGCGATGACTGGTACACCGCACCCGGAGGCCACCTGGCGCACGTCCAGCCGCAGTGGCTCCAACGCGAACTGCGTGGAGGTCGCCGACCTGACCGGCCCGGCCGCTCTGGTCGGGGTACGGGACTCGAAGGACCCGGGCGGGCCGGTGCTCGTCTTCGCCGCCCCCGCCTGGTCGGCGTTCCTGGCCACGCTGGGCCGCCAGCCGCACTGACCGGGGGGGTTCCGGGGCAGTCCATGCCCCGGAACCCCGTCGACGTCGCGGGGATCGACCAGTAGATCGGTCGCGGGGATCGATCAGAGAATGGCGCGCAGGGCGGCCAGATCGTCGGCGGAGGGCTGCCAGCCACCGGCGGCGGCGTTCGCCCGCGCCTGCTCCGGAGTGGTCGCACCCGCGATCACCGAGGTGACCGCCGGCTGCGCGGCCAGACCGCCGATCGCCACCTGCAACGGGGTGAGACCCCGTTCGGCGGCGTACTTCTCGATCGCCTCGATGGTGTCCCACGGCGCGGAGGCGAGCCGCACCGCGTACCGTGCGGCATCGCCGGAGAGCCGACTGCCGGCCGGGGCCTGCTCCCCACGCTTGTACTTTCCGGTGAGCAGACCGTCGGCGAGCGGGAAGAACGGCAGCAGCCCGAGGCCGAAGTGCTGGGCAGCCGGGACGATCTCGGTCTCGACGTGCCGCTCCACCAGGCTGTAGTGGTTCTGGGCACTGATGAACGGTGCGTAGCCCCGGGTACGGGAGACCCACGCGGCGTCGGCGATCTGCCAGCCGGAGAAGTTCGAGTTGCCGAGGTAACGGACCTTACCGGCCCGGACCAGGTCGTCGAGCGCGCTCAGCGTCTCCTCGATCGGCGTGCCGGGGTCGACCTCGTGCATCTGGTAGAGGTCGATGTGGTCGGTGCCGAGCCGGCGCAGCGACGCCTCGACGGCGCGGGCGATGTAGCGGCGGGCACCCCGGGCCCCGTAGTCGGGCCCGTTGGCCCCGAGCATGTCCATGCCGAACTTGGTCGCCAGTACGACGTCGTCACGCCGGCCCTTGAGTGCCGCGCCGAGTTGCTCCTCGGACGCGCCCTTCTGTTCGCCGTAGATGTCGGCGGTGTCGAAGAAGTTGATTCCGGCTTCCAGTGCCGCGTCGACCACCGCCCGGGTGCCCTGCGCGTCCAGCTTCCGGCCGAAGTTGTTGCAGCCGATGCCGACGACGGACACCACGAGCCCGGAGTCGCCCAACCGGCGATAGGTCATCTCAGTCACGTGATCAACCCTATGCTTCGCGACCACCGACGAGCAGGCCGATCCCAAGGTGGGAGAGCCTCTCCCGCGATCGGAGGGGCGTCTCCCGACGCCTCAGCCGACGTCCCAGACCGGTTCGGTGGTCTCCACCACGTCGCCGTCGCCCCGGAAAAGCACAAAACGGTCGAACGATCGGGTGAACCAGCGGTCGTGGGTGACGGCAATCACCGTCCCCTCGTACGCCCTCAGCCCCTCCTCCAACGCCTCGGCCGAGGCGAGGTCGAGGTTGTCGGTGGGTTCGTCGAGCAGCAGCAGGGTCGCACCGGAGAGTTCCAGCAGCAGCACCAGGAACCGGGCCTGCTGACCGCCGGAAAGGGTGCCGAACCGCTGGTCCCCCTGGGCGCTCAGCTCATAGCGACTGAGCGACGCCATGGCCGCGTGCCGGTCCATCCCGGTGCGGTGATCGTCCCCCCGCCAGAGGATCTCGACCAGGGTCTTCTCCGTCAGTTCCGGACGGTCGTGGGTCTGGGAGAAGTGGCCGGGCCGGACCCGGGCACCGAGTCGGGCCACCCCGGCATGCAGCACCGGCTTGAGCAGGTGCCCACCGTCGACCGGGCCGTTGGCAGGATCGGGGTCGGTGCCGCCGCGGGCGAGCAGCCGCAGGAAGTGCGACTTACCGGTTCCGTTGGCACCGAGCACGGCCACCCGGTCGCCGTACCAGAGTTCCAGGTCGAACGGGTAGGTCAGCCCATCCAGTTCGAGCTGCTCACAGACGACCGCGCGCTTGCCGGTCCGGCCACCGGCGAGCTTCATCCGGATGTCCTGGTCCTTCGGCGGCACCGGAGGCGGCCCGGCCTCCTCGAACTTGCGCAGGCGGGTCTGCGCGGCCTGGTAACGCGAGGCCAAGCCGTCGTTGTACGCCGACTTCTGCTTGTACATCAGCACCAGCTCACGCAGCTTCTGGTGTTCCTCGTCCCAACGACGACGCTGCTCGTCCAGGCGGGCGTGCCGGGCCACCCGGGCCTCGTGCCAGCTACCGAAGCCGCCCGGGTGCACCCAGGCGCTGCCGCCCTCGACGGCGACGACCCGGTCGGAGGTCTGGGAGAGCAGCTCCCGGTCGTGCGAGACGTAGAGCACCGACTTCGTCGAATCCCGCAGCCGCCCCTCCAGCCACCGCTTACCCGGTACGTCGAGGAAGTTGTCCGGCTCGTCGAGAAGCAGCACCTCGTCACTGCCGCGGAGCAGGATCTCCAGCGCGAACCGCTTCTGCTGGCCTCCGGAGAGGGTGCGCACCGGTCGGATCCGGCTCTGTTCCCAGGGCAGGTCGAGCACGATGGTGGAGACGGTGTCGAAGAGGACCTCGGCGTCGTACCCGCCGGCCTCGCCCCAGGCGGCGAGCGCGTCCGCATACGCCAGTTGGGCCTTGCCGGCGGCGGTGCTGTACTTGCCGCGCACCTCGGCGGCGTGCAGCGCCGCCTCGGCGGTGGCCAGTCGGGCACCGGCCGACCGCAACGCGGGCGCCGAGATGGAGAGGGCGAGGTCGTACAGGGTCGATTCGTCGCCGATCATGCCGATGAACTGGCGCATCACGCCGAGTCCACCGGAACGGGCGATACCGCCGGTCTTGCTGGCCAGGTCACCTGCGACCATGCGCAACAGGGTGGTCTTCCCCGCTCCGTTCGGCCCGACGAGGGCCACCTTGGCGCCCTCACCGACCCGGAACGACACGTCGGCGAAGAGTTCCCGGCCGTCCGGCAGGGTGTAGCCGACTCCGGCGACGTCTATGTAACCCACGCCGGCATCCTGCCTTCTGCGACCAGTACGGCGATAGCGACTTTCGGCAGGCGGGTGGCGACCGTCACCGGGTGACCCGGAGCACCCGATAACCCTTCTGGCTGGCCGGTCGCTCCACCTGCCAGCCCTGTTCCTCCTCCAGCCACCGGTGCAACGAGTCGCCGCCGAGGTGCCGGGCCACCACGAGCCAGCCGACGCCGCCCGACGCCAGCCTCGGTAGCCAGCGGGCGAGCATCGTGTGCAGTTCGGCCTTGCCGATCCGGATCGGCGGGTTGGACCAGATCTCGGTGAAGGTGACGTCGTCGGGCACCTCGTCCGGGTCGACCACTCGGACCCGGTCCCCCGCACCGATCCGGGCCGCGTTCTCGGCGGCGAGGTCGCGGGCACGAGAGTTGACGTCGACCGCCCAGATCGTCGCCGCCGGTGCCGCGTCGGCCAGCACGCAGGTGATCGGGCCGTAGCCGCAACCCAGGTCGAGCAGGGGGCCGGCGGTGCCGGGTCCGGGCAGGTCGGCCTTGCGCAGCAGTACGGCCGTCCCGGGGTCGAGCCTGGTCGCGGAGAAGACCCCGCCGGAGGAGATCAGCGAGTAGTCCCGCCCAGCGGCCGAGAACTCGATCTCACGGCGGTCGGGGGCGGTACCGGGCTGGGCGGTGAAGTAATGGTCGCCGGTCACGCAACGCATTCTCGCGTACCGCCGGATTCACGTCGCATCCGTGGTCGGTGTTCACCGTACGCAGGGTTTCCTGCCCGAATGTCTGGTCTTTCACCTGGCGTGATTCATGGGTAGAGGCGCCAAATGAGCCCTTTCCACTACCCTGAGCGACATGGCGAACGGGGAGCGTTCCGGTTCCGGCGGGTGGTCCCCGCCCGGAGACCGCACCGCGAGCCGGGTGCGACCCGGCGGGGATCGACTGACGTCCCAGGGATGGGCCGGCGGCCACCCCCATGCCGGGTACGACGAGCAGGAGGAGATCCCGCCCGCCACGGCACCACCCGCCACGGCACCGCCGGGTCGGTATCCGCAGGCCGCAGGGAACGGTTGGGCTGAGGCTCCGGTCGCACCCCGGTCGCCCGCACGTGGCGCCCCGATCCCGCCGGTGCCGCCGCCCGCCCAGGGTCAGGGCGGGAACCGGCCCACCTCGCCACCGAGCCAGCGCCAGGCGGAGGAGCGTTCCGCCGCCTCGGTCGGCCGCCCCGGCGTCGAGCAACGGCGGGTGCCGCCACCGGGCGAGCGTTCCGGCCCGGCCTGGTTGTTGCCGCCGACCCCGCGCCGGCCCGGTACGGCAGGTCCACCGCCCCTGCCCAGCCAGCGGGTCGAGCCGACCCGACGCGCGGACCTGGCTCAGCACGGCGCCCCGGCGCGGCAGGTGGATTCGACCGAGCGCACCCATCCGGGCCAGCGTGTGCACCCGGGCTGGCCTGCCGACCAGCCCGCACCTCGGCCCCCGGCACAGCAGGCACCGCTACGGCCGGCACTGGGCCGGGCGGTGCCACCGCCCAGGACCGGACCGGATCGGCTGGCCGCCGGCAGCAGCGCGCCGCCCCGCCCGTCTTCCCGCTTCCCCGCGCCGGCACTGCCGAGATCCGGGCAGTCGCCGCCCCCCGCGCAGCCGGGGCGGGCACTGCCACCACCTCCGCCTCCGGCGCCTCGCCAGGCCGAGCAGAGATCGCCAAGTGGCCAACCGACCGCCCAGGGATCACCGAGCGGCCGGTCGGCCGCCCAAGGGTCGTCGACGGGCGGCCCGGTCTCCCAGCGACCTCCGACCGGCGGTCCGGTCGTACGCCCCCGAGCCGGCGTGGCCCAGGTCAGCGTCGCGCAGATCCGAGCCGGCCAGATCAACGCCGGCCAGATCAACGCCGGACGCGACGCAGCCGGGTTCGACGCAACCCGACGCGACGCAGCCGGACACGACGCAGCCGGACACGACGCAGCCGGGTTCGACCGGCGACACGGCGCCGCGCATGACTCGTCCCTCTCCCGCCCCGACCGGGCTGGCCCGGGGCAGGACCGCACCCCTGGTCGGGGAACGGGGCAGGACCGCACCCCCGGTCGGGGAACGGGCCAGGACCGCACCCCGCCCGCAGCCACCGGCCCGGACGGAACCCGACCCGGCACGGCCCTGGTCCTCGCCCGGACCGGCACCGCCCTGGTCCTCGCCGGCGGCCGAATCGGCCCCCCTCCGGTAGCCGCGGTGCGCGACCAGCGGCGTACCTGGCTGTTCGTGATCGGTGGCCTCGGCGCACTAGTCCTGCTTGCCGTCTGTGGGCTCAGCTCCTACTTCATGGTGGCCGACGAGCGGCAGGGCCGGGCCAGCCGAGGGACCGTCCCACCGGCACCCACGACACAGGTGCGGGACATCGGCACCCGTACGGTCGACCCGGCGCCCCTGACCGAAGCGGAGGTCTTCCCCTCCGACCAGATCCTGATCAATGCCGAAGAGCCGCCGTACCAGGTGCTCAAGACACAGGCGACGGACGACTGCGGTTCCGCCGCTTCCGGTGAGATCAGCGCTCTCTTCACCGAACTCGGCTGTAACCAGGTGGTACGCGGCACGCTGCGGTCACCGACCGGCGCGTACCTGGTCACCGCGGGCGTGTTCAACCTCGCCGACGCGACCGGCGCCGAGTGGGCGCACCAACGGATCAAGCCGATCGTGGACGGTGGCAAGGGTCGGTTCCAGGGCCTCGCCGCAGGCTCGGGCACCGAGGCGATCGCCCTCGCCTCCGCACAGGTCGGCTGGCACGTACGCGGTCACTTCCTGATCTTCTGCGTGATCGCGAAGTCCGACCGGACGGCGATCGGCGACAACGACCCGTACGCCCGACAGATCCTCTTCGACATGATCGAACTGCACCTGCGCGGCGGTGTCCTGGAACGGCGGGCGACCACACCGGTGGAGTCACCGGTGGAAGCGAAGCCGGTCTCCTGAGTCGGCGCGGGCGGACACCGGACCGCCGTCAGGCTTCCGCCGGCAGTCGCAACCGACGGGTACGCTCCGCGCGGTCGGCGTATCCGGCGGGGTCTTCGGGATAACCGACCTCGACCAGGGTCAACCCGTGGGCCGGCGCCACGGTGACCTCGCTCGACCGTTCCCGCCGGGTCAGCAGGCTCGCCGGCCACTCGACCGGCCGACGCCCGTCGCCGGCCACCAGCATCGCCCCGACCAGGCTGCGCACCATCGACTGGCAGAACGCGTCCGCCTGGACCGTGGCCACCAGGATCCCGTCCGGGTCCCGGCGCCAGTCCAGCCGGGTGACCTCGCGCAGCGTCGTCGCGTGTTCCTTGCGCCGGCAGTACGCGGCGAAATCGTGCTCGCCGACGAGTCCGGCCGCCGCGTGCGCCAGGGCGGCGAGTTCCAACGAGCGGGGCCAGGCCAGGATCTCGTGCCGGCGCAGCGGCTCCACCCCGTACGGGGCATCGGTCACGCGGTACTCGTAGCGGCGGAAGGTCGCCGAGAACCGGGCGTCGAACTCCGCCGGAACCTCGGTGACCGTACGAACCCGTACGTCACCCGGCAGGAGTCCGGCGAGTCGGCGCAGGAGCGAGTCGGCGAGCGGCTTCCAGGCGGCGTCCGCGAGGTCGACGTGGCACACCTGACCGGTGGCGTGTACACCGGCGTCGGTCCGCCCGGCGACGGTCAGCCCGGTCACCGCATCCGCGCCGAGCACCTTCGACAGCACCTCGGTGAGGACACCCGCGACGGTACGGCGTCCGGGCTGGGCCGCCCAGCCGGAGAAGTCGGTGCCGTCGTAGGCGACGTCCAGCCGTACCCGGGTGTGACCGACCACTGGCGTACCTCCTGTGAAGCCGCCATCGGCGGCGCTGGTGCTGGCCCTGGGGGGGGAAGCCGTCGGCGGGCCGGAAGCCGTGGGCGGGCCTGTACCCGCCACCGGCGGAAATGCGCGGGCCCGGCACCCCCGAAGGGGTGCCGGGCCCGACGTTGCCTGTGGTCAGGACTTGGCTTCGTTGGCCTCGTCGCTGTCCTCGCGGGCAGCCGCCGTGTCGCCCGACACCGACTCCGGTGCCTCGGCGTCCTGGTCAGCCGGGCCGGTCTCGGTGGTCTCGTCCTCGGGGGCGAGCGCCTCGACCTTGTCCTGCTGAGCCGCCTTGCGGGCGGCCGACTTCTGCGGGGTGCCGGCCGTCGGGGCGGTGACGACCAGTTCCTCGACCAGCTCGATGATCGCCATGGGGGCGTTGTCGCCCTTACGCGGCCCGGTCTTCACGATCCGGGTGTAGCCACCGGGACGGTTCGCGTACCGGGGGGCGATCTGGTCGAACAGGGTGTAGACGACGTCCTTGTCCCGCACCGTGCCGAGCACCTTACGACGGCTGGCCAGGTCGCCGCGCTTCGCCTTGGTGATCAACTGCTCCGCCAGGGGCCGCAGCCGCTTGGCCTTGGTCTCGGTCGTCTTGATCTTGCCGTGCTGGAACAGCGCGGTGGCCAGGTTGGCCAGCATCAGCCGCTCGTGCGCGGGGCTGCCGCCGAGGCGGGGACCCTTGGTGGGCGTGGGCATGCTTGGTGCTCCTCAGTAGTGGGCAGCTGATCTCCAGCTAGCCGAAAATCAAAGCTGCTCGGTCTCGCGGTAGTCGTCGGTGTCGTAGTCGCCCTCGCCAAAGGTGTCCACGACGTGCGCCGGGTCGAAGTTCGGGGCAGAGTCCTTCAGCCCCAGGCCCATCCCGGCGAGCTTCATCTTGACCTCGTCGATCGACTTCTGACCGAAATTCCGGATGTCGAGGAGGTCTGCCTCGGTACGCCCGATGAGCTCACCAACGGAGTTGATGCCCTCGCGCTTGAGGCAGTTGTAGGAGCGGACGGTGAGGTCGAGCTCCTCGATCGGCAGTGCCAGGTCGGCAGCGAGCTGCGCGTCCTGCGGCGACGGGCCGATGTCGATGCCCTCCGCCGTCTCGTCCAGCTCCCGGGCCAGGCCGAAGAGCTCGACCAGGGTGGAACCGGCGGACGCCAGAGCGGTACGCGGGCCGATCGACGCCTTGGTCTCGACGTCGATGATCAGGCGGTCGAAGTCCGTCCGCTGCTCGACCCGGGTGGCCTCGACCCGGTAGGTCACCTTCAGCACCGGCGAGTAGATCGAGTCGACCGGGATCCGGCCGATCTCGGCGCCGGCCTGCTTGTTCTGCGCGGCGGTGACGTAACCCCGGCCCCGCTCGACGGTCAGCTCCATGTCGAGCCGGCCCTTGCCGTTCAGGGTGGCGAGCTTGAGGTCACCGGTGTGCACCGACACTCCGGCCGGCGGCTGGATGTCCGCGGCGGTGACATCGCCGGGACCCTGCTTGCGCAGGTACATGCTGACCGGCTCGTCGTGGTCGGAGCTGACGCAGAGCTCCTTGACGTTCATGACCAGCTCGACCACGTCCTCCTTGACACCGGGGATCGTGGTGAACTCGTGCAGCACGCCGTCAATCTTGATCGACGTCACGGCCGCGCCCGGGATGGACGACAGCAGCGTACGGCGCAGGGAGTTGCCCAGGGTGTAACCGAAGCCCGGCTCAAGCGGTTCGATCGTGAACCGGGACCGGGTCTCGCTGATCGACTCCTCCGAGAGGGTCGGCCGCTGGGTGATGAGCACTTCAGTTCTCCTTGTTTCGGGGCGCCCACCATTTGACGCCCGTCTTTACCGCCATGCCAGCGAACTGGCGACCACCCGGGATCCGACCCGGGTCGGCCGTACGGCAACACCAGTGGCGTGCCGTACGGCCGACCCCGGACCGGGCCGAGCGGTTTCAGCCCTACTTGGAGTAGAGCTCGACGATCAGCTGTTCCTGGACCTGCGTGTCGATGACCTGCCGGGCCGGGAGCGAGTGCACCAGGATCTTCATCTGGCTGGGGATCGCCTCCAGCCAGGCCGGCACCGTGCGCGAACCCGACTGGGCCTGCGCGACGACGAACGGGGTCATCTCCTTGGACTTGCCCCGAACCTCGATGATGTCGTGTTCCTTGATGCGGTACGACGGGATGTCGACCTTCTTGCCGTTCACGATGAAGTGACCGTGCTTGACCAACTGGCGGGCCATGTCCCGGGACTGGGCGTAGCCAGCCCGGTAGACCACGTTGTCCAGCCGCGACTCGAGGATCTGCAGGAGGACCTCACCGGTCTTCGCCTGCTTGGCCACGGCCTCCTCGTAGTAACCGCGGAACTGCTTCTCCAGCACGCCGTAGACACGACGGGCCTTCTGCTTCTCACGAAGCTGGAGCAGGTACTCGGTCTCCTTGGTCCGACCCCGGCCGTGCTGTCCGGGCGGGAACGGCCGGGACTCGAACGGGCACTTCGGGCCATCGCACTTGCTGCCCTTGAGGAACAGCTTCATCTTCTCCCGCCGGCAACGGCGGCAGTCTGCACCGGTGTAACGAGCCATCTCTCTCTACCTCTCAGACCCGACGACGCTTCGGCGGACGGCACCCGTTGTGCGGCTGCGGGGTGACGTCGGAGATCTGCCCGACCTCCAGCCCGACGGCCTGCAGCGAACGGATAGCGGTCTCCCGGCCGGAGCCGGGGCCCTTGACGAACACGTCGACCTTGCGCATGCCGTGTTCCATCGCCCGGCGGGCGGCCGCCTCGGCGGCCAGCTGCGCGGCGAACGGAGTCGACTTGCGGGAGCCCTTGAAGCCGACCTGGCCGGCGGAGGCCCAGGAGATGACCGCACCAGTCGGGTCCGTGATCGACACGATGGTGTTGTTGAAGGTGCTCTTGATGTGCGCCTGCCCATGGGCGACGTTCTTGCGTTCCTTGCGCCGAACCTTCTTTACAGCGGCTCCGGCGCGAGCCTTCGGTGGCATAAGTCTGTGCGCTCCTAGTGTGGGATACCCGGCCGTGTCCTGAGGACGTGGCCGGAGCGGTTGTTACTTCCGGCCGGCCTTCTTCTTGCCTGCCACGGTCCGCTTCGGGCCCTTGCGGGTCCGGGCGTTGGTACGGGTCCGCTGACCACGTACGGGCAGGCCCCGGCGGTGCCGGATGCCCTCGTAGCAACCGATCTCGACCTTGCGGCGGATATCAGCGGCGACCTCGCGGCGCAGGTCACCCTCAACCTTGTAGTTCGCGTCGATGTGGTCGCGGAGCTGGACCAGCTCCTCGTCCGTGAGGTCCTTGGCGCGCTTGTCCGGAGAGATCCCGGTCGCAGCGAGCGTTTCGACGGCCCGGGTCCGACCGACCCCGAAAATGTAAGTGAGCGCGATCTCCATCCGCTTTTCGCGGGGGAGGTCGACGCCGGCTAGACGTGCCATGCGCGGGCGTACTCCTCGTGTTTTCTCGCGGAGGTCTCTGGCCCGGCCCATCCCGCCTGCCCCGGCGGGCCCCGGCCTCCGACCGGGGGTGAGCCACGAGAACCGACGCATCACACGACGGCGCGCTCGCGGCTGGGACGAGCTATTGCTGTGTTACTGGATCCTCTTGCGCTTGCGGATCGGCGACGAGGCTGCCCGACACCGGCCTGTCTAGTGGCCGGCCGACCGGATCAGCCCTGGCGCTGCTTGTGGCGCGGGTCGCTGCAGATGATCATGACCCGGCCGTGCCGGCGGATGACCCGGCACTTGTTGCAGATCCGCTTGACGCTCGGCTTGACCTTCACGGGTTTGCCTTACTTCCCATAAGGCCCAGCGACGTACGCACGGCGCTGGACTTCGAGGACGGACACGGACATTCCGGCCGTCGTCAGATGACTGAATCCGAACCTGGATTCACTTGTAGCGGTAGACGATGCGCCCGCGGGTCAGGTCGTACGGCGAAAGCTCGACGACAACCCGGTCCTCGGGCAGGATGCGGATGTAGTGCTGCCGCATCTTGCCGCTGATGTGAGCCAGCACCTTGTGGCCGTTCGCAAGCTCGACCCGGAACATGGCGTTCGGGAGCGGCTCAATGACCCGGCCCTCAATCTCGATGGCTCCGTCTTTTTTCGGCATGTCCTCCGCTGTCCTGACGTCGGTAACTCCGGACGGCTCACAACGCCTTACCCGGATGCCTGCCTCAATCAAGATCAGCCAACCGGACCAGCCGCGGCTCCGACTCCCACCGAAGCGCAGGGTGGGCATGCCGGAGTGGACGCTGTGCGCCGATCAGCCAGTGTACGCCCGCCCACGGATCGACGCCAAACCGAGGTAGCCCCGGTGTGGCGGATCGGACGAACCAGCCGATACTAGTCGGCCTTTCCGCCGAGGTGCCAGCCTCCCCGACCACTCGACGCCCCCTGCCCCGGCGCCCGGCCGACCGTCCGGCGTCGCCGATCCGGCCGCTCCTGCCCAGCCCGCAGCCTGTCAGAGGCGACACCGAGACGTACGGCGTCCGGTTGTCAGGCAGCCAACGGCCGGCCTCACCGAGATGACGACGTCCGGCCAGGGACCAGTGGGTCGGAGGTCATCCGGCCACCCGCCGGGAGGACTCCCACCCGCTCGGGTGCCGCCGGTTCCGGCGCACCGCCGACGCGGCGTCCAGCTCCTCGTACGTCTCCGCGGCGTACGCCGCCCGCGACTCGCCCCCACAGGGGTACGAGGCTGCCACCTCCACGCTGGCGAGCCCGAGGACGTTCAGCTCGAAGACGAGGTGGCCGGCTGGCGTGACGTGACCAGATCACCGAGCCGTGCCCGGCCCCCGTCCACGGCGGTGAGCACCCACACGCCGTCCGGGAGCAGCGCCATCGAGTGCTCGACATGGGCCGCGACGGAGTTGTCCCGGGTCACCACGGTCCAACCGTCGTCCAGCTCGGCCGTGCGCGGCGACCCCAACGTGATCATCGGCTCGATCGCCAGTGCCATCCCGGGCACCAGGCGGGGCCCACGCCCCGGCCGCCCGTGGTTGAGCACATGCGGATCCTGGTGCATCTCGGTCCCGATGCCGTGCCCGCCGTAGCCGTCGACAATGCCGTACCGCCCGCCCTTGCGAACCGCGATCTCGACCGCGGCCGAGATGTCGGTCAGCCGGCCGCGTCCGTTCGCCGCACCACGCGCCGCGGCGGCGATACCGGCCCACATCGCGTCCTCGGCGACCTCGGCCATCCGGAGCAGCTCGGGCTGAACCTCACCGACCCCGACCGTGATGGCCGCGTCTCCGTGCCATCCGTCCAGGACCGCGCCGCAGTCGATGGAGATCAGGTCTCCCTCCCGCAGCACCTGGTCGGCGGCGGGGATGGCGTGCACAACCTGCTCGTTGACGGAGGAACAAATCGAGGCCGGGAATCCGTGGTAGCCCTTGAACGACGGGATCGCCCCGGCATCCCGGATCACCGATTCGGCGATGGCGTCGAGTTCCGCAGTGGAGATCCCGGGAGCGACCGCCTCGCGCATGCGGGCCAACGCCGCCGCGACGACCAGTCCGGCCGACCGCATCTTGTCGATCTGCTCCGGGGTCTTCAGCTGGATGTCCAGCTGGTGACGGCGCATGCCGGGTCTACCTTTCCCTCGCGGTCACCGGGCTTACCCCGGCACCCGCCACTATTCGCCTGCCCGTGACACGTTCAGCTCTCTGGCTGTCGGCCGCTCCACGGTCACGCCCGGGGCTCGGCCCCTCCGTGTGCCCCGGGACGGGATCAAGCCTGACCTCCCAGAGCGGGGGTGCGGTGGGGCGCCACATCCACCCCACACGCACCCACGCCGATGCTGGAAATCAGAGCCTATCCGCCGTACGAGCGCAGCGCATCGATAGCCCGGACCGTGACGTCCTCCACCGGTCCGGTGGCGTCGATTCCCACCAGCTTGCCCTGGGCACCGTAGTAGTCGACCAGCGGCGCGGTCTTATCCGCGTACTCGCGCAGCCGCTCGGCGATCGTCTCGGCCTTGTCGTCGTCGCGCTGGAACAGCTCGGACCCGCACCGGTCGCAGATCCCCTGCTTGGTCGGCGCGTCGAACTCGATGTGCCAGATCTTGCCGCAGCCCCGACAGGTCCGCCGGCCGGAGAGCCGGCGGATCACCTCGTCGTCGTCCACGACCAGTTCCATCACCAGGTCGAGCGCGGTGCCCAGGTCGGCCAGGAGCTTGTCCAGCGCGGCCGCCTGCGGCGTCGTACGCGGGAAGCCGTCGAGCAGGAATCCCTCGGCGGCGTCCGGCTCGGCGAGCCGACCCCGGACCATGTTGATGGTGACCTCGTCGGGCACCAACTTGCCGGCGTCCATGTACCGCTTGGCCTCGACCCCCAGCGGCGTGCCCTGGGTGACGTTGGCGCGGAAGATGTCCCCGGTCGAGATCTTGGGCACGGCCAGCTGGGCGGCGATGAACTCGGCCTGGGTCCCCTTGCCCGCCCCAGGGGGACCAACCAGAACGAGTCGCATCTAGCGCAGGAACCCTTCGTAGTTCCGCTGCATGAGTTGGCTCTCGATCTGCTTCACCGTCTCCAGACCCACACCAACCATGATCAGCACCGCGGTACCACCGAACGGGAAGTTCTGGTACTGCTGGTTGTCCAGCCAGATGAAGAAGAAGTTCGGCAGGATCGAGATCAGGCCCAGGTAGAAGGCGCCGGGAAGAGTGATCCGGCTGAGGATGAAGTCGAGGTAGTCAGCGGTCGGCTTGCCCGGGCGGATACCCGGCACGAACCCGCCGTACTTCTTCATGTTGTCCGCGACCTCGGTCGGGTTGAACGTGATCGAGACGTAGAAGTACGTGAAGAAGATGATCAGCAGGAAGTACGCGATGATGTGCGTCGGGCTGCTCGGGCTCACCAGGTTGTTCTGGATCCACGCCTGTACGTCGCCCGGGTTGTTCTGGTCGAAGAACTGCAGCGCCAACTGGGGCAGGTAGAGCAGCGACGAGGCGAAGATGACCGGGATGACACCGGCCTGGTTCACCTTGAGCGGGATGTAGGTCGAGGTACCGCCGTACATCCGCCGGCCGATCATCCGCTTCGCGTACTGCACCGGAATCCGGCGCTGCGCCTGCTCGATGAAGACCACCAGCGAGATGACCACCAGGACCAGCAGGATGACCAGGAAGAACATCCCCCAGCCCTTGGAGGTCTTGATCGACCAACCCTCGCCGGGCAGCCGCGCGGCGATCGAGGTGAAGATCAGGACCGACATGCCGTTGCCGACGCCCCGGTCGGTGATCAGCTCACCGAGCCACATGACCACACCCGTGCCCGCGGTCATCGTGATGACCAGCACCGTCAGGGTGAGCCACATCGGCAGCCCGGTGTTCTCCGGGACGATGGGGAAGTTGTCGCACTGGTTGTTGAAGAGCTGCCCGGAGCGGGCCAGCGCGACGAACGCGGACGCCTGCAGCACGCCCAGGCCGAGCGTCAGGTAGCGCGTGTACTGGGTGATCTTCGCCTGCCCGGACTGACCCTCCTTGCGGAGCTGCTCCAACCGCGGAATAACCACGGTGAGCAGCTGAAGGATGATCGAGGCGGTGATGTAGGGCATGATGCCCAGCGCGAAGACCGACAGCGACAGTAGCGCGCCGCCGGAGAAGAGGTTCAACAGCGACAGCACGCCGTCGGTCTGGATCGTGTCCAGACACTTCTGCACGTTGCCGAAGGAGACACCCGGGCTGGGGAGCGTCGCACCGAGTCGGTAGACGCCGATGATAGCTACTGTGAACAGCAGCTTCTTGCGCAGGTCAGGCGTACGAAACGCACTGAAAAAGGCGGAGAGCAACTTCATCCTCCTGCGCGAGGCGGGCCGCCGGTGGTCCGGCGCGGCTTAGGGTGGTCGTCGAGCGGTAGCCCGATACCAGTGCTGGGATCGGACTCTAACAGCCCGGCGCCGATCCGGGCAGGTGCGCCCATGAACATACACCGGGTCCGATGTTAACGAGGGGCACGGCCCCTTAGTAGACCTTGGCGCCCGTCAGTTGCAGACAACTGACGGGCGCCAAGGCCGCGTTCGTCCTACAGCTCGGTGGTCGAGCCGCCAGCAGCCGCGATCTTCTCCTTGGCCGACGCACTGAACGCGTGTGCCGACACCTGGAGCGTCACGCCGCCGAGATCTCCGGCACCGAGCACCTTGACCGGCTGGCCCTTGCGGACCGCACCCGCCTCGACGAGCTCGGCCGGACCGATCTGGCCGCCCTTGGGGAACAACTCCGCGAGCCGGTCCAGATTCACAACCTGGAACTCCACGCGGAAGGGGTTCTTGAAGCCCTTCAGCTTCGGCAGGCGCATGTGGATGGGCATCTGCCCACCCTCGAACGCCGCCGAGATGTTCTTGCGGGCCTTGGAGCCCTTGGTGCCCCGACCGGCGGTCTTGCCCTTGGAGCCTTCACCACGACCCACGCGGGTCTTGGCGGTCTTGGCACCGGGCGCCGGGCGCAGGTGATGGACCTTGATCGTCATTACTCGACCTCCTCGACCTTCACGAGGTGGCTCACGGTGAAGATCATGCCCCGAATCTCGGGGCGGTCCTCCTTGACCACCACGTCATTGATCCGCTTGAGACCGAGCGACCGCAGGGACTCCCGCTGGTTGTGCTTGGTCCCGATGTCGGATCGGAGCTGGGTGACCTTGAGCCGTGCCATCAGCGGGTCACCCCCGCCCGCGCCGCCAGCATGGCGGCCGGCGCGACGTCCTCCACCGGCAGGCCACGACGCTTGGCAACCGCCTCCGGCGACTCCAGCCCCTTCAGGGCCGCGACGGTGGCGTGCACGATGTTGATCGGGTTCGACGATCCGAGGCTCTTGGAGAGCACGTCGTGGATACCGGCGCACTCCAGCACGGCACGCACCGGTCCACCGGCGATCACACCGGTACCGGCGCTGGCCGGCTTGAGCAGCACCACGCCAGCGGCGTCCTCACCCTGGACCGGGTGCGGAATCGACGCGGCGATCCGCGGCACCTTGAAGAAGTGCTTCTTGGCCTCCTCGACGCCCTTGGCGATCGCCGCGGGCACCTCCTTGGCCTTTCCGTAGCCCACACCGACGGTGCCGTCGCCGTCGCCCACGATCACCAGGGCGGTGAAGCTGAAGCGACGACCACCCTTCACGACCTTGGCGACACGGTTGATCGCGACGACCCGCTCGATGTGCGGCGTCTTCTCGACGGGCGCGTTTCCGCGGCCGCCCTCACGGCGGTTGTCGCGGCGACCACCCTCGTTGCCACCGGACCCGCCGCCACGGCGCTGTTGACCTGGCATCAGCAGCCTTCCTTATCTCTCGTGACGGGGTTACTAACTTGCGATCCTCGTCCGACGCGCATCAGACGCCCGTCAGAACTCGAGCCCGGCTTCGCGGGCGGCGTCGGCGAGCGCGGCGATCCGCCCCGCGTACCGGTTGCCACCGCGGTCGAAGACGACCTTGGAGATGCCGGCGGCCTTCGCCCGCTCGGCCAGCAGTGCGCCGACCTTGCCGGCCAGGGCGCTCTTGTCGCCCTCGCCGCCGCGGAGCGACGTGTCCAGGCTGGAAGCCGACGCCAGGGTGTGACCCTTGGTGTCGTCGACCACCTGGGCCGTGATGTGCCGGAGCGAGCGGGTGACAACCAGCCGCGGACGGTCGGAGGTGCCGCTGACGTTCTTGCGGACCCGGAAGTGTCGCCGCGCCCGCCCGACGGCGCGCTTGGCGGCAACGCCGCGACGGCGCTTGAGCAGCGTGGCGCTCACTTCTTACCTGCCTTTCCAGCCTTACGGCGGATGACCTCGCCCTGGTACTTCACGCCCTTGCCCTTGTAGGGCTCCGGCGGCCGGATCTTCCGGATCTTGGCGGCGACCTCACCAACCAACTGCTTGTCGATGCCGGCCACGTGGAACAGCGTGGGCCGCTCGACCGTGAAGGTGATCCCCGCCGGAGCCGGGACCAGGACCGGGTGGGAGAACCCGAGCGCGAACTCCAGGTCGCTGCCCTTGGCGGTGACCCGGTAACCCGTGCCGGCGATCTCCAGCGTCTTACGGTAGCCCTCGGTCACCCCGACGATCATGTTGGCCACCAGCGTGCGGCTCAGACCGTGCAGCTCCTTGGCGCGACGCTCGTCGTTCGGACGGGTCACCTCCAGCTGACCGTCCTCGGCCCGCTCCGCCTTGATCGGCTCAGCGAGGGTGTGCGAGAGCTCGCCCTTCGGGCCCTTGACCTTGACGGTCGGCCCGGTGATCGTGACGTCGACTCCGGCGGGCACCGGGATCAACTTACGTCCAATACGCGACATTTCTACCTGTCTCCCGTTACCAGACGAAGGCGAGGACTTCCCCGCCAACGCTCCGCTTGCGGGCCTGCCGGTCGGTGAGCAGGCCCTGGGACGTCGAAATGATCGCCACGCCCAGCCCACCGAGCACCCGGGGGAGCTCGTCCGACTTGGCGTACACCCGGAGACCGGGCTTGGAGACGCGCTTGATGCCCGCCAGGCTCCGCTCGCGGCTCTGGCCGTACTTCAGCTCGACGACCAGCCGCTTGCCGACGACACCCTCTTCGGGCTCCTCGACCGACCAGGTGGCGATGTAACCCTCGGTCTTGAGGACCTCGGCGATGTTCGCCTTGATCTTCGAGTAGGGCATCGTCACCCGGTCGTGGTACGCCTGGTTGGCGTTACGCAGACGCGTGAGCATGTCTGCGATCGGGTCAGTCATAGTCATTGGTTTTCGTCAGCCTTTCTCACCGCGGTTCCCGGGGCACACGGCCCGGGGCCTACGGCGTTGCGATCCTCGCCCCGACCAACGGTCAGGACGCTGCTGGGCCTTTACCAGGAAGCCTTGGACACGCCGGGCAGCTCACCACGGTGGGCCATTTCCCGGATGCACACGCGGCAGAGCCCGAACTTGCGGTAGACCGCCTTCGGGCGACCACACCGCTGGCAGCGGGTGTAGGCGCGAACCGAGAACTTCGGCTTCGCGGCCGCTTTGAGGATCAGCGCCTTCTTCGCCATCTCAGTTCTCCTTGCTCGGGTCTTCACGGAACGGGAAGCCCAGGTGCTTCAACAGCGCCCGACCCTCGTCGTCCTTCGTGGCCGTGGTGACCACCGTGATGTCCATGCCCCGCTGCCGATCGATCTTGTCCTGGTCGATCTCGTGGAACACCGACTGCTCGGTCAGACCGAAGGTGTAGTTGCCGTGGCCGTCGAGCTTGCGCCCGTCGAGACCGCGGAAGTCACGAATACGCGGCAGCGCGATGGAGAGCAGCCGGTCCAGGAACTCCCACATCCGGTCACCCCGGAGGGTCACCTTCGCGCCGATCGGCATCCCCTCACGGAGCTTGAACTGCGCGATCGACTTGGTCGCCCGCCGCACCTGCGGCTTCTGGCCGGTGATGGTGGCCAGGTCACGAACCGCACCGTCGATCAGCTTGGCGTCGCGAGCAGCCTCGCCGACACCCATGTTGACGACGATCTTGACCAGACCCGGCACCTGCATCGGGTTCTGGTAGCCGAACTGCTCGCGCAGCGCGGCCGCGATCTCGTTGCGGTACCGCTCCTTGAGGCGCGGCATGGTCTTGGCTTCGGTAGCCGTGCTCATCACAGGTCCTTACCGGTGCTACGCGCGATGCGGACCTTCTGGCCACTGTCGTCGATCCGGTAACCGACCCGGGTCGGGTTGCCGTCGGAGTCCAGGATCTGCACGTTCGACACGTGGATCGCGGCCTCCTGAGTGACGATGCCACCGGTCTTGGCGCCACGCTGAGTGGTGCTGATGCGGGTGTGCTTCTTGACCCGGTTCACGCCCTCGACCAGGACCTTGTCCTGCCGCGGGTAGGCCGCGATGACCTTACCCTTGGCACCCTTGTCCTTGCCGGCGATGACGACGACCGTGTCACCCTTCTTGATTTTCACGGTCACAACACCTCCGGCGCGAGGGAAATGATCTTCATGAACCGCTTGTCCCGCAGCTCCCGACCCACCGGGCCGAAGATGCGGGTACCACGCGGGTCGCCACCGTCCTTGATGATGACGGCCGCGTTCTCGTCGAAGCGGATGTACGAGCCGTCCGGACGCCGCCTCTCCTTGGCGGTGCGGACGACGACCGCCTTGACGACGTCGCCCTTCTTCACACCGGCACCCGGAATGGCGTCCTTGACCGTGGCCACGATGACGTCGCCGATACTCGCGTAGCGCCGACCGGAGCCACCGAGAACCCGGATGCACAGGATCTCCCGGGCACCCGTGTTGTCGGCGACGCGCAGTCGCGACTCCTGCTGAATCACGTCTATCTCCTATGTCTGCCGGTTCTCAGACGGCTGTATGTCTCCGGCCTGTACCTACCAGCTGGAAACTCATGCCGTCTGAGCCTGGCGGAACCCTGAGCTTGCTGTCCGGTCCGCTTCCGCGGCCCGGCCGGCTCTACTTGGCCTTTTCGAGGATCTCCACGACCCGCCACCGCTTGGTGGCGGAGAGCGGACGGGTCTCCATCAGCAGCACGCGGTCGCCGATGCCGCACGCGTTCTGCTCGTCGTGCACCTTCAGCTTGCGCGTACGGCGCAGAACCTTGCCGTACAGCGCGTGCTTGACCCGGTCCTCAACCTCGACCACGACAGTCTTGTCCATCTTGTCGCTGACCACGAGGCCCTCGCGCACCTTGCGCTGGGCCCGCGGGGCGGTGGTGGTCCCCTCCGGGGCGGTCGACTCGCTCATGATGCAGTCACCTCAGTCGGCGCGGCAGAGAGACCCAGCTCGCGCTCACGCATGATCGTGTAGATCCGGGCGATCTCCCGACGGATGACCTGCAGCCGGCGATTGTTGTCCAGCTGGCCGGTCGCGGCCTGCACGCGGAGGTTGAACAGCTCCGCCTTGGCCTCGCGCAGCTTCGTGACCAGCTCCTCCTCGGAGAGCTCACGCAGCTCGCCGGCCTTAACGCCCGCGGCCATCAGCTTTCACCCACTTCGCGTGTCACAATTCGGCACTTCATCGGGAGCTTGTGGATCGCGCGACGCATTGCCTCTCGCGCGGTCTGCTCGTTGGGGAAGGACATCTCGAAGAGCACCCGTCCCGGCTTAACGTTGGCGACCCACCACTCGGGCGAGCCCTTACCGGAACCCATCCGGGTTTCAGCGGGCTTCTTGGTCAGGGCCTGGTCCGGGAAGACCGTGATCCAGACCTTGCCACCACGCTTGATGTGCCGGGTCATCGCGATACGCGCCGACTCGATCTGCCGGTTGGTCACGTACGCGGGCTCCAGCGCCTGGATTCCGAACTCGCCGAACACCACCCGGTTGCCGCCCTTCGACGCGCCATGGCGGTCGGGGTGGTGCGGCTTGCGGAAGCCCTTCGGGGGCTTGCGCGGCATCAGCATCTGTCAGCCCTCCTGCGCTGAGCTGTCCGATCCGGCCGGAGCCGGAGTGGCCGGGGCGGCGCTAGCCGCCGCGGCCTGGTCGTTCGTGGCCTCGGCCGGGGTGCCGGCGAACTCCGCCGCCGCTGCGCGCCCAGCCTCGGTGCCGCCGGCGGTGGTACCGGACGAGCCGGACCGCCCACGACGCGGCCGCTCGGGCCGGTCACCACGGTCGCGACGCGGACGGGCCGGGCCGGCCTCGGCCGGAGCTTCCCGACCGGGTACGGCGTCGCCCTTGTAGATCCACACCTTCACGCCGATCCGGCCGAAGGTGGTCCGCGCCTCGAAGAAGCCGTACTCGATGTTGGCCCGCAGCGTGTGCAGCGGCACCCGACCCTCGCGGTAGAACTCCGTACGGCTCATCTCCGCGCCGCCGAGACGGCCGGAGACCTGCACCCGGATTCCCCGAACGATCGGGTTCTTCATCGCCGACTGCATCGCCTTGCGCATCGCCCGACGGAAGCTGACCCGGCTGGACAGCTGCTCGGCCACACCCTGTGCGACAAGCTGCGCGTCCGACTCGGGGTTCTTCACCTCGAGGATGTTCAGCTGCACCTGCTTGCCGGTGAGCTTCTCCAGCTCTCCGCGGATCCGGTCGGCCTCCGCACCCTTACGGCCGATCACAATGCCCGGCCGTGCGGTGTGGATGTCGACCCGGACCCGGTCCCGGGTGCGCTCGATGTCGACCTTGGAGATACCAGCCCGCTCCAAGCCCTTGGACATCATCCGGCGGATCTTGACATCCTCGCCGATGTAGTCCTTGTAGAGCTTGTCCGCGAACCAGCGGGACTTCCAATCGGTCGAGATGCCAAGCCGGAACCCAATCGGGTGAACCTTCTGACCCATTACTCGGCACCTTCCGTCTTGCTCTGCGTGTCGGCAGCCTCGGCCTCGGTGGCCGGCGTGGCCTTGGCCGGTGCGGCCTTCTTCGCCGCGTTCCGCCGCGCCGGAGCGGCCGGTGCGACCGCCTCGACCACGATGGTGATGTGGCTCGTCCGCTTGCGGATCCGGTACGCCCGGCCCTGCGCCCGCGGCCGGAACCGCTTCATCGTCGGGCCCTCGTCGACATACGCCTCGCTCACGAGCAGCGCGTCGGGGTCCAGCCGCTCGTTGTTCTCGGCGTTGGCGATCGCACTCGCGAGCACCTTGTAGACCTGCTCGCTCGCAGCCTGCGGCGCGAACTGGAGCACCGTGAGCGCCTCCTTCGCGGGCAGGCCGCGGACGAGGTTGACCACCCGGCGAGCCTTCGTCGCCGAGATGCCCACGTGCCGCGCAACCGCCCGCGCGCCCGGAAGCACCGGAGCGTCGCCCTTAACTGGCATCGCTGAAACCCCTTGATCCTTTATCCGTGGCCCGGCTCAGCGCCGGCGACTCTTCCGGTCGTCCTTCTCGTGACCCTTGAACGTACGGGTCAGCGCAAACTCGCCGAGCTTGTGCCCGACCATCGCCTCGGTGACGAACACCGGAACGTGCTTGCGCCCGTCGTGCACGGCGATCGTGTGCCCGAGCATGTCCGGGATGATCATCGAACGCCGGGACCACGTCTTGATGACGTTCTTCGAGCCCTTCTCGTTCTGCGTCTCCACCTTCTTGAGCAGGTGGTCGTCGACGAACGGGCCCTTCTTCAAGCTGCGAGGCATGTCTACCTAACTCCCTTAGCCGCGCTTGCGGGTCGCGTAGCGGCGGCGGACGATCAGCCGGTCGCTCGGCTGGCCCTTACGACGGGTGCGGCCCTCGGGCTTACCCTGCGGGTTGACCGGGTGGCGGCCACCGGAGGTCTTACCCTCACCACCACCGTGCGGGTGGTCCACCGGGTTCATCGCGACACCACGGACGGTCGGGCGCTTGCCCTTCCACCGCATACGGCCGGCCTTGCCCCAGTTGATGTTTGACTGGTCGGCGTTGCCGATCTCGCCCACCGTCGCCCGGCACCGCACGTCCACCCGCCGGATTTCACCGGAAGGCATACGCAGCGTGGCGTAGGCACCCTCACGGCCCAGCAGCTGGATGCCGACGCCGGCCGAACGGGCCAGCTTGGCCCCGCCGCCCGGGCGCAGCTCCACGCCGTGGATGGTGGTACCCACCGGGATGTTGCGCAGCGGCAGGTTGTTGCCCGGCTTGATGTCGGCGGTCGGGCCCGACTCCACCGCGTCGCCCTGCTTCAGGTCCTTCGGCGCGATGATGTAACGCTTCTCGCCGTCGGCGTAGTGCAGCAGCGCGATACGCGCGGTGCGGTTGGGGTCGTATTCGATGTGCGCGACCTTGGCCGGCACACCGTCCTTGTCCACCCGCTTGAAGTCGATCAGCCGGTACTGCCGCTTGTGCCCACCGCCGTGGTGCCGGGTGGTGATCCGGCCGTGGGCGTTACGCCCACCCTTCTTCGGCAGCGGAGCCAGCAGCGACTTCTCGGGAGTCGACCTGGTGATCTCGGCGAAGTCGGCGACGCTGGAGCCACGTCGGCCAGGCGTCGTCGGCTTGTATTTACGGATTGCCATTGTCTACACCCCTCAGCTGACCGGGCCGCCGAAGGCCTCGATGCGGTCGCCGTCAGCCAGCTTCACCATCGCGCGCTTCGTGGCCTTGCGCTGGCCGAACCCGTTACGGGTCCGCTTGCGCTTGCCCTCGCGGTTGAGCGTGTTGACCGTCAGGACGCGCACGTCGAAGATCTGCTGGATAGCAATCTTGATCGCGGTCTTGTTCGCGTCCGGGTGCACCAGGAAGGTGTACCAGTTACGGTTCAGCTCGCTGTAGCTCTTCTCGGAGACGACCGGCGCGACGATGATGTCCCGCGGGTCGGCGATCGTGCTCACTTCTCGTCGCCCTCACTTCCGGACTCGTCCGCGGTCTGTGCCCCCGGAACGCCCAGGAACTCGTCCAGCGCATCCCGGGTGAAGATCACGTCGTCGGCCACCAGCACGTCGTACGTGTTGAGCTGGCCGGACTCGATCAGGTGCACCCGCGGCTCGTTGCGCAGCGAGATCCAGTTCAGCTCGTCGGTGCGGCTCAGCACGACCAGCACCCGCTTGGCCTCGGTCAGCTTGCTCAGCGTGGCCAGTGCCGCCTTGGTCGACGGCTTCTCGCCACCGACGAACGACTCCACCACGTGCACCTGACCAGCGCGGGCCCGGTCCGACAGAGCGCCACGCAGTGCGGCGGCCTTCATCTTCTTCGGGGTCCGCTGGCTGTAGTCACGCGGCACCGGGCCGTGGACGACGCCACCGCCGGCGAACTGCGGCGCGCGGATCGAGCCCTGACGGGCGCGACCGGTGCCCTTCTGCTTGTACGGCTTCTTGCCGCCACCGGCGACCTCGCCGCGGGTCTTCGCCTTGTGCGTGCCCTGGCGCGCGGCGGCCAGCTGGGCCACCACGACCTGGTGCATCAGCGAAAGGTTCGCCTGCACGTCGAAGATGCTGTCGGGCAGCTCAACCGAGCCGCTCGTGCCACCCTCGACGGTGCGCACGTCAACGGAGGTCACTTCGCCACACCGCCCTTCTTCGCCTGCACCTTGGCCGCGGAGCGAACCAGCACCAGCGCACCCTTGGGGCCCGGGATGGCGCCACGGACGAGCAGCAGATTCTGCTCGGCGTCGACCGCCTGGACGACCAGGTTCTGCGAGGTGAACCGACGCGCACCCATGCGACCGGCCATCCGTACACCCTTGAACACGCGACCGGGGGTCGCGCAGGCGCCGATGGAACCGGGCGAGCGGTGCTTGCGCTCGACACCGTGTCCCGCGCCCAGGCCGTGGAAGCCGTGGCGCTTCATGACACCGGCGAAGCCCTTGCCCTTGGTCCGGCCGGTCACGTCGATCATCGCGCCCTTGGCGAACGCGTCGACGGTGACCTCCTGGCCGAGCTCGTACTCCGACGCGTCGGAGGTGCGCAGCTCGACGATGTGGCGCCGGGGGGCCACACCGGACTTCGCGAAGTGCCCGGCACGCGGCTTCTTGACCTTGCGCGGGTCAACTACGCCGTACGCCAACTGGACCGCGGAGTACCCGTCCTTGTCGGTGGTACGGACCTGGCTCACGACGCACGGGCCGGCCTGCACCACGGTCACCGGGACAACGCGGTTGTTGTCCCAGACCTGGGTCATGCCGAGCTTGGCGCCCAGGATGCCCTTAACTTGCCTGTCCATTAGTCCGGTCCCTACAGCTTGATCTCGATGTCGACGCCAGCCGGCAGGTCGAGGCGCATGAGCGAGTCGACCGTCTTCGGGGTCGGGTCGATGATGTCGATCAGACGCTTGTGCGTGCGCATCTCGAAGTGCTCGCGCGAGTCCTTGTACTTGTGCGGCGAACGGATCACGCAGAAACGGTTGATCTCCGTGGGCAGCGGCACCGGGCCCGCGACCTGCGCCCCGGTGCGCGTCACCGTCTCCACGATCTTCCGCGCCGAGGAGTCGACGACCTCGTGGTCATAGGCCTTGAGCCGGATGCGGATCTTCTGTCCCGCCATGGTGGCTTCTGTTCCTTCTCTCGATGCCGCTGTCTTGCGGGTGCTCACCACCTGGTAGAGCCCCACTTCGCCGACCCCCGCGGTCGGGCGTGTCGCGCTCCGGGATCAGACTCCGCCCAGCATTCCCCGGGGCAATCTGACCTTCGCGGGTCGGTCGAGGCGCCGGTCATGAAAAACATGACCCAGACGCCGTGCGAGGGTGGTTGACCACGTGTGGCGGTCAACCACCCTGCGCGCGACTTATCGTCAGCATTAACCCGGAGTCCCGGGCGCACGCCGACAAACGGTCGGTACGCAACCTGACTAGTATGCCGTACTACCGCACGGCAACGCTAATCGGGGTTACCTTTTTACTTTACGATCTTGGTGACGAACCCGGCGCCGACCGTCCGGCCACCCTCCCGGATCGCGAACTTGAGGTTGTCCTCCATCGCGATGGGCTGGATCAGCTTGACGGACATCGTCGTGTTGTCGCCCGGCATGACCATCTCGGTGCCCTCGGGCAGCGTGACGACGCCGGTAACGTCCGTGGTACGGAAGTAGAACTGCGGACGGTAGTTCTGGAAGAACGGGGTGTGCCGTCCACCCTCCTCCTTGGAGAGGATGTAGACGGTCGCCTCGAACTCGGTGTGCGGGGTGGTGGTCCCCGGCTTCACCACGACCATGCCGCGCTCAACCTCGTCGCGCTTGGTACCACGGAGCAGCAGGCCGACGTTCTCACCTGCGCGGGCGTCGTCCAGGGTCTTCCGGAACATTTCGATCGCGGTGACCTTGGTCTTGAAGCCCTTCTCCTTGATGCCGACGACCTCGACGTCCTCGTTCGGCAGGAGAACGCCACGCTCGACCCGACCGGTGACGACGGTGCCACGACCGGTGATCGTGAACACGTCCTCAACCGGCATCAGGAACGGCTTGTCGGTCTCACGGGCCGGCTGCGGGATCGAGGTGTCGACCGCGGCCATCAGCTCCATGAGCCGGTCGGTCCACTCCGGGTCGCCCTCGAGCGCCTTCAGCGCCGAGACGCGGACGACCGGCAGGTCGTCGCCCGGGTACTCCTGACCCGAGAGCAGCTCACGAACCTCAAGCTCGACGAGCTCCAGGAGCTCCTCGTCATCGACCATGTCGCTCTTGTTGAGCGCCACGACGATGTACGGCACGCCAACCTGGCGAGCCAGCAGCACGTGCTCGCGGGTCTGCGGCATCGGGCCGTCGGTCGCCGCGACCACCAGGATCGCGCCGTCCATCTGCGCGGCACCGGTGATCATGTTCTTGATGTAGTCGGCGTGACCGGGGCAGTCAACGTGCGCGTAGTGCCGCGCCTCGGTCTGGTACTCGACGTGCGCGATCGAGATCGTGATGCCGCGGGCCTTCTCCTCCGGCGCCTTGTCGATCTCGTCGAACGGCGTGTACGGGTTGAGGTCGGGCATCTTGTCGTGCAGGACCTTGGTGATGGCCGCCGTCAGCGTCGTCTTACCGTGGTCGATGTGACCAATGGTGCCGATGTTGACGTGCGGCTTAGTCCGCTCGAACTTCGCCTTCGCCACTGGTGTCCTCCTGTGGACTTCTTGGTTCGTACGCCCGGCACGCCATTCGGCGTTCAGGACTCTGTCGACAGCCTTACCGGCCCATTTCGGCCGGGAAGCACTTGGGTCTTGCGGCGGTGAAACCTTCAGGCCCGGTCTCTTGCAGCCCGGCCCGTGCAGGCCGCGGCGAGATTACCCGCCTGTGGCCCTAGCGGTATCACCGGCCCGGCTACGAGCAAGTGACGCGTTGTGCGCTACTCACCCGTCGCCTTCGCGATGATCTCCTTCGCGACGCTCTGCGGAACCTCGGCGTAGGAGTCGAACTGCATGCTGTAGCTAGCCCGGCCCTGGGTCTTCGACCGCAGGTCGCCGACATAGCCGAACATCTCCGACAACGGCACCAGGGCGCGGACGACGCGAGCGCCGCTCCGCTCCTCCATGGCCTGGATGATGCCGCGGCGGGAGTTAAGGTCGCCGATGACGTCACCCATGTTGTCCTCAGGGGTGGTGACCTCAACGGCCATCATCGGCTCGAGCAGCGCGGGGTCGGCCTTGCGGGCCGCTTCCTTGAGCGCCATCGAACCGGCGATCTTGAATGCCATTTCGGACGAGTCGACCTCGTGGTACTGGCCGTCGACCAGCGTCAGCTTCAGGCCCACCAGCGGGTAGCCGGCCAGGGTGCCGTACTGCATGGCGTCCTGGGCGCCGGCGTCCACCGACGGGATGAACTCACGCGGGATGCGACCACCGGTCACCGCGTTGACGAACTCGTACGTCGGCGAATCGTTGCCGAGCGGCAGCGGCTCAAGGCTGACGATGACCCGGGCGTACTGACCCGAACCACCGGTCTGCTTCTTGTGCGTGTACTCGACCTTCTCCACCTTGCGGCGGATGGTCTCGCGGTACGCCACCTGCGGCTTACCGATGTTGGCCTCGACGTTGAACTCGCGGCGCATCCGGTCGACCAGGATGTCCAGGTGGAGCTCGCCCATACCGGAGATGACCGTCTGGCCGGTCTCCTCGTCGAGCTTGACCCGGAAGGTCGGGTCCTCCTCGGCGAGCCGCTGGATCGCGGTGCCGAGCTTCTCCTGGTCGGACTTGGTCTTCGGCTCGATCGCCACGTTGATGACCGGCTCCGGGAACGTCATCGATTCCAGGATGACCGGGTTCGCCGGGTCGGAGAGCGTGTCACCGGTGGTGGTCTGCTTCAGACCCTGGACCGCGATGATGTCGCCAGCCTGAGCGGAGGGACGCTCTTCCCGCTTGTTGGCGTGCATCTGGTAGATCTTGCCGATCCGCTCCTTGCGGTCCTTGGTGGAGTTGATCACCTGGGAACCGGATTCGAGCGTGCCGGAGTAGACCCGGACGTAGGTCAGCTTGCCGAGGTGCTTGTCAGTCTGGATCTTGAAGGCCAGACCGGAGAACGGCTCGCTGTTGGAGGGCTTACGCAGCAGCACGGTCTCGCCGTCGGTCGCGGTGCCCTCGACCGCCGGGATGTCCAGCGGCGACGGCAGGAAGTCGACCACGGCGTCGAGCATCGGCTGGACGCCCTTGTTCTTGAACGCCGAACCGCAGAGCACCGGGTTCGCCTTGCCCGCGATGGTGGCCCGCCGGATGGCGGCCTTGATCTCCTCGACGGAGATCTCCTCACCCTCGAGGTACTTCTCCATCACCGAGTCGTCGACGTCAGCGAGGGTCTCCAGCAGCTTGTCGCGCCACTCGGAGGCGGAGTCGACGAGGTCGGCCGGGATCTCCTCGACCGCGTAGTCCTCACCCTTCTGGGTCTCGCCACGCCAGGTCAGCGCGCGCATACCGATCAGGTCGACAACACCGATGTGGTCGCCTTCGAGCCCGATCGGGATCTGCAGGACCAGCGGGGTGGCGTTGAGCCGGTCGATCATCATCTGCACGCAGCGGAAGAAGTCGGCGCCGGTCCGGTCGAGCTTGTTGACGAAGCACATCCGGGGGACGTTGTACTTGTCCGCCTGGCGCCAGACGTTCTCGGTCTGCGGCTCCACGCCGGCGACCCCGTCGTACACCGCGACCGCACCGTCCAGCACCCGCAGCGACCGCTCGACCTCGACCGTGAAGTCGACGTGGCCGGGCGTGTCGATGATCTGGATCGTGTGGCCCTTCCACTCACACTTGGTGGCGGCGGAGGTGATGGTGATCCCCCGCTCCTGCTCCTGCTCCATCCAGTCCATGACGGCGGCGCCCTCGTGGACCTCACCGATCTTGTACGTGATGCCGGTGTAGAACAGGATCCGCTCGGTGGTCGTGGTCTTACCAGCATCGATGTGCGCCATGATGCCGATGTTGCGTACCTTGGCGAGCGCGTCTGCGGCGGCCACTTCAATCCCTACTTATCGTCGTCTCGACAACCTGGTCGTGCCGCCGCCCTGCGGCGGCGGCACGAGGTGTGTTACCAGCGGTAGTGCGCGAAGGCCTTGTTCGACTCGGCCATCTTGTGCGTGTCCTCGCGCCGCTTGACGGCGGCACCGAGGCCGTTGCTCGCGTCGAGCAGCTCGTTCATCAGGCGCTCGATCATGGTCTTCTCACGACGCGCCTTGGAGTACGTGACCAACCAGCGCAGTCCGAGGGTGGTCGCCCGAGCCGGGCGAACCTCGACCGGCACCTGGTAGGTGGCGCCACCGACCCGGCGGCTGCGCACCTCCAGCGTCGGCTTCACGTTGTCCATCGCCCGCTTGAGGGTGACTACCGGGTCGGTGCCCGACTTCTCCCGGCAGCCCTCAAGGGCGCCGTAGACGATGCGCTCGGCGAGCTGACGCTTGCCACGGAGCAGGATCTTGTTCACCAGCTGGGTGACCAGCGGCGAGTTGTACACCGGGTCGGCGACCAACGGCCGGCGCGGAGCGGGTCCCTTACGCGGCATGTCAGCTCTTCTCCTTCTTCGCGCCGTAACGGCTGCGCGCCTGCTTGCGGTTACGAACGCCCTGGGTGTCCAGCGAGCCGCGGACAATCTTGTAGCGCACGCCGGGGAGGTCCTTCACCCGGCCACCGCGAACGAGCACGATCGAGTGCTCCTGCAGGTTGTGCCCCACGCCCGGGATGTACGCGGTCACCTCGATCTGGCTGCTCAGCTTCACACGAGCGACCTTGCGCAGCGCCGAGTTGGGCTTCTTCGGGGTGGTGGTGTAAACACGCGTGCACACGCCGCGCCGCTGCGGGCTGCCCTTCAGCGCGGGCGTCTTGGTCTTCGTCGTCTTAGCCTGGCGGCCCTTTCGGACCAACTGCTGAATGGTGGGCACCGGGTTTTCCGCTCCCTCCGACCGCCTGCCTGGCGGTCGCGCCTTGGTCGTAGTCGCCCGGGTGGGTGACTCTCCTACATTCCAACCGAACCCGTCCGTGGATGGCTCCGGCACCCGCGGTCGGGCGTGTCGCCCTTCCACGGTCCCGCCACGCGCTCTCGCCCGCAGCGGATTTCCCGACCAGCGGACGTCGCCCGCCGATCTTTTCGACTGTGTCGTGGTGCCGCTCGTCAACCGGAACACCGGCTCGGGAGCACGCACGAGTTGCCCGGGCGAGCCCGGGCACGAGGGGAAGGGTACCTACCAGAAGCACCCAGGTCAAAACGGGGTTCGGTGCAAAAGCCACGCCGTGGCCTTGCTCACTCCGTCAGACCCGTGCACCTATAACAGGCACCGCTGTCGTCAAGTGTACCGGCCCCCCTGGGAAACGCCCGGCCGGCCCCCGGTCACCCGTCCCGGAGCGCTCAGCCCAGCTGCAGGATCACGGCCAGCCCGAATGCCAGCACGGTCACCGCCAGCCCGGCGACCCCGCACCAGACGCCGGCCGACGCGAGTCCCGCACCGGCGAACCGGACCGCCGGTGGCGGCGCGTTACGTCGCGTCTGCCGCCGGCCAATCACCCCCAGCACGATCGCGGCAGCGCCGAGAAGGGCCCCGAGTACCCCGAACGCGCCCGCGGCCCACGCTCCCCAACCGCCGCTCGCGCCGATCAGGCCGAAGCAGAGCACCACCAGCGAGACCATGATCGAGCCGATGCCCGCGCTCAGGGCACCGACCGCCAGGCCCGAGATGATCGGCGGCACCTCCAGGTAGGCGAGCCCGAACGGCGTACCGGGGACGGCGTCGACCCGGCGGGGCGGGCGCCACGTGTCGCGGGGCGGCAACGGCACCGGTCCGCCGACGCCCGTCGGCCCGGGACCGCTCGACATCATGGGGTACGCGGCGGGCTGACCGCCCGCCCCGAGGGGTGGCCGCGCCTCATCCGTCACCGACGTCCCCCTCCGAGAGCCCTGCTCGCCTCACCACCGACCGGATCGGCCCCGGTCCCTACGAGTCCCCATACTCTAGGCAGTCCGCCCGCTAGTCGATGGTGGGGGCAAAGTCCTGCCCCGGTGTACCCGCCAGGTTCAGCAGACCGATCACAAGCAGCACCACGGTCGTCGCCGCCGCCAGCACGATGCCGACCCAGGCGAGCCGCTCGCCCCGACGCAGCAGGTCCCCGCCGGTGAGATAACCGGCGGAGGCGTACGCCTCCTGACGGGCCTGGCGGAGCAGCAGCAGCGCAACCGTGGCCGGCACGATGCCGCCGAGCAGGATCCCGGTCAACGCCGCCACGAGCCCCAGGGCGTAGACCGTACGGGCCTTGGTCGAGCGCACCGGGTCCGGGTCGAGCGGATGCCGCAGCACCGGTCCGGGCACGGTCGACGGCGTCATCTCCACCTCGCCACCCTACAAACACGGCGGGCGCCCCGCGCGTCGTCGTTACGACACGCGGGGCGCCCGGATCCGTTCTGGTTAGCGGTACGACCCGAAGTCGAAGTCGTCCAGCGGAACCGCCTGCCCGCTGGCCGGACCGAAACCGTAGTCGGTCTCGGGGTATCCGGTCATCGAGTAGACCTTGGCCTTCGCCTCCTCGGTCGGCTCCACCCGGACGTTGCGGTACTTGCTGATGCCAGTACCCGCCGGGATGAGCTTACCGATGATGACGTTCTCCTTGAGACCGATGAGCGAGTCACTGCGGGCGTTGATCGCCGCGTCGGTGAGCACCCGGGTGGTCTCCTGGAAGGAGGCCGCCGACAACCACGAGTCCGTGGCCAGCGAGGCCTTGGTGATACCCATCAGCACCGGCCGACCGGCGGCGGGCTCGCCACCCTCGGAGACGAGCCGGCGGTTCTCCGACTCGAACAGCGCCCGGTCGACCAGCACACCCGGCAGGAACTCGGTCGCACCGGAGTCGATGACCGTCACCCGCTTGAGCATCTGGCGGATGATGATCTCGATGTGCTTGTCGTGGATGAGCACACCCTGCGAGCGGTAGACCTCCTGGACCTCACTGGTCAGGTGGACCTGGACCGCCCGCGGACCCATGATCCGCAGGAGCTCGTGCGGGTCGATGGTGCCCTCGGTGAGCTTCTCGCCGACCGCCACGTGGTCGCCGTCGTGAGCCCGCAGCTTGACGCGCTTGGAGATCTTGTCGTACACGATCTCCTCACTGCCGTCGTCCGGGATCACGATGATCTTCCGCGAGCGCTCGCCGTCCTCGATCCGGATGCGTCCCGGGGTGTCGGCGATGGGCGCCTTACCCTTCGGAACCCGAGCCTCGAAGATCTCCTGCACACGGGGCAGACCCTGGGTGATGTCCTCACCCGCGACACCACCGGTGTGGAAGGTACGCATGGTCAGCTGCGTACCCGGCTCACCGATCGACTGGGCCGCGATGATGCCGACCGCCTCGCCGATGTCGACCGACTTACCGGTCGGCAGCGAACGGCCGTAACAGGCGGCACAGACACCGAGCTTGGACTCGCAGGTGAGCACGCTGCGCACCCGGACCGTCTCGACACCGGCCTCGACAATCTTGTCGACCAGGATCGAGTTGAGGTCCATTCCCCGCTCGGCGACCACGTTGCCGTCGGTGCCCTTGATGTCGTCCGCCAGGGTACGAGCATGCACACCGGTCTCGGCGTGCGTGTGCACCACCAGCTTGCCGCCCTCGATGAACTGGCCGACCTGCATCGGGATGGCCCGGTCCGTGCCGCAGTCCTCCTCGCGGATGATCACGTCCTGCGAGACGTCCACCAGACGACGGGTCAGGTAACCCGAGTCGGCGGTACGCAGCGCGGTGTCGGCCAGACCCTTACGGGCACCGTGGGTGGAGATGAAGTACTCCAGTACGGAGAGGCCCTCCCGGTAGCTGGCCTTGATCGGCCGCGGGATGATCTCACCCTTGGGGTTCGCCACCAGGCCACGGATCGCGGCGATCTGGCGGAGCTGGAGCAGGTTACCGCGGGCACCCGAGTTGATCATGACCCAGAGCGGGTTCTCCTGCGGTAGCGCGGTCTCCATCTCCTTGGCGACCTCGTTGGTCGCCTTGGTCCAGATCTCGATGAGCTCGCCGCGACGTTCCTCGGCGGTCATCAGACCCCGCTGGTACTGCTTGTCGATCCGGTCGGCTTCCTTCTCGTACCGCTCCAGGATCTCCGGCTTGCGCGGCGGCGCGATGACGTCCTGCATACCGATCGTCACGCCGGACCAGGTGGCCCAGTGGAACCCGGCCTCCTTGAGGCCGTCGAGGGTCGCGGCCAGCGCCACCTTCGGGAACCGCTCGGCGAGGTCGTTGACGATCGCGGAGAGCTGACCCTTGCGGATCTCGTAGTTCACGAAGCGGTAGCCCTGCGGCAGGGTCTCGTTGAACAGCACCCGACCCAGCGTGGTCTCGACGGTGAGCGGCTCGCCCGCAACCCAGCCCTCCGGCTCGGTCCACTTCGGCTGGCCGGCTCCGTTGTCGACGCCGATCACGCCGTGCAGGCGGATCTTGATCGGGGTCTGCAGGTGCAGCTCACCGTTGTCGAAGGCCATCCGCGCCTCGGCGTCCGAGCTGAACGCCCGGCCCTCACCGATCTCACCAGGGGTGAGGTGGGTGAGGTAGTAGAGCCCGATCACCATGTCCTGCGTCGGCATGGTGACCGGCTTACCGTCGGCCGGCTTGAGGATGTTGTTCGACGACAGCATCAGGATCCGCGCCTCGGCCTGGGCCTCGGCGGAGAGCGGTACGTGCACCGCCATCTGGTCACCGTCGAAGTCCGCGTTGAACGCGGTGCAGACCAGCGGGTGGATCTGGATCGCCTTGCCCTCGACCAGCTGCGGCTCGAAGGCCTGGATGCCGAGACGGTGCAGCGTCGGCGCCCGGTTGAGCAGGACCGGGTGCTCGCCGATGACCTCTTCCAGCACGTCCCAGACGACCGGCCGCTGCCGCTCGACCATCCGCTTCGCGGACTTGATGTTCTGCGCGTGGTTGAGATCCACCAGGCGCTTCATCACGAACGGCTTGAACAGCTCCAGCGCCATCTGCTTGGGCAGACCACACTGGTGCAGCTTGAGCTGCGGGCCGACCACGATGACCGAACGGCCCGAGTAGTCGACGCGCTTGCCGAGCAGGTTCTGACGGAACCGACCCTGCTTGCCCTTGAGCATGTCGGAGAGCGACTTCAGCGGGCGGTTACCCGGGCCGGTGACCGGCCGGCCACGGCGGCCGTTGTCGAACAGCGCGTCGACGGCCTCCTGCAGCATCCGCTTCTCGTTGTTCACGATGATCTCGGGCGCGCCGAGGTCGATCAGGCGCTTGAGGCGGTTGTTCCGGTTGATCACCCGGCGGTAGAGGTCGTTCAGGTCCGAGGTCGCGAACCGGCCACCGTCGAGCTGCACCATGGGGCGCAGGTCCGGCGGGATGACCGGGACGCAGTCCAGCACCATGCCGAGCGGGGAGTTACGGGTGTTCAGGAACGCCGCAACGACCTTGAGCCGCTTGAGCGCCCGGATCTTCCGCTGGCCCTTGCCGGAACGGATGATCTCGCGGAGGTTCTCCGCCTCGGCGTCGAGGTCCATGTTCTGGACCAGCGCCTTGATCGCCTCGGCACCCATGCCACCGGTGAAGTACTCACCGAAGCGGTCCCGCAGCTCGCGGTAGAGCAGCTCGTCGGTGACCAGCTGCTTCGAGTCCAGCTTGCGGAAGGTGTCGAGCACCTCGTCGAGCCGGTCGATCTCACGCTGCGCACGGTCGCGGATCTGGCGCATCTCGCGCTCGCCGCCCTCTTTGACCTTGCGGCGCACGTCGGCCTTGGCACCCTCGGACTCGAGTTCGGCCAGGTCGGCCTCCAGCTTGGCGGCCCGCTTCTCGATCTCCGAGTCGCGACTGTTCTCCGCCTGACGCTTCTCGGCCAGGATCTCGTTCTCGATCGTGGACAGGTCGCGGTGACGCGCCTCGGCGTCCACGCTGGTGACCACGTACGATGCGAAGTAGATGATCTTCTCGAGGTCCTTGGGAGCCAGGTCGAGCAGGTAGCCCAGCCGGCTGGGGACGCCCTTGAAGTACCAGATGTGCGTCACGGAGGCGGCCAGCTCGATGTGGCCCATCCGCTCACGCCGCACCTTGGACCGAGTGACCTCGACCCCACAGCGCTCACAGATGATGCCCTTGAACCGGACCCGCTTGTACTTACCGCAGTAGCACTCCCAGTCCCGCTGCGGACCGAAGATCTTCTCGCAGAAGAGCCCGTCCTTTTCCGGCTTCAGGGTGCGGTAGTTGATCGTCTCGGGCTTCTTAACCTCGCCGTGCGACCACTGGCGGATGTCGTCCGCGGTAGCCAGGCCAATGCGCAACTCGTCGAAGAAGTTGACGTCGAGCACGTTATGTATCCCTCGTGTCGTGTCTTATTCGTTGCTAGCTCTCCCGGGGAAGGTCTGGGGCAGGGCGAGCCCTGCCCCAGACCTTTCGCCTCACACCTCTTCGACCGAGCTCGGCTCACGCCGGGACAGGTCGATGCCAAGTTCCTCCGCCGCGCGGAAGACCTCGTCGTCGGTTTCGCGCATCTCCAGGGCCACGCCGTCGCTGGAGAGCACCTCAACATTGAGGCACAGCGACTGCAGCTCCTTGAGCAGCACCTTGAACGACTCCGGGATGCCCGGCTCGGGAATGTTCTCGCCCTTGACGATCGCCTCGTAGACCTTGACTCGGCCCAGCACGTCATCGGACTTGATCGTCAGCAACTCCTGCAGGGCGTAGGCGGCGCCGTACGCCTGCATCGCCCAGCACTCCATCTCGCCGAACCGCTGGCCACCGAACTGCGCCTTACCACCCAGCGGCTGCTGCGTGATCATCGAGTACGGGCCGGTCGACCGAGCGTGGATCTTGTCGTCGACCAGGTGGTTCAGCTTCAGGATGTAGATGTAGCCGACCGCGATCGGGGACGGCAGCGGTTCGCCGGAGCGGCCGTCGAACAGCTGTGCCTTTCCGCTCGCCCCGATCAGCTGCTTGCCGTCCCGGTTGGGCAGGGTCGACGAGAGCAGACCGGCGATCTCCTCCTCGCGGGCACCGTCGAAGACCGGCGTCGCGACGTTGGTGTCCGGCTCGGACGAGTCGGCGTCGATCGAGCGCAGTTGGCGCTTCCACTCCGCGTCGTCGCCCTCGACCTGCCACCCGGTCTTGGCCACCCAGCCAAGGTGGGTCTCCAGCACCTGACCGATGTTCATCCGGCTCGGCACACCGAGCGGGTTGAGCACGATGTCGACCGGCGTGCCGTCCTCAAGGAACGGCATGTCCTCGACCGGCAGGATCTTGGAGATGACACCCTTGTTGCCGTGCCGGCCGGCGAGCTTGTCGCCGTCCTGGATCTTCCGCTTCTGAGCCACGTAGACGCGGACCAGCTCGTTGACCCCCGGCGGCAGTTCGTCGCCGTCCTCGCGGGAGAAGGTACGCACACCGATGACCGTGCCGGTCTCGCCGTGCGGAACCTTCAGCGAGGTGTCCCGGACCTCACGCGCCTTCTCACCGAAGATCGCGCGGAGCAGACGCTCCTCCGGGGTCAGCTCGGTCTCACCCTTGGGCGTGACCTTGCCGACCAGGATGTCGCCGGGTACGACCTCCGCACCGATCCGGATGATGCCGCGCTCGTCGAGGTCGGCGAGCATTTCCTCGCTGACGTTCGGGATGTCGCGGGTGATCTCTTCCGGGCCCAGCTTGGTGTCGCGGGCGTCGACCTCGTGCTCCTCGATGTGGATCGAGGTGAGGGCGTCCTGCTGCACGAGGCGCTGCGACAGGATGATCGCGTCCTCGTAGTTGTGACCCTCCCAGGGCATGAACGCCACGAGCAGGTTGCGCCCGAGCGCCATCTCGCCCTCGTCGGTGCAGGGACCGTCGGCGATGACCTGGCCGGCCTCGACGCGGTCACCCTCGAAGACGACCGGCTTCTGGTTGACGCAGGAGCCGGCGTTGGAGCGGCGGAACTTGTGCAGCAGGTAGGTACGCCGGTGGCCGTCGTCCTGGTGCACCGTCACGTAGTCGGCGCAGAGGTCCTCGACCACGCCACCGACCTCGGCGACGACCACGTCACCGGCGTCGACGGCGGCACGGTACTCCATGCCGGTGCCGACCAGCGGCGCCTCCGCCTTGACCAGCGGCACCGCCTGGCGCTGCATGTTCGCGCCCATCAGTGCCCGGTTGGCGTCGTCGTGCTCAAGGAACGGAATCATGGCGGTCGCGACCGACGTCATCTGACGCGGCGAGACGTCCATGTAGTCGACCGCCGTCGGGGCGACGTAGTCGACCTCACCGCCCTTCCGACGAACCAGGACCCGGTCCTCGGCGAAGTGACCGTCGGCCCGCAGCGGGGCGTTGGCCTGCGCCTTGACGTACCGGTCCTCCTCGTCCGCGGTCAGGTAGTCGATCTGGTCGGTGACCTGACCCTCGACCACCTTGCGGTACGGCGTCTCGATGAACCCGAAGGGGTTGACCCGCCCGAAGGTGGACAACGCGCCGATCAGGCCGATGTTCGGGCCTTCCGGCGTCTCGATCGGGCACATCCGGCCGTAGTGCGACGGGTGCACGTCCCGGACCTCGAAGCCGGCCCGTTCACGGGAGAGACCACCCGGGCCGAGCGCGCTCAGCCGGCGCCGGTGGGTAAGACCCGCCAGCGGGTTGGTCTGGTCCATGAACTGGGACAGCTGCGACGTACCGAAGAACTCCTTGATCGCCGCCACCACCGGGCGGATGTTGATCAGGGTCTGCGGCGTGATCGCCTCGACGTCCTGGGTGGTCATCCGCTCACGGACGACCCGCTCCATCCGGGAAAGACCGACCCGGACCTGGTTCTGGATCAGCTCGCCCACGGTACGCAGCCGCCGGTTGCCGAAGTGGTCGATGTCATCGGCCTCGTAGCCCTCCTCACCGGCGTGCAGCCGGCAGAGGTACTCCACGGTGGCGACGACGTCGTCCTCGGTCAGCGTGCCGGTGGTGATCGGCACCTGCAGTTCGAGCTTCTTGTTGAACTTGTACCGGCCGACCTTGGCTACGTCATACCGCTTCGGGTTGAAGAAGAGGTTGTCGAGCAGGGTCTGGGCGTTCTCGCGCGTCGGCGGCTCACCCGGCCGGAGCTTGCGGTAGATGTCGAGCAGCGCCTCGTCCACCCCGGCGATGTGGTCCTTCTCCAGGGTGGTCATCATCAGCTCGGACCAGCCGAACCGCTCGCGAATCTGCTCGCCGGTCCAACCGATCGCCTTGAGCAGGACGGTGACGGCCTGCCGGCGCTTACGGTCGATGCGGACACCGACCGTATCTCTCTTGTCGATGTCGAACTCCAGCCAGGCACCCCGGCTCGGGATGACCTTGACGCTGGAGAGGTCGCGGTCGGAGGTCTTGTCCGGCTGCTTGTCGAAGTAGACGCCCGGAGACCGGACGAGCTGGCTGACCACGACGCGCTCGGTGCCGTTGATGATGAAGGTGCCCTTCGGCGTCATCATCGGGAAGTCACCCATGAACACCGTCTGGCTCTTGATCTCGCCAGTGGTGTTGTTGGTGAACTCCGCGGTCACGAAGAGCGGAGCGCAGTAGGTCAGATCCTTCTCCTTGCACTCTTCGATCGAGGCCTTGACCTCGTCGAAGCGCGGAGCGGAGAAGGACAGGGACATAGTGCCGGAGAAGTCCTCAATCGGGCTGATCTCGTCGAGGATCTCCGCGAGACCCGAGCGTGCGTGCGGGTCGTCGGCCGACCGGCCCTGCCAAGCCTCGTTGCCAACCAGCCAGTCAAATGACTCGTTCTGGATGGCGAGGAGGTTGGGGACCTCGAGGTGTTCGGTGATCCTGCCGAATGAGATTCGGCGGGGCGCGAAAGCGCTCGACGTACGACTGGTCTTCGCAGGGCGGGAAGCTGCCAAGATGCGTCCTTCCGAGGACCGGTGCTGCAGAACGGCTGTTACGCGTGCACTCCAATGACCCCACTAGAAATATCCATAATCGGACATTCCGAGCAGGGGTCAAGTCGGAAGGCAGCGCAAACTAGCAGTGTAGCCGAGAGGCTAACCGCTGTCCAGCCCGGCACGGCAGGGCGTTGCGAAACGTGCCGAGGCCCGAGGCCGCCACGCGTTCAGATACGCGCTCGCACGTCTTCGCACGCTCCCGCAGGCGACCCCGGTCGTGTCGGCGGCGAGGCCACCGGCACCACCTGAGTGATGGCCGTCGCAAGCGCGGAAGGTCTTGCTGGTGTCAGCGTGCCTGCCGGTGGCGGGCCGCGTCAAGGGCTGGAACGTCGGTCACGCAACGTCTTTCCCCGGAGAGGGGTGGTCCACACCTGGCCGGGGCAAGGTGTCCGCCCGCCAAAGCCCTGATCACCTGCTGTCAGCAGACAGCAGCGGGGGGGGGGGGGGGGGGGGGGGGGGGGGAGCCGCGCCGCGAAAATGCGGGGTGCAGAAGACCGGGTTGGGGGGTGGGCAACCCGCCCCACGCGGGGGGCGGGGCGTCAAGATG
>NZ_JBITIH010000003.1:190106-359766 GCF_044458865.1 Micromonospora sp. NPDC050417
GCCCCGGGGGGGGGGGCGGCCGGGGCCGCCCCCCCCCCCCCCCGCCCCCGGGGGCCCCCGGGGGGGGGGGGGGGGCCCCCCCCCCCCCGCCCCCCCCCCCCGCCGCCACGCAATGTGCGTCAGCTCACTCACCCGGGTGGCGCTGGCGCCAACGCCACCCGGGAGATGCGCGCTGGAAAAACTACTTGAGGGTGACCTTCGCGCCCTCGGCCTCGAGCTTGGCCTTGGCCTTGTCGGCGGTCTCCTTGTTGACCTTCTCGACGACGGCCTTCGGCGCGCCCTCGACGAGGTCCTTGGCCTCCTTCAGGCCCAGGCCGGTCAGCTCACGCACGACCTTGATGACCTGGATCTTCTTGCCGCCGTCAGCCTCAAGGATGACGTCGAACTCGTCCTGCTCCGGCTCCGCCTCGGCGGCCGCGGCGGCGGTGCCACCGGCAACGCCCGCGACGACCTGCGCGGCCGCGGTGACCTCGAAGGTGGTCTCGAACTGCTTCACGAACTCCGACAGCTCGATCAGCGTCATTTCCTTGAACGCGTCGAGCAGCTCGTCGGTGCTGAGCTTCGCCATGGCTGGCGTCCTTTCCTCGTACTATCGAAAGTTGATCGGAGACGCTGGAGCGGGCCGTCAGGCCTGCTCCGCGCCTTCCTTTTCGCGCTTTTCCTGCAGCGCCGCCGCCAGGCGGGCGGTCTTGGACAGCGGCGCCTGGAACAGCGCCGCGGCCTTGCTCAGGTTGCCCTTCATCGCGCCGGCCAGCTTGGCCAGCAGCACCTCGCGGGACTCGAGGTCGGCAAGCTTGGTGACCTCGGCCGCGGTGATGGCCTTGCCCTCGAAGACGCCACCCTTGATGACGAGCTTCGGGTTCGCCTTCGCGAAGTCACGCAGACCCTTGGCCGCCTCGACGACGTCGCCGCCGACGAAGGTCAGCGCGGTAGGACCGGTGAACAGCTCATCGAGACCCTCGATGCCAGCGTCCGTCGCAGCACGCTTGGCCAGCGTGTTCTTCGTGACCGCGTACGTGGTGTCACGCCCCAGCGAGCGCCGCAGCTGGGTCAGCTGGGCGACCGTCAGGCCGCGGTACTCGGTCAGCACGGTGGCACCCGAGCTACGGAAGTGCTCGGTGAGTTCGGCAACGGCCGTGGCCTTGTCGGCCCGAACCGGCTTGTCCGCCATGTCCCTCCTCTCTCATTGCTCCAGGCTGGTTACCTTCGTGAAAGGTAGGAAGGAACAGCCGCAACGAGAATCGCCCCGGCGCAGAGGCGCACGGGGCGGGAGAATCATGCGAACATGATCAACGCGCTTTCCGTCTCCGCCTGCGCGGGCCGCCCGTCGAACGGGACCTTCAACCGTGCCTTGGGCACGATGACCAGCGGTCTTCGGTGGTTACGATTGCCCGGGTCGAGACCCAGACGACTTGTCAAGAGTACGGGACCAGCCGGCCAGCTCCAAATCGGCACGGAAACGCCGGCATCCCGTGACGTGGGTCACGCCCGGCGGCGACGGAGCCAGCCGTACAGAGCGAGGACGGCGGTGCTCCAGAGCAGGGCGTGCACGGTCAATCCGACCACCCGTGCCCCGCTCGGCCCCGCCGTGGTGGCTCGGGCGGTCGCCATCATCGGCGGCGCCAGCCACGGCACCACTGAGTCACGCAACCCGAACACGATTGCCCCGACCACCCCGCCGACCAGGATCAGCACCCCGTAACGCGGACTGTCGGAAGCCGCCCGACTGGCCAGTGCGCCGAGCGCCACCGCCGCCGGCAGGACCAACAGGTGCGCCCAGACGCCGAGCGCGATCCCCTCGGCCAGTGGCAGGTCGCCCGGGTCCTTCGGCCCTACGACGCTTCCGAGCAGCCACGGCAGGACCAGCGCGACCGCCACCGTGCCGATCCCGGCCAACGTGGCGGCCACCAACCCGGCGGCGAGTTCCCGACCCCGGCTCCCCACCGTGACCAGTGCCAGACGGCGCGCCACGTCCGGCTCGACATCGAGCAGCAGCTTGGTCTGCCAGGCCAGTACGGGGAAGATCACCACCGCGGAGACCCTGTACGCCTCCCCCGCGCCGCACCGTCTCCCCCCGGTGATCACTCACCAGGACCGAACCGCCCGCGCCGAGAACCTCGGCGATCAGGTCCGGGACCATCTCCCGGGCCGTCGCGTCGAGCCCCTCCCAAGGCTCGTCGAGGATCAGCAGGTCCGGCCGGACCAGCAGCGCCTGGGCGAGGCCGACCTTTTGCGCCGTTCCCTTGGACAACTCCGGCAGCCGCACGTCGCCGTACCGACGCACGCCGAGCCGTTCGGTCCAGGCCCCGACCACTCGGCCGGCCTCCTGAGCGGGAAGCCCTCTCATCCGCGCCACCGCGGTCAGGTACTGGTTGGTGGTGAACGGCTGGTCGGCAGGAAAGCGCTCGGGCACCCAGCCGACCACGCGGGGCCGGTCCCGCACCGCGCCGCGGGTCGGCCGGAGCACTCCGGCGGCCAGTTGCAGCAGGGTGGACTTTCCCACCCCGTTGCGACCGAGTACCACCGCGGCCTCGGCCGGTGCGAGACCGAGCTGGACCGCGCGCAACACCCACGGCGCACCGCGCCGGTAGCGCAGCCAGACATCGTCGAGACGCATGGCCCGAGCTTGCCAGACCCGGACATGGAGCAGGGCCCCACCGGATGGGTGGGGCCCTGCTTTATGCTTCCGGTCCGTCGACCGGCGTAGCCCTGATCGGGCCGGAGGAGCTGACTCAGGCCTCGGCCGAGTCTCCCTGGAGGTTCTTCACCACGTTCGGGTCGACCGGCACGCCGGGGCCCATGGTGGTGGTGACGGTGACCTTCTTCAGGTACTTGCCCTTGGCCGCCGACGGCTTGGCGCGCAGCACCTCGTCGAGGACCGCGGCGTAGTTGTCGATCAGCTGCGCCTCCGAGAAGGACGCCTTGCCGATGATCAGGTGCAGGTTGGAGTGCTTGTCCACCCGGAAGGTGATCTTTCCACCCTTGATGTCCGCGACCGCCTTGGTGACATCCATGGTCACGGTGCCGGTCTTCGGGTTCGGCATCAGGCCGCGCGGGCCCAGGATCCGCGCGATCCGGCCGATCTTGGCCATCTGGTCCGGAGTGGCGATGGCGGCGTCGAAGTCGAGCCAGCCCTCCTGGATCCGGGCGACCAGCTCGTCGGAACCGACCTCGTCGGCACCGGCGGCGAGGGCCTCCTCGGCCTTCGCGCCAGCGGCGAAGACGATCACACGGGCGGTCTTGCCGGTGCCGTGCGGCAGGTTCACCACGCCACGAACCATCTGGTCCGCCTTACGCGGGTCGACGCCGAGGCGCATCGCGACCTCGACCGTGGCGTCGAACTTGACCCGGGTGGTCTCCTTGGCGAGCTTGACCGCCTCGGCCGGGGTGTACAGGTGATCCCGGTCGACGACCTCGGTGGCCTTGCGATAGTTCTTGCTGCGCTGCATGTCTGGTTACTCCTGTGGTGTCTGGCGGGTCGCGCCGACGGCGCGCCCTCCCACGAATTCCGAACTCGCCACCGTGAGGTGGAGAGTTGTCACTTGACGGTGATGCCCATCGACCGGGCGGTGCCGGCGATGATCTTCTCGGCCTGCTCGATGTCGTTCGCGTTGAGGTCGGCCATCTTCTTCTCGGCGATCTCACGCAGCTGGGCGCGGGTGACCGAGCCGACCTTCTCGCTCTGCGGCACGCCGGAGCCCTTCGCCACACCGGCAGCCTTGATCAGCAGGCGCGCGGCGGGCGGGGTCTTCAGCACGAACGTGAAGGACCGGTCCTCGTACACGCTGATCTCGGCGGGGACGATGTCGCCACGCTGCGATTCGGTCTGCGAGTTGTACGACTTGCAGAACTCCATGATGTTGACGCCGTGCTGACCGAGCGCCGGGCCGACCGGCGGCGCCGGGGTGGCCTGGCCCGCCGGCAGCTGAAGCGTGAACGTCTTGACGAGCTTCTTCTTCGGAGGCATGTCTCTTCCTGGGGCTTGATATCTGGTGAATGTGCACCGGACGTTGCCGCAACGGGGCGCGCACGGTCAGCGCGACCAACGGGGCGACGTTCTAGGATAGCGCAGGCCGGGGCCGGGCTGTCCGCCCAGGTCACCGTCGAACGTCTGTCGAGACGCCGGTGGGCGCCGAGCCCGACCGGACCCGACGCCCACCGGGCATCGACTAGATCTTGGCGACCTGGTTGAAGTTGAGCTCCACCGGCGTCTCCCGACCGAAGATCGAGACCAGCACCTTGAGCTTCTGCTGGTCCGGATTGATCTCGCTGATCGTTGCCGGCAGGGAGGCGAAGGCGCCGTCGGTGACGGTGACGGAGTCGCCGACCTCGAAGTCGAGCACCCGGATCTCAGGCTTCGCCTTGCCGCCCTTGGCCTCGGCCTCCACCGCCGGAGCGAGCCACTTGAGCACCTCGTCCAACGACAGCGGCGCCGGCCGGTCGACCCGGTCCGTCGCCCCGACGAAGCCGGTGACGCCGGGGGTGTTCCGTACGCAGGAGTAGGACTCCGCGGTCAGCTCCATCCGAACCAGGATGTAGCCGGGGAAGACCTTCGCCTGCACCTGGGACCGCTTGCCGTTCTTGACCTCTACCTCTTCCCGGGTCGGCACCTCGACCTGGAAGATGAACTCCTCCATGTCGAGGCTGGTGATCCGGGTCTCCAGGTTGGTCTTGACCTTGTTCTCGTAACCGGCGTAGGAGTGCACCACGTACCAGTCACCCGGTGCGTAACGCAGCTTCTGCCGCAGCTCCGCGACGGGGTCGTAGTCCTCGTCCGGCTCCGACTCGCTGATCTCATCGAAATCCGGCTCGCTGGCGGCCTCGACCGACTCGTCACCGGCCGCCGTCGCCACCGCGGACTGCTCGTCCGCGGATCCGGCGGTCTCGTCGTACTCAGGCACGCTTGCTCACTTCCGTCACTATCAGCTGCGGCAGCGCGTCAGCTGGGGTTACCGAAGACCCACAACACGCCCTGGGCGAACCCGTAGTCCAGCCCGGCCACGATCGTCAGCATCACGGCGACGAAGACGACCACCACGGCGGTGTAGGTCAGCAGTTCCTTCCGGGTTGGCCAGATGACCTTACGCAGTTCGGCCACGACCTCGCGGAAGAACCGGGCGATCCGGCCGAAAAATCCCACGCGCTGGGTTTCCGACTTGGCCTTCGGCCGGCTGTCGGCCGACTCGGCCTTGGTCCGGGAGCGGGTGGCGGTGCCACCGCGCGAGACCGGCTCCTCGCCCTCGTCGGCGTCATCGTCGACAGCGTCGTCGATCGTCTCGTCATCGAGGCGGTCGTCGTCCGCGGCGTCCTCGCCGCGCCGGTTGCTCTCGGCCACTTCGCCCTCCGTCGGGGGGTGCTGGGTTCGCACGTCGGGTAGACGCGCGACACGCTGGTCTCGCCGGTCGAGTTCGAATGAACTCACTCGACCGAAACCCGAACCCTACCGCCCCCCGGGACGGGCCGCGGCCGGCGGAGCCGACGGATGCCGTACGACGCGGGGTGACCCGCTCCGGTACGACCCCGCCGATGCCACCACCACGGGACGACAGCCGCGCTCGGCGACTCCGACCCCCGGGAACGGTCAGGCCTAAGGCGCAGGGGTGACAGGACTTGAACCTGCAGCCTGCGGTTTTGGAGACCGCTGCTCTGCCAATTGAGCTACACCCCTGTGCGGGAAAGTCACCCCTACTTGGGCACGCACGCCTAAGTAGGGCCTACTTGCCCCACGGCGGACCAGTGTACGGGTAGACGACCGACTTTCCCAACCGGTCTCCCCCCGTACGCCGGCCGCCCCTCGGAGCGCACCGTTCCCGGCCGCCCGACCCACGCCAGAGCGCGCCGCTCAGCCGGCGGCGACCGAACCCCGGATGGTCGCCCGCGCCTGCGCGAGCACCTTCTCGCCCATGCAGGTGGCGGTCAGGTCGATCCTGGTCAGACCCGGCTCCGTGGTGTCCCGAACGACCGCACGCACCTCTATCTCCGTACCCTGGTCGTCATCCGGCACCAGCACCGGGCGGGTGAACCGGACGCCGTACTCGACCACGGCGTCGGGGCTCCCGGCCCACTCCGTCACCGCCCGCCCCACCAGCGCCATGGTGAACATGCCGTGGGCGATCACACCGGGCAGGCCGACCTTGGTGGCGAACCGGTCGTTCCAGTGGATCGGGTTGAAGTCGCCCGAGGCACCCGCGTAGCGGATCAGGTCGGCCCGGGTCACCCGGAAGGTCTTCACCGGCAGTTCCACGTCAGCTCTCCCCGCGTACGACAAGCTTTGACCAGACCGTGACCACCGGCTCGCCGGCAGCGGTCGAGACGTCGGTCCGGGTGGTCAGGAAATCGTGGCCTCCACGGGACGTGATCTCTTCCACGGTGTTGACGCAGACGAGTTCGTCCCCGGCCACCACCGGGCGGGCGTAGGCGAACCGCTGGTCACCATGAACCACCCGGCTGTAGTCGATGCCGAGCGCCGGATCGTCGATGAGCTGCTGACTCGCCGCCATCGTGACGATCACCGGAAAGGTCGGCGGCGCGACCACGTCGCCGTGTCCGAGCGCGCGGGCGGCCTCCGGGTCGTGGTACGCCGGATCGGTCGCGCCGATCGCCGTGGCGAACTCACGGATCTTCTCCCGCCCCACCTGGTACGGAGCGGTCGGTGGATAACTGCGGCCAACAAAGGAAGGGTCCAACGACATGCCGCGAACCTACACTCCCGGGTCCTGGATCACCGTTTGGCGAACACGGGGAGTGACAAAACACGATCGCCGCACCGGAGGCGAAAACGCCCGATCGGTACGGCGATCGTGAAAGACAACCCTCGGCCGGCATGAACCGGCCAGCGGGGTTCTAGCGGGTCTCGCGGTGCACGGTGTGCTTGCCATCCCGGGGGCAGAACTTCTTCAGCTCAATACGGTCCGGGTCGTTACGACGGTTCTTACGCGTGATGTAGTTGCGCTCCTTGCACTCCACACACGCCAAAGTGATCTTCGGACGGACATCGGTCGCCTTCGCCACGGCGGAGTGCCTTCCTCGCTAAGGATCAACTACGACGTAGCAGCCTACCTGCTGGCTACGCGCACATGCAAAGTGGGCGCCCTAGGCGCCCTTCGCTTCGGTTACCGGATTCAGGACCGGTCGCCGACAGTAGCGGTGGCCGGACTTGAACCGGCGACACAGCGATTATGAGCCGCTTGCTCTACCATCTGAGCTACACCGCCGCGGGCGGGTCCATCTGAACCCTCTGAGCCCCCTTACGGAATCGAACCGTAGACCTTCTCCTTACCATGGAGACGCTCTGCCGACTGAGCTAAGGGGGCGCACGCGATCTTGCTTCCGCCGCGCAGAAGTAAGAGTACACGGCGACGCAGTGGTGGGGAAATCGGATCCCCGGGCGTCGCGTCACCGCACGTCAGCGGCCCCGACACGGGCCCTACGGCACCGCGCGCAACCGGCGTACGTCGTGGCTGGACGACGTCTCCGGCTCCGCCTGGGCACCGAACCAGGCTTCCAGGCGCTCGTACGGCAGCGGCCGGCTGAACAGGAAACCCTGGCCGATCTGACAGCCGATGTCCTGCAGCAGTTCGAGGGTCAGCTCACTCTCGACACCCTCGGCGACGACCGAGAGCCCGAACTGTTGGGAGAGCGTCACCACCGCGTTGACGATCGCCAGGTCCACCGGATCGGTCGCCATGCCCTGGACGAACGAGCGGTCGACCTTCACCTCGTCGACCGGCAGCCGACGCAGATAGGACAGGGACGAGTAGCCGGTGCCGAAGTCGTCCACCGAGAGGCGTACCCCGACTTCGCGCAGTCGGCGCAGGGTCGGCATCGGGCGGTTGGTCCCGTCCAGCACCCCGGCTTCCTTGATTTCGAACGTCAGCAGCTCGGGGGCGACACCGTACTCGGTGAGCAGTTCCTGGACCCGGTCCGGAAAATGCTGGTCGATGAGGGTACGGGCGGAGAGGTTGACCGACACGGCGAGCGCGCCGCCGCCGGCGGTCCAGTCGCGGCTGCGCCGCAGCCCCTCCCGGAGCACCGCCTCAGTCAACCGTTCGAGCTGGCCGGTGTGTTCGGCCACCGCCACGAAGTCCTCCGGTGAGACCGGCCCGTGCGCCGGATGCTCCCAGCGCGCCAGGCACTCCACACCGACCAACCGCCGGTCGTCCAGGGTCACCTTCGGCTGGAAGTAGACCTCCAGCTCGTTGTTGTCCAGTGCCCGGCGCAGGTCACCGGCGAGACCGAGGCGATGCATGGACCGGGACTCCAGCGCCGGGTTGAACAGCTGGATGCTGCCGGGCGTCGACTTCGCGGCGGTCGCCGCCAGGTCGACCCGACGCAGCAGGGTCTCCGGGTCGTTGCCGTGGTCCGGATGAACCACGACCCCGACCGCGGTGTCGACGTCGAGCACCAGGGTGCCGAAAACCATCTGGTCCTGGATCTGCTCACGCAGCTCGGCGGCGAGCTCGGTGGCCGCCTCCGCGTTCTCCACCCGGAGCATGACCAGGAACTCGTCCCCGCCCACCCGGCCGACCAGGGCGGCGGCAGGGGCGCTGGAGCGCAACCGCGAGGCGACCTCGGTCAGCACCTTGTCCCCCGCGCCGTGCCCGAGCGTCTCGTTGACCTGCCGCAGCCCGTCGACGTCGAACAGGAGCATCGCGACCACCTCGCCCGGCGCCCGGACCCGTACCGCCTCCTCCATCGCCTCGGTCATCCGGCGACGGTTCGGAAGGTTGACCAGCCCGTCGTGGTACGCGTCGTGACGCAACCGGTCGACCAGCCGGGAGTTCTCCAGCGCGACCGCGGCGTGCGCTGCGATCGTCTCGAAGATGGGTACGTCGCCCGGCACGAAGTGGGTGGTGTCGCCGAGCCGGTTGACGACCTCCAGCGTCCCGATCACCGCCTGCCCGGAACGGAGCGGAGCGACGATGACGTCCTTGACCCCGGCCGCGCGCAGGGCGGGCCGCATCTTCTCGTCGTCCTCCAGCCGCTTCCCGACGGCGATGGTCTGCTTCTCCTGCTGGGCACGTTCGCGGACGACCGGGGGCGTCCGGTCGAAGTCGAGCAGGCCGGGATCGTCGATCCGCGCGGTGAGCAACACCTCGGGGTGCCGACCCTGGGCGGGTAGCCACAGGGTGGCGTACTCGGCCTGCATCAGCGCCCGTACCCGACCGAGCATGACGTCCGCCAGAGTGCCGTCCTGACCACTACGGGTCATCGCCCGGGTCAGGTCGTAGATATCGGCAAGGGTGCGGTGCTGACGGAAGAAGTGGGCGTACGAGCGGCCCAGGAGGGCCAGCCCACCGGCGAGCACGGCCAGCAGCAGCAGGGACCACCAGGTGGTGACGAGCGCGATCAGCACGATCAACCCGAGCGCCACGTTCGCCATGGCGACGAGCAGGTTCGGCGCGGCGGTCCGGGCCACCTCCCAGCCCGCCTGCGAGCCCTGCATCAGCGTGATGACACCGATCACGGCGGCGAGGGTCACCAGAGTGATCGTGCTCACGCCAGCGGCGAGGATGCCCCAGGTACGCGGCCCCACGCCGTCCATCTCCGGAAGCGCGTGCAGGACCAGCCCGGCCAGTGAGGTCGCGGCCGCCGTCTTCGCCACGTTGAAGTACGCCTTCGCGGTGCCGAACTTGCGCCTGACCTGGGTGATCACGGACGCCAGGGTGAAGACCAGCACGACGGTCAGCGGGTGCAGGAAGTACATCACCAGCACCAGCGGAATCTCGGTGATGGTGACACCGAACGCCTGGCGTCGGATGACGAAGTGGAACATCGAGCCTTCGGTCACCACCATGGCGACCGTCAGGACGAATGCGATCAGCCAGTACGCGACCGGACCGACGACACGGGACTCTGCCTCGGGTGCGACGTCCAGGATGCCCAGGGCGGTGGACCAGATCACCGCCAGGATCGCCAACGGACCGGTGATGAACCAGGCGTGCTCAGCGGATCGTCGTGGCGATGACTGCCGCCCGGCCATACCGCTCCCTAGGGGTTGCGTTCCCAGCTGGCCCGCGACGGAGCCGAGGGGTCGTTCTAGACCCCGCTCCCGCCCACCTGCGCGACAGCCGTGGTGGCGAAGTCAGCCACCCACTCGAAGGTCAGCTGGTTAAAGGTGTGGACCTCTTCGGCCACGAACATGGCGCCGAAGAGCGCTGCCAGCGCAAGGGCTGGGCCAAGCAGCCGACACAGCCGTCGTGCAGACATCGTTGACTCCTGTCGAGAGAATGACGGAGAAGGAGTGGAGGTTCCATGATGGTGCCACAGCTCTCGGAGGTAGCAAAGCGGTACGGGCCTGCCACGCCGCCGATGCCGCAAATTCCAACCGAACGGTAGGGAGAAGTCCGCCGGCTGGATGCAACCCCATGTGCCACAGATCCCCGACTTGGTGCGCACAGAGCACGAAGTGAGCTTTTCCTCGAATGAGATAACACGGACGAAATCGCGCTGCATCTCATAATCGACCTATAGAACTTATGCCTTCAACACTCCCCATATCGGACGGTCGCACCGTATGGGTCGGCCGCCTCCACACCGCCCTGACCTGAGGTGACGTGGATCGACGCAGGACATCGACGCACCGCATGCCTTACAACACAATGCGTGGTCGACGCCAGCAGCCAGTAAGAACCTTCACTTCTTGTTCTCGCCGGCGGTCGGCTTGTTCTCGTCGACAGTCGGCCAACTCACATCACTCGACGAACACCATCCCGAGCACGGCTTCCCGCACCATGACAAATTGTCGCCGCAACATCACATCGTCGAGCACACTACGTATTCATAATCTACCGTCGAGTAATTAGCTAGACCGATCGCGAGGGTCGCGGCGCCAGATAAGCCACATCGCGGTTGGGTCCGCCTTCTCCTCCCGGGGGCGAAAATTCGACGCAGGGGCCGCTGCGGGCAGGTTGGGTCGCACCCGTACGAATCGCACGAAACGACCATCGACCGGCTGCGGAAGGACGGTGGCGGCATCCGCCAACTTCTGCCGTAGCGGCACTCCAGTACGCCCGCTCGCTCCGGCGGAAGACCACAGCGGTGACAGCGAAACCTCGCCCCCGGCCACGACGGCAGGCCCTGACCCACCGGATCCCGGCGTCATCGTGACCGAAGCCATGGACGGCCGAAGGCACCAGGATCCCGACGGACCAACGAGGAGCCGACCATCCTGGGCCCTGGGGCAGAGCTGCCGATGGCCCTCCACCTGTCAGGCGGCAGAGCACGAACCGAATCCGGCAGGGCGCATCGCATCCTCATGCATGACCCTCGCGGTCCTCATAAGGGTCCGGTAGACGGCGTCAACGTCCACCAACTCAGACGCATACCGGGCGACCGTCAGGATCACCTCCGTCGCACAGTTCCCGATCTCGATCCCTCCAGAGATCACGACCTCTTTGTGGATCTTGCTCATCTCGTCCAGAGCGAGGTCGAACGGTGTACCCGCAGGCAAGCAACGAACGCGCCTCGTCCAGTGCCGCGTCGGCAGCTTGAAGGAACCGCGCGTAGATCAAGCGTTTCTCGGCCGCGAGCCCGACAGCGAGATTGATCGCCCCCTGCGCTCGCGTGATTTGAACGTGATGCCGCCGTCCCGAGTGCGCAGTCCAGACGGTCCCCGCCACGCCGGCAACGCCGACCACGGCGGTCGAGACGGGCCCAAGCCACTCCCATGCCATCCAGCCATCGTGGCGATCAGCCACAAGGCCGAGCCGCGTTGGCGCGGCCAAGGCTGACGAGCCTCCTCGGCCCTCGACTTGGCCTGGCACTTGAGACACCCGGAGGAGCCCAGATCGAGCCGCCCACTTTCGCCCACGGGGAGCCGTAGACGGCCGGATCTGACTGGACTCGGCTGGATAAACGAGAATCGCCCCTGACCGGCATCTCTGCTGGTCAGGGGCGATAACCGCACCTGGTGGCGGGTAGAGGATTCGAACCTCTGAAGCTTTCGCGACGGATTTACAGTCCGCTCCCATTGGCCGCTCGGGCAACCCGCCAGGGCGTGCCGCCACGTGTAACGCGGCAGCGGAAGCAAGGATAGCGGTTGCACCGGGCATCTTCGCAACCGGGTACGGTCGGCACGTCGGACCGCCCAGCAGCCGTCCGGGACATCTTCATACCGCGACCCAGCAGGAGCATGATCATGGCAGCCAACCCGTCGTTCGACATCGTCAGCAAGGTCGACCGGCAGGAGATCGACAACGCCCTCCGGCAGACGGAGAAGGAGCTTGGCACTCGCTTCGACTTCCGCGGCACCGGTGCGGAGATCTCCTGGTCAGGCGAGGAGACGATCAGCCTGCAGGCGGAGACGGAGGAGCGGGTCAAGGCCGCGCTGGACGTGTTCAAAGAGAAGCTGATCAAGCGGAACATCTCGATGAAGTCGCTGGACGCGGGCGAGGCGCGCGCCTCCGGGAAGACGTACAAGCTCGACTGCAAGGTCATTCAGGGCATCGACTCGGACAAGGCCAAGGCGATCGGCAAGAAGATCCGGGACGAGGGCCCGAAGGGCGTACAGGCCCAGATCCAGGGTGACCAACTGCGGGTCACCGGCAAGAAGAGGGACGACCTGCAGGCCGTGATCACGCTGCTCAAGAGCGAGGACTTCGGCGTCGCCCTCCAGTTCACCAACTACCGGTGATCTCGATCACAGGCCGCCGTTAGACCGGACCGCTGCGGCCCGCGCCTCGCGTACCGCAGCGGTCCGCTAGACCAGTTCGGCGGCGAGAGCCTGCTCGACCCGTACCGCTTCCCGGGCCTCGGCCTTGGCGATCGGACCCGAGCGTGGCGCCGCGACCCCGGCCGCGACGGCCACCGCCGCCCCGGCGAACAGGAACGCCCACGGCACGCCCACCTGGTCCACGATGAGCCCGGCGATCGCGCCGCCGGCCGCGCTCGCGGCCACCGACACGGTCACCAGCCAGGTGTACGCCTCATTGAGCATGCTGCCCGGCGAGATCCGCCCGACCATGGTGTTCTCCAGGGTGAGCGCGGGCGCGATGGTCGCCCCGCCAATCACCAACGCGACACCGAGCGCCACCGGGTGCGGCATCAGCGCGAAGAGGACGAAGCTGGCCGCGACCGCGGTGAGCAGCCCGGCGAACTGACGGGTCATGTTCGGCGCGGCGGCCCGGGTGCCGAACCAGATGCCACCGACGGCACTGCCGACCCCCCAGACGGCGAGCAGCATGCCGGCGACGCTCTCCGCGTCGCCGGAGACGTGCGTCGAGGCGTACGCCGGGATGGCCACCCCGGCCGCGCCGAACGCGACGCCGAGGCCGGCCGCGCAGAGCAGCAGGGCGGTGAACCCGCCCGACCGCAGCGGCCCGAGGCCGGTGGCGTGTGCGGTGGTGGGATGAGGTCGCCAGCCCCGCATGACCCGGCCGAGCGCGACCGCGAGGGTACCGACGAGGGTCACCACCGCCGCGCCGAGCAGTGCGGCGGTGGCGTCGGCCAGGAGTACGAAGAGTGCGACCAGCAGTGGGCCGAGGATGAACACCACCTCGAACAGGGACGTCTCGGCGGCGAGCGCGGTGTTGCGCAGCCCGTACCGGCCGGATCCGGGTTCGGTGAGGTCGTTCCAGGCACCTCGGATGGCGGCGGTCAGCGGTGGGTACGTCGCCCCGGCGACGGCCGACATGAGGTAGATCAGGGTGAGTGTCTCTGCCCCGCCGCGAGTGGCGAGTACCAGTCCCACCAGCGCGAGTGGGTGCGCGACGGCGGTGACCACGAGGACGGGAGTCGGCCCGATCCGGTCGGCGATCCGGCCGGCGACCGGGCTGAGCGTGGCGCCGGCGAGGGCGTACGCCGCCCCGGCCGCGGCGGCGAGGGCGTACCGGCCGGTGACCTGCTCGACGACGAGGAGCAGCGCCAACGGGGTCATGCCGATGCCGAGCCGCCCGATGATCCCGGTGACCAGCAGCATCGGCGCACCCGGGATTCGCCAGACCCCCAGATATTGACGCAGCGCGGTCACGGCTGGACCTCCTCGTTCATGAGATGTCATGCGCCCGGACCTCGGCGGTAACCAAGATGTGTAACGAGCGGAAGACCTCTCGACCCTAACGTCACGGACCGCCCGGATGAAACGACTTAGCCCCGCCCCGGCCCTCGCGTCAGCCCGGCACGCAGACGCGGATCGGCGGGACCCCGATGGGGGTCCCGCCGATCTCCTCGTGAGTACGGGTGGCTACGCGGTCAGCGCTGGAACTGCACCGGACCCGAGTTCGCGGCCATCTGCTCCAGCCGGCGTACCCGCTCCTGCATCGGCGGGTGGGTGGAGAAGAGCCCGGCCAGGCCGCCGCCCCGGAACGGGTTGGCGATCATCAGGTGGGCGGTGGAGGTGAGCCGGTTGTCGGCCGGCAGCGGGAGCGCCCGCGTACCCTCGTGGATCTTCCGCAGTGCGCTGGCCAGGGCCAGCGGGTCGCGGGAGAGGGTGGCTCCGGAAGCGTCCGCCTGGTACTCCCGGTTCCGGCTGATCGCGAGCTGGATCACACTCGCCGCGATCGGGCCGAGGATGAGCATGACCAGCAGGACCGCCGGGTTGGGTCCGTCTTCGTCGTCCCCGCCGCCCAGAGGGATGAACCAGGCGAAGTACGACAACATAGTGATGATGCCGGCGAGGCCCGCCGCGACGCTGGAGATGAGAATGTCGCGGTTGTAGACGTGGGACAACTCGTGTCCGATCACCCCACGAAGCTCGCGGTAGTCGAGGATCTGCGTGATGCCCTGCGTCACCGCGACCGCCGCATGCTGCGGGTTACGTCCGGTCGCGAACGCGTTCGGCTGCATCGTCGGGCTGACGTACAGGCGGGGCATCGGCTGCCCGGCAGAGCTGGAGAGCTCCCGGACCATCTGGTACAGCGCGGGGAATTCCGCCTCGCTGACCGGTCTCGCCCGCATCGAGCGGAGCGCGAGCTTGTCCGACCAGAAGTACGTGGCCGCGTTCATACCCAGCGAGACCAGTACGGCGACGACCAGTCCCCCACTGCCGCCCAGTGCGTAACCGACGCCCAGGATCAGCGCGGTGAGCAGGCCGAGCAGGGCGGCCGTCTTCAGACCGTTGCGGTGGCTGTGCACTATCACTCCTTCGGTGCGCGGTTCTCGTGAAACCGCTGACCGTTCCAACAACCCGATACCCAGCAACAATCCCCATATAGCTGAGAGTTGCCTGTAAGAGCTGTTGGCGGAGCACGACGGAGGTCGGCGCGGGCCCGGCTACCAGCCGCCGGCGGCGGCGTCCAGCACGAACTGCGGGGCGAAGCCGAGGACGAGGGCCAGTACGGTGGCGACGGCGAGGGCAGCCGCCAGCGGCCAGGGCGTACGCCCCCCGGCGGGCGATTCGACCGGTTCGGGGTCGGCGTACAGCGTCGCCGCGACCCGGACGTAGTAGGCGAGTCCGATCACCGCGTTCACCGCGACGACGAGGGCCAGCCAGTCGGAGTCGCCGAAGAGCAGTGACCGGACGACGGTGACCTTGGCGAAGAGGCCGGCCAGGCCAGGCGGCAGTCCGGCGAGCCCGACCAGCGCGAGCGCCAGCACGGCACCGACCGCCAGCCGCCGCCGGGCGGCCCCCCGGTAGTCCCCGATCTCCCCGCCGTCGCCGTGCCCGGACCGCAGCGCGATGACCGCGCCGAACGCGGCCAACTCCAGCACCACGAAGAAGACGGTGTAAGCCAACGCGGCGGTGAGCGCCGTGCCGTACGCCCCGGTGTCGCGCCCACCGGGCAGCGCCAGCGCGCCGAGCGGGGCGAGGACGTAGCCGGCCTGGGCCACCGACGACCAGGCCAACAGCCTGATCATGCGGGTCTGCCGGAGCGCGACCAGGTTGCCGACGGTCATCGTGAGCACCGCGAGCGCGGCCAGCACCGGCCCGGTCACCGAGGCGGGCAGCACGGCGTCGGGCAGCGAGCCATCCACCACCGCTCCGGCCACCGGCGCGGCGATCCCGGTCACCGCGAGCAGCGCCACCACCCCGCCGAGCTTCGAGGCGGTGGAGAGGTACGCGGCGACCGGCAACGGGGCGCCGTCGTACGTGGCCGGCGCCCAGGCGTGGAACGGCACCGCCGCGACCTTGAAGGCCAACCCGAGCACCACCAGCGCCACCGCGGCCGAGGTGAGCGGGATGTCCAGCAGTCCCGGATCGGTGGCGAACGCGGTGGCGAGCAGGCGGAAGTGCAGTGCGCCGGTCACCGCGTACAGCAGCGCGGCACCGAGTAGGGAGACCGCGGTCGCCACCACACTGACCACGAAGAAGGTGACCGCCGCCTCGGCCCCGGCGACGCTGCGCCGACGGAGCCCGACCAGCACGTACAGCGGCAGCGTCAGCGTCTCCAGCGCCACGATCAGGGTGATCAGGTCGCCGGCCCCGGCGAGCACCACACCACCGGTCATCGAGCAGGCGAGCAGGAAGCAGTACTCCCCCGCCGGCACCTCCCCGGCCCGCAGCAATGATGTCGAGAGGGCCAACACCCCGAGGGTGAGCAGGGCGAACAGGGCGCCGATCAGGGCGGTTCGGCCATTGGCCAGGTAGGAACAGGCGTCGCCGACGCAGAAGGTCCGCCGGTCGTCGCCGGCCCCGACCACCAGCGCCCCCACGGCGGTGACGACCGCACCGGCCGCGAAAACGGCCATGGTCGCGCCGCGCCGGGCCACCACCAGGTCGGCCAGGAGCACCAGTACGGCGGTCCCCGCCGCCAGGTACGCCGGCAACAGGGCGACGTTGTCCACGCTCTGGGTCAGGTTCATGAGATCGCCTCGATCAGGGCCTTCACCGGCTCGTCGGCCACGTCGAGCGCGATCGGCGGCAACAGTCCGATGGCGAGGGTGAGCACCACCAGCGGGGCCCAGATGGCCTGCTCGACGGCGTACCCGCCGGGTGTGAAACGGGACACCGCGGGGGTCGCCGGCCCGTGGCTGATCCGGCGCAGCATCCGCAGGAAGTACGCGGCGGTGAGTGCCCCGCCGAAGGCGGCGATTACGCCGAGCGTGGTCCAGATCGGTCCACCGAGGCGCAGCGCGGCGACGATCGCGAACGCCTCGCCCCAGAAGCCGGCGAGGCCGGGGAGGCCGAGCGAGGCGACGGCGGCGAAGCCGAGCACCCCGGCGAGTCGGGGCGCGGTCTCCCGCAGCCCGCCCAACTCTGCCAACTCGCCCGTGTGGGCCCGGTCCTTGATCGCACCGGCGACGAAGAAGAGCAGGCTGGTGATGACCCCGTGGGCGATGTTGCCGATCAGCGCGGCCTGGATGCCGGTGGTGGTCACGGTGGCGATGCCCAGCACCACGAAGCCCATGTGGCCGACGCTTGAGTACGCGATCAGTCGCTTCAGTTCGGTCTGCGCGAGGCAGACCAGGGAACCGACGATGATCGCCGCGACGGCGAGCACAGCAAGCACCGGGGCGGCCCAGCGGGCACCTTCCGGGGCGACCCCGACCCCGATCCGGATCAGGCCGTACGTGCCCATCTTCAGCAGCACCCCGGCCAGGATGACGCTGCCGACGGTCGGCGCCTGCCCGTGCGCGTCCGGCAACCAGCTGTGCAGCGGCCAGAGTGGACTCTTCACCGCGAAGGCGAGCGCGAACAGGGTGAACGCCACCAGTTGGGTGGTCCGGGTCAGTTCGCCGCCACCGGTCAACGCGACCACGTCGGCGGTGCCGGTCGCGCTGACCACGACGAAGACGCCGACCAGCAGCAGAACCGAACCGAAGAGCGTGTAGAGGGCGAACTTCCGGGCGGCGTGCCGCCTGCGTTCCCCGCCCCAGACGGCGATCACCGCGTACATCGGGAGGAGGACGACCTCGAAGAAGACGAAGAACAGCACCAGGTCGAGGGCGAGGAAGGTGCCGAGGATGCCGACCTCGATGACCAGCAGCAGGGCGGCGAGGGCGCGACCTCGGCCGGGTTCCGGGGCACGCCACCAGGTGTACGCGCAGCAGAGCAGGGTGAGCAGGGTGGTCAGGACGACCAGCGGGTAGGAGAGCCCGTCGACACCGAGATGGAACCGCAGGTCCAGTCCGGGCACCCAGGGCAGGTCCAGTTCGTGCCAGGGGTGCACGCCCGGCGGCCCCTGCTCCGGCACCTGGTGGACGAAGCCGCCCCCGCCGACACCGAAGTAAAGCAGCACGCTGACCACCAGCGTCGCGGCGGCGAAGCCGGTGGCGACCGCACGGGCCGCCCGGTCCGCCCGCTCGGGCAGCACCGCGACGAGCACCGCGCCGAGCGCCGGCAGGCCGAGCGTGGCGACAAGTCCCACCTGTCCGGCGGTCATCCGCTGACTCCGATCAGCACGGCGGCGAGCCCGATCAGCAACGCACCGGCGAGTACGGCGGTCGCCGCCCGGGGCAGGCCGGCCCGGTGCACCGCGCCGATCCGGTCACCGAGCGCCCCGCCACCCTGCCCTATCCCCTCGACGGCACCGTCGACGAGCACCTCGTCACCGCGCCGGGCGAGTCGGGCCAGCGCCACCACCGGTCGTACGACCAGGGTGTGCTGGACCTCGTCGAGCCAGAACGCGCGGTCGAACGCCGGCCGCAGCGGACCCAGCGCCAACGCCGGATCGGTGGCCGGTTCGCGCCGCCAGCGCCACCAGGCCAGCCCGGCACCGATCAAGAGCAGCGCCACCGGGTAGACCAGTTGCGGACCGAAGTGGATCAGCTCCTCGTCGAGCGGCAGCAGGTTCGGCGGATGTTCGGTGATGCCCGGTGGGCGGAGCCAACCGGCGAACGGCCCGGCGAACGCGACCGCCCCGAACAGGGCACTCGGCACCGCCAGCACCAGCACCGGCCAGCGCAGCAGCGCCGGCGGGTCGTGCGGCGCGGCACTGCCCCGGTACGTGCCGAGGAAGGCACGCAGGAGCAGGCGGGCGGCGTACCAGGCGGTGACGGCGACCCCGATCAGGCCGGCGATCCAGACCAGCCAGCCCACCGGTGCGCCGGCCGGGCCGACCCCGTCGAGGGCTGCCCGCTCGGCGACCGCGAGGATGCCGTCCTTGCTCCAGAAACCGGCCAAGGGCGGCACCCCGGCCAACGCGCCGAGACCGATCACCGTGCACCAGAAGGTGACCGGCATCCGCTGCCGCAGCCCGCCCATCGCCGCCATCGAGTTGGTGCCGGTGGCGTGGATGACGGCGCCGGCGGCGAGGAAGAGCAGTGCCTTGAAGGCGGCGTGGCTGAGCAGGTGGAACAGGGCGGCGGCGGGCGAGCCGACGGCGAGCGCCCCGGCCATGTAGCCGATCTGGGAGACCGTGGACCAGGCCAGCACCCGTTTGATGTCGTCCTGCGCGGTCGCCGCGAGGGCGCCGAGGAGCAGGGTCACCGCGGCCATCACCCCGAGCACGGTCAGCGCCGCCGGAGACCGGACGAAGAGCGGGTAGAGCCGGGTCACCGCGTAGATCCCGGCCGCGACCATGGTGGCGGCGTGGATCAACGCCGAGATCGGGGTCGGGCCGGCCATCGCGTCCGGGAGCCAGGTGTGCAGCGGGAACTGGGCGCTCTTGCCGGCCACCCCGGCGAGCAGGAGCAGGCAGGCGGCGGTGAGCGTGGTCGGGTGGAAGTCGTGCGCGAGGACGTCGGTGATCTGGAAGCTGCCGGCGGTGAAACCGAGCACCGCGATGCCGAGCAGGAAACCGACGTCACCGACCCGGGTGACCAGGAACGCCTTCACCGCAGCGGCCGGCGCCTCGGGCAGCCGGCGGTCATGGGCGATCAGGAGGTAGGAGCAGATGCCCATCACCTCCCAACCGACCAGCAGGAGGAGCAGGTCACCGGAGACGACCACCAGCAGCATCGCGGCAGTGAAGAGACTGATCTGGGCGGCATAGGGGGCGTACCGGTCGTCGTCGGCGAGGTAGCCGACCGAGTAGACCTGCACCGCCAACGCCACCACTGCCACGGCGATCGCGACCAGGGCGGCGGTCGGGTCGAGGCGTACCCCCGCGAACACCTCCAGGCCACCGAACTCGACCCAGAGCGCGGAGCCCTCGGCGGCGCGGCCGTCCAGGGTGACGAGCAGCAGCGCCGCCACGACGAGAGTCGCGGCGGCGCCCGCGATGCCGAGAGCGGCGGCGCGGGCCCGGGCCCGCTGTGGCAGCAGGAGACCGACCAGGGCGACCCCGAACGGTACGGCCGGCAGCAGCCAGCCGAGCACGATCGCGACGGTCTTCGCCGTGCCGTCCCATGCCATGATCGGGGCGCTCATCGTGGTCCCGTCCCGGAGCTGGCCGGCCCGGTGACCCCGGTCGGCTCGACGGCCGGTTCGGGGCCGGCGTCCGGCGGATGTTCGTGCAGGCGTACCTCGTCCAGCGCGACACTGCCGCGCAGCCGGTAGAGCTGGAGCACGATGGCGAGACCGACCCCCACCTCGGCGGCGGCGATCACGATGACGAAGAGCGCGAAGACCTGCCCGCCGTGGGGCAGCGCCGCGCGGGTGGTGCTGTCAGCCGTGATCAACAGCAGGTTGACCGCGTTGAGCATCAGCTCGACCGCCATCAGCACCAGCACCGCGTTACGCCGCCGGAGTACGCCGTAGACGCCCAGGCCGAACAGGAGTGCCGCGGTGACGTACGGAATCACGGGTCTCATCAGCGCCGCCCCGGAAGCCGTACGCTGATCGCGATCGCCCCCACCAGTGCACCGAGCAGAAGCACGGAGAGCACCTCGAACGGGAGCACCCAGCGGCCGAAGATCTCCGCGCCGAGCCGTTCGGCGGTGCCGGGTTCCGGCAACTCCACCCTGGACCAGCGGAAGGCGTCGATCAGCAGGACGGTCAGCCCCGCGCCGGTGCCGCCGCCGATCAGGGCGGCCGGCCAGCCCGGCCGGTCCAGATCGGTGGAAGCGCCGATCGGGGCCCGGGTGAGCATCACCGCGAAGAGCAGCAACACCACCACCGCGCCGACGTAGACCAGCACCTGCACCCAGGCGAGCAGTTCGGCGGTGAGCACCAGGTAGAGCCCGGCGATCGCGCCGAGGCAGACCACCAGGTACAGGCCGGCGCGAACCAGGTGGCGGGTGGTCACCACCAGCACACCGGAGCCGACCGCGACCGCGCCGAGGGCGAGCAGCAGCACGTCCGCGCCGGTCACAGCGCCGCCGAGGTCGGTGGCGGACCGCCGGGACGCGGCGGGCGTACCGGTGGGGTGGTCGCGGCGGCGCCCGGCGGTGTCGTGGCCTTGCGGGCGGCGGCGGTCTCCTCCTTCGCCGGCTCGCCGTTGCGGTCGTGCGCGGGCGGCGGCGGCACGGTCGCCATCCACTGCCCCAGGTGGTCCTTGTCGTGCAGCAGGTCGCGGAGGTCGTACTCGGCGTACTCGAACTCCGGGGACCAGTAGAGCGCGTCGAAGGGGCAGACCTCGATGCAGATCCCGCAGTACATGCAGAGCGAGAAGTCGATGTCGAACTTGTCCAGTACGTTGCGCTGCCGGGGTCGGGCTGCTCCCGGAACCTGGACCTCTTCCTTGTGCGAGTCGATGTAGATGCACCAGTCCGGGCACTCGCGTGCGCAGAGCATGCAGACGGTGCAGTTCTCCTCGGCCAGGGCGATCACCCCGCGCGAGCGCGGCGGCAGCTCAGGCGCGACATCCGGGTACTGCTGGGTGTGCGAGTGGCCGACCATCGTCTTGAGGGTGACCGCCAGTCCCTTCGCGAGACCCTCTCCGGGCACCTTCATACGACCGGCCCACTTCGCGCACTCATGCCGCCCATCCTGCACTGTCGCCCGCCGGTACGCGACCACCACCCGGCACTTCGCGCCGTACCGGTGGTGGGGCCTGCCGATCAGGCGGCCGGTCCGCCGGCACCTGGGAGCCGATCAGACCGCTGGTCCGCCGGCACCTGAGAGCCGATCAGACGGCTGGTCCGCCGGCACCTGGGAGCGGCGGCAGCACCTCGACCCCGAGTTGCTGCAGGAGTTGGAACAGCTCGTTCACGCTCCACACGTCGATGATCTTGCCGGTGGGGTCGAACCGCAGGAACGTGGCACCCGAGTAGCTCACCACCTGCCCGGTCGGCGGCACCGCGCCGAACTGGCCACGCTGCGTGCCGGCGGCCCGCCAGTGCAGGGCGGCCCGTTCACCGGAGACGATCAGGTCCACGATCTTGTAGCGGAGGTCCGGAAAGGCCGACCGGCGTTCCCGGTGCCAGGCCAGCACCGCCTCCGGCCCGGAACCGCCGAGGCCAGGGCACTCCTCGGCGACCAACTCGTACGCCGTCTCCGCCCGGGAGTCGTGCCAGACGTCTGTCACGAACCGCCGTACCGCACCGTCAATGTCGACCACGGTCGGTCAGCCTAGCCCTCGCACCGGCCCCGCCCACGTTAGGAAGGGGCCCTTCCTCTACCAAAAACGATAAGAAGGGGCCCTTCCTTACATCGCGACGCGGACGGCGGCGGTGAGGACCAGTTGGCCCAGCGCCACCGGCACCAGGACCAGCCAGCAGAGCCGCTGGAGCTGGTCCTCGCGCAGCCTCGGGTAGGCGACCCGGAACCAGATCACCACGAACGAGACGAGGAAGATCTTGATGAGGGTCCAGAGCCAACCCAGGTACTCGTCACCGAACGGGCCCTGCCAGCCGCCGAGGAAGAGCACCGTGGTCAGCGCGGCGATCACCACGATGCCGACGTACTCGGCGAGCAGGAAGAACGCGAACCGCAGCCCGGTGTACTCGGTCAGGTAGCCGAAGACCAGTTCGGAGTCGGCGATCGGCATGTCGAACGGGGGCCGACGGATCTCGGCCAGCCCGGCGACGAAGAAGACCAGCATCGCCGGCGCCTGCCAGACCAACCACCACGGCTGCCACGCCTCGACGATGCCCGGCAGGCTCAGCGTCCCGGCGGCCATCGCCACGCTCGCCGCCGAGAGCACCAGCGGCAGCTCGTAGCCGAGCAACTGGGCCGCCCCCCGCAACCCGCCCAGCAGGCTGTACTTGTTCGCCGAGGCCCACGCCGACATGAGCACCGCCACCACGCCGACGCCGATCACGGCAAGGACGAAGAAGAGGCCGATGTCCAGCGGCTGCCCGACCAGATCACCCGGTCCGAGCGGGATGACCAGCAGGGCCAACAGGTACGGCACCAGCGCCACCACCGGGGCCAGCCGGAACACCGCCCGGTCGGCCGTACGGGGAGTCACGTCCTCCTTCTGCACGAACTTGATCCCGTCGGCGATCAACTGGGCCCAACCGTGGAACCCGCCCGCGTACATCGGGCCGAGCCGGCCCTGCATGTGCGCCATCACCTTGTGTTCGAGCTGCCCGACCACGAGCGGCAGGGTGAGGAAGGCCACCACCACCGCGACCACCCGGATCAGCAGTTCCAGCCAGAGCGGCATCAGCGGTCGCCCCATTCACCCGGGGCCGGTACGCCCGGCGGGCGCATCGGCGCCCGGCGCGCCGCCCCCGCCTCCGACTCGCCCGGTTCCTTCGCCCCTGGCCACGGCTTGGCGACCCGGGAGGCGAGCACGAACTCCTTGCGTAGCGGATGCCCCTCGAACTCCGGCGGCAGCAGCAGTGGCTGGATGTTCTCGTGCCCGGTGAAGCCGATGCCGAACATCTCGTACGTCTCGCGCTCGTGCCACGCCGCGCCGGGAAAAAGGTCCACCACGGACGGCACCTCCGGCGCTGACAGGGGCACCCGGGTCCGCAGCAGCACCCCGTGCCGGTGCCGCGTGGACCAGAGGTGGGCGACCACGTCGAACCCGTCGGCAAGCTCGTCCACGGCGGAGAGCCAGTCGAAGAAGTCGCAGGCCAGGTCGGCGTCGTCGCGGGCGGTCCGGAGCGCGTCCCGCCAGCTTTCCGGCGGTACGTCGACGGTGGCACGCGCGTACGCCTGCCCACCGGACAGCCCGACGGTGGCCGGCGCCCCGCCGAGCAGCGAGCCCAGCCGCGTACCGATCTCCTCCGGGGTCATGCCCGCGATCCTATGACCCCGGGCCGCCGTTCACCTCAGCCCACGAGCCAAGTGACCACCCGTCCCACCTCCGGTCGGGTGGGCGCCCGGCCGGCTCCGCCCGTCTTTCGCTGCGGAAACCGTGGCGTGCACGGGAGAATGGGCAACGTGCGCGCCGTGACCATCACTCCCGGAGTCCCGAACTCGCTGCGCCTCGCCGACGACTATCCCGAACCGCCGATCGACGAGGGCGCGGTGCTGGTAGAGGCGATCTCAGTGGGCATCTGCGGAACCGACCGGGAGATCATCGACGGGCACTACGGCGAGGCACCGGCCGGCGCCTCCGAACTCGTCCTCGGTCACGAGTCGCTCGGCCGCGTGCTGGAGGACCCCACCGGCTCGCTGCGTCCCGGCGACCTGGTCGCCGGGGTGGTCCGACACCCCGATCCGATGCCCTGCCCCAACTGCGCGGTCGGCGAGTGGGACATGTGCCGGAACGGGCAGTACACCGAGCACGGCATCAAGGGGCTGGCCGGGTTCGCCCGGCAACGGTGGCGGGTGGACCCCGAGTTCGCCGTACGGCTGGAACCGGCCCTGGCCGACGTCGGCACCCTGCTCGAACCGACGAGCGTGGTGGCGAAGGCGTGGGAACACATCGAACGGATCGGCAGCCGGTCGGTCTGGCTGCCCGAGACCGTCCTGGTCACCGGTGCCGGGCCGATCGGGTTGCTGGCCGCCCTGCTGGCGTGCCAGCGAGGGCTGACCGTGCACGTGCTGGACCTGGCCACCACCGGCCCGAAGCCGGATCTGGTCCGGGCCCTCGGCGCGCAGTACCACAGCACCGGGATAGCCGCGCTCGGTTTCGCCCCCGACGTGGTGCTCGAATGCACAGGAGCCCCGTCCCTCGTACTGGACGTGATGTGCCAGGCCGCCCCGAACGGGATCGTCTGCCTCACCGGCGTCTCCACCGGCGGCCGTCTGATCGACTTCGACGCGGGGGCGCTCAACCGGGACCTGGTGCTGGAGAACAACGTGGTCTTCGGCTCGGTCAACGCCAACCGACGGCACTGGGACATCGCCGCCTCGGCGCTGGCTCGGGCCGACCGGGAGTGGCTGACCTCGCTGATCAGCCGCCGGGTGCCGGTGGAGGCGTACACCGAGGCGTACACCCCCGCGCCCGACGACATCAAGACGGTGCTCGACTTCGCCTGACCGACGCCGCCTGGCCCAAGCCGCCTGACCGACGCTGTCGGCCCGGCCGTGGCGGCGCCCCGGCGTCCGGGGGGTCAGAGCCCCGGCAGGCGCCCGTTACGGAACAGGTCGACGAAGATCTGGTGGTCCCGGCGGGCCCGCAACCCGTAGGCGTGCGCGAACTCCACCAGGTGCGCCACGAACCCGCTCTCGTCCTTCTCCACCACCGCGACGATCTCCTCCTCGGTGGAGAAGTCGACCAGGTCGTGGCTGGACTCGTCGTCGGCCACCGAGTGCATCCGGGCCACCGCCCGGCCCAGGTCGCCGATCACGCCGGCGAGCTCCGCCGGCTCGTTCACGTCGGACCAGTCCAGGTCGGCCGCGTACGGGGAGACCTCGGCGACCAACTGGCCGACCCCGCTCAGCTCGGTGAAGCCCAGCCACGGGTCGGCGTGCGCCTGCAACGCGCGCTGCGACTCGGCGGTCCGGTGCCCCTGGTGCTGGAAATAGCCCCGGACACCCTCGTCGTCGATGTACCGCGCCACCGCCGGCACCTGCGCCTGCTTCATGTAGATCACCACGTCGTTCTCCAGCGCCTGGGTGTGTCCCTCCAGCAGCAGGTTGTACGACGGCAGGCCGGCCGAACCGATGCCCACACCCTTGCGCAGCACGACGTCCTTGATCTGCGCCGCGACCGGGCGCAGCCCGCCGACAGCCGGCAGGGTGCCGAGGTAGCGCTCGTACGCCGTGACCACCTCGGCCCGGGCCGCCTCGTCGATCTCGAACACGCCGTCGCCGACCGCGAACCGGCGCTCGTAGCTGTCGATCGTGGTCTGGGCGGAGAGCAGGTCGACCCGGGTGGCCAACCGCGCCCGCTGGAGCACCGTACGCAGTACCCCGTCGGCGTTGTCGAGCGTGATCGAGCCGATCGCCTCCTCGCCGCCGGCCGCGATCGCCCTCAGTTCGGTCAGGTACGTCCCGGCGAACCGGGTCACCAGGTCGGTGATCGCGTCGTCGGAGAGCGCCTTGGCGTACCCGATCAGGGCCACGCTCGCCACGAACCGTTTCAGATCCCAGGAGAACGGCCCGACGTACGCCTCGTCGAAGTCGTTGACGTTGAAGACAAGCTGGCCGGAACCGTTCATGTAGGTGCCGAAGTTCTCCGCGTGCAGGTCCCCGTGGATCCAGACCCGGCTGGTACGCGGGTTCAGGAACCGGTCGTCGGCGAAGTCTCCGGTCAGGTCGGCGTAGAAAACTGAGGCGCTGCCCCGGTAGAAGGCGAAAGGCGAGGCGGCCATCTTGCGAAACTTGCGGCGGAACGCGGCCGGGTCCAGTGCCATCGACTCGCCGAACTCGGCGATCAGGATGTCGACCAGCTGGTCCGCCCGTTGATCAGTGCTCATGTCGGCAGGCTAGCCCGCCCCACCCAACCCCCCACCCCAACGGGTAAGGAAGGGCCCCTTGTTATCGCTTTTCGTAGAGGAAGGGGCCCTTCCAAACGCCTTCAGCGGTGAGAGCTCACGCTGGGCGGGTGGGGGTCACGCTGGGCGGTGGGGGTCAGTTGGCGGGTGGGCGTACCGGGGGCGCGGTGAGCGAGGCGACGCTGCGCCCGGTGCCGGCGTCCACCGGCGCGGCCAGCGGGTCGGGGCGGGCCACCCCGCCGACCCCGGACTGCTCCGCGGCGATCTTCTCCTGCAGGCGGAGGATGCCGTGCAGCAGCGCCTCCGGCCGTGGCGGGCAACCGGGTACGTAGACGTCGACCGGGATGAGCTGGTCGACTCCCTTGGTCACCGAGTAGGAGTCCCAGTACGGGCCACCGCAGTTGGAGCAGGAACCGAAGGAGATGACGTACTTCGGCTCGGGCATCTGGTCGTAGAGGCGCTTGATCGCGGGCGCCATCTTGTCGGTCACCGTCCCGGAGACCACCATCAGGTCCGCCTGGCGCGGACCGTGGGCGAACGGGATCACGCCCAACCGGATGAAGTCGTGCCGCCCCATGCTGGTGGCGATGAACTCGATGGCGCAGCAGGCGAGCCCGAAGTTGAAGACCCAGAGCGAGTAACGCCGGCCCCAGTTGAGCACGAACCGGATCGGCTCGCCGAGCACCCCCGGTAGTTGCATGCTCTTTCCCCCTCTTGGTCCGCCACCCGACAGTGAACCACAGCATCCTCGTCACGATCGCGCGCAACCGACCCCGGGGGCAGCACGTGTTACCGGCGTCCTCGGGCGCAGGCCCGGACGGGGAGGAAAGAGTGACGGTGACGACAGAGCCGGGCATCCACGCTTCACCACCGGTCGTTCCCGCTGGTGCAGCGAGCCCGGGGCGGGCCGAGCTCATCAACTTCGATGCGTTCTACCACGCCCACTTCAGGTCCCTGACCGTGCACCTCTGCGCGTACACGGGGGATCTGGGGCAGGCCCAGGAGCTGGTGCAGGAGGCGTTCTGCCGCGCCTTCGCCCGCTGGGACAAGGTGGTCCGCTACGACGACCCGGTGGCCTGGGTACGCCGGGTCGCCTGGAACCTGGCCACCAGCCGCTGGCGGCGGCTGCGTACGGCCCAGAACTACCTGCGCCGACAGCGGGAGGAGGTCGTTCCCGGGCCGAATCCGGATCGGGTCGCCCTCACCGCCGCCCTCGCCCAACTGCCGCCGAAGCATCGGCGGGCGGTGGTGCTGCACCACCTCGGCGACATGTCCATCGCCGAGATCGCCCGGCAGGAGGGAGTCGCGGAAGGCACCGTCAAGTCGTGGCTGCACCGCGCCCGCGCCGCCCTCGCCGCCGAGCTGACCGACCGTAAGGAGCAGAGTCATGGCTGACCAGAACGAGTTCGCCTACGACGACTCCGGTCTGGACGCCGAGTTCACCGCGTTCCGGACCGGCCTGATTGATCAGGTCGTCCCACCCGGACCGGATGCCGTACGGAGCACGGTCCGGCACCGCAAGCGGGTGGCGACCACCACCGGTGTGGCGCTCGCCCTGGTCCTCGTCGTCGGCCCGGTGGCCGGTTACGCGGCGCTGAACCGTCCCTCGCCGCCCACTCCGGGGCCGGCGGTGACCGGCACGCCGACGATCGACCCCACCCCGTCGACCAGCCCGACCCCGTCGCCGACCCCGTCGCCGAGCGGCACTCCGGCGGCGCCGGACGGGAAGATCAGCAAGGCGGACCTGCTCAACGCCCGGGTGACACTGCCGGCGTGGCGTTCGACCGCTGCGCAGTGGTGCGTCACGAAGAACGTCCGACTGGACGACGACCCGAAGATGAAGCACCCGTCACTGGTCACGCTCGTTCACGGCGACGTGGACGACGACGGCGCCGACGAGACGGTCGCGCTGTTGACCTGCCCGATCGAGGACCGGTCGTCGACCCGGCAGGTGGTGGCATTCGACCGGGACGACGCCGGCAATGTCGTCACCCTTGGCCAGGTCGTCAACACCGGTGCGGGAATCGACCAGATCATGGGCATCCAATTCGATGGTTCAGGCACGCTGCGCGCCCAGGTCGGTGATATTCCGGACTGTTGCGCCGTGCCGAAGGAGTGGTCACAGAAGCAGTGGCGCGGCTACCGCTGGAATGGTTCGGAATTCACCCAGACGTCGGGACCCGAATCGTTCGGCCCGAACCCGCTCTTCACCGATCTGCGGGTGGTCAGCGCCAGTCGGGTCACCTTTACCGAGAACCCTGAGGATCCGGTGTGGGGGATGCGGCACGGTTCCGTGACGGTGAAGATCCGCAATGCCGGCAGCACCGCCAGCAAGACCGCACGGCTCACGCTGACCTTCGACACCGGTGTCCTGCGACACGAGGGAAACGGCTGGTCAGCCTGCACGAAGGTGAGCAACACGGCCTCCGTACCGGCGAACACGCTCTTCTGTGACCTGGCCCCGCTGCGCCCCGGTGAGGAGCGGACGCTCGTCCTCGGGTTGGGCAACAGCGCCGCCCAGCCGGACAGCGGCACCGCGACGGCGGACCTGTCGAACCGGCAGATGGTGGAGAACGAGGAGTTCGTCGTTCCGGACTCGAACGACCGTAACAACAGGGCGCAATTTCAGTTCGGCTGAGCATCCAGCCGATAGTTCCGCCGCCAGAACCGCACCTGTCTGGCCCGTACCCGGGGATTTCCGGGTACGGGCCAGTGGCATTTCCGGACCATCGTGACAACTGTCGGCTGCGCGACAAAGATCGTCCGCAACCACATTTACCGACGAGGCGTGTCTTGCTCGATGCCGAGGCAGACAGCGCCGCGGCACACGGGGACCCAACTGGAGGAACAATGTCCGTCTCGACGCGTCGCCGGGTAATCGCCGGAATGCTCGGTACCGCCGCCGTCCTGGGGGCCTGGGCGCCAGCCACGGCTACCGCCGCCCCGGCGCAGCACGGCTCGTCCGTCTCGGTCGGCCGGCTGGTGCTGGTGCCGACCGACCGCGGCTACCACGGCACGCTGCCGATCACGATCGTCAACCGTGGCCAGGCCGACGCCTACCCCGTCGTCACCCTCACCGAGCCGGTCGGTGGGGCGTTCACCGGGATGCTGCCCGGCAGCGCCTGCTTCCCCTCCGCCGACGTCCCGCGACGGACGATCAGCTGCACCCTCGGCACGGCGTTCATGCCGGGCGAGCGGCGTACCGTCGAGGCCGCCTTCGAGGTGCTGACCCCTGCCCGGCCGTATGCGATGGTGGCGACCGGTGGACGGGTCGACGTCTCGGTCGACGGGACGACGTTGCGCGGTGGTGCCGCCGTCTCGGCCCTGTTCCGCCCCACCTCCGGGTCGCTACGCAACCCCCGGCCGTACGTCCAGGACACCGTCGCCGACGGCTGGGTCAAGCTCGACGCCGCCACCCTGGTCCAGCAGCCCGACGGCAGCTACGCCGGCCGTCTGCCGGTGACCGTCGGATACCTCAGCGACACCCCGCACAGCACCCCGCAGGTGGAGCTGATCGTGCCGGAGGGCGTCCGGGTGCTCGGCACCGACGAGGGCTCCTGCCCGTTCTCCTGGTGCACCGTCCCGGGCGGCGAGTTCATGCCCGGTGAGCGTCGGAGCTTCGACGTGCTGCTGACCGCCCCGGCTGAGATCGCCGCCGGGCCACTGGGCGACGGGACGGCGAACCTGCGTCTGTCGTACGGCAACAACGAGGTGCCGGACCGGAACCCGGCGAACAACACGGCGACCTTCGCGGTCACCGCCGTGGCGGCCTACTGATTCGGTAGCCGGAAGACGGTGGTGCCCGGCGGGAACGATTCCGCCGGGCACCACCGTTCTCGCGTCGTGGGCAAGCTCAGCCGAGCATGGCGAGCATCTGGTTGATCTGGGCGGTACGGGACTGGTCGATCCGGCCGGCCAACGCCCTGGCCTCGGGGTTCTGCCCGAACGTGGTCTCGTTGCGGGCCATCTCGACCGCGTTGTGCTGGTGTGCGATGAGCAGGTTGAGGAAGGCCGACTCGAAATCGGCACCGCTGGCCCGGCCCAGTGCCGCGATCTGCTCCGGTCCGGTCGCCGGCAGTCCGCCGTGGTCGGCGTGGGCGTGCGCGTTCGGGTCCGCCTCGGTCGGCTCGCCCCAACTCCGCAGCCAGCCGCGCATCGTTTCCTGCTCCTCGGTCTGGGTGACGTCGATCGCCGCGGCCAGGATGCGTACCTCCGTCCGCTGGGCCCGGCTCTGCGCCAACCGCACCAGTTCCAGGCCCTGTCCGTGGTGGGTGACCATCATCTGCAGGAACATCACGTCCGCCGGATTGAACGACCCCGGTGCCGCGACGCTCGCCGGGACCGAGGCGGGGGCCGCCGATCCGGAGGTGTCCGGCCCGGGTACGGCCGGTGTGGCGCCGGTCGCGGCGGGCCCGCCGGCGCAGCCGGCCATCAGTAGCAGGACGAGCGGGGCGAGCAGGGTACGTCGGTAACGGGCCATGTCCCGTCTCCTCCGATCAGAGCAACGGGCAGTGGTACGACGAGCCGTCAGGACCGTACGGGCCCGTACCGGGTGTGGACCGGTACGGGCCCGCCGGTTGGGCGTCGGTGTCAGAGCCGCAGCCAGAGGGCCGGTACGTTCGGCGGCTCCCAGCCGGCGATGGCCGTGTGCGCCTGGCGGCAGCGGTAGCTGGCACCGCCGTAGGTGACGGTGCTGCCGACCGCGTACGTGGTGCCGGCGGCCCAGGTGCCCCCAGCCGGCGGCGGGGTGGTCGGGTTCGGCGGCGGCGGAGTGGGGGTACGGGTCGGCGTCGGGGTGGGGCTGGGCGGCGGGTTGCCGCCACCGCCACCGATCTGGAGATCGACGCAGGAGTAGAAGGCGTTCGCGGTGTCGGCGATGTTCCAGATGGCGAGGAGCTTCTGCCGACCCGAGAAACCGCCGAGGTTGACCTGGTGGGAGACGGTGGCTCCGGGCTGGCGGCCGTTGTCGTTGAAGAGCGCGACCCGCTGGTTGCCGATGTAGTACTCCCAGGTGCTGGTTGCGTGCCGGGCGGTGAGCACCCAGTTGAACGTGAGCGAGCTGCCGACCGAGGTGGCCGGCCAGTTACGGCTCTCGTCGCTCAGTACGGCGAAGTGGGCGATGTTGGCGTGGCAGTTGCGCAGCCCCTTCGGACCCTCGACGCTCTGCGGCTCCCACTGGATCTGTCCACAGTTGGCAACCCGCCCGGTGTAGCAGTTGGCCTGCCGGCTCGGCGGGGAGGAGATGTAGCCGTGCGCCTGCGCCGGGGTGGCGACGACCAGGGTGGATGCGATGACGGCGGCGGCCGACATCAGGGAGAGTAGGGCGGATCTTCGCATCGGAGGACTCCTCACTCGACACTGCAGGGCGCCCTTAACAATTTATGTTAAACACTGTTAACAGTAAAGACCTGGAAATAAGTTTGTCGATGTATTTATATCCCTACGCACGGCAGCGGCCCGGCATCCTCCCCGAAACAGGGGCGGACACCGGGCCGCGTGGCACCGATCGGCGACTAGGTCGCGGAGATGGTCCCGGTGCCGACCAGGACCAGCACGACCGTACCGAGGATGAGCCGGTAGACGATGAACATCGTGTACGTGTGCCGGGCGATGAACTTCAACAGCCAGGCCACCGCCAGGTAGCCGACGATGCCACTGACCAGGGTCGCGGTGATGGTCGCCGGCCAGCCGACGCCGGTGCTGATGTTGTCGTACTCGTCGACGACCTGGAGCGCGCCCGCCGCCATCAGCGCCGGGATGGAGAGGAAGAACGACAGTCGGGTCACCGTCACCCGGTCCAGGTCACGCAGCAGCCCGGCGGACATGGTCGCGCCCGACCGGGAGATGCCGGGAATCAGCGCCAGGGACTGAACAGTGCCGATGATCAGGGTGTCCTTCCAGGTCACGTCCTTCTCGTGGCGAACCTGGGTGGCCGCCCGGTCGGCGAACCACATCACGCCCGACCAGAAGATCAACGCACAGCCGACGAACCAGAGGCTGCGCAGCGTGGTCTCGATCTGGTCCTTGAAGAGCAACCCGATCACACCGATCGGAATCGAGCCGAGGATCACCGCCCACCCGAACCGGTAATCCGGGTCCACCCGGGCGGCCGGAGTGAACACGCCCCGCAACCAGGCCGCGATGATCCGGAACAGGTCCTTACGCAGGTAGAGCAGCGTCGCGAAGACCGCGCCGACCTGGATGATCGCGGTGAACGCGGTGATGTCGGGGTCGTCGATGGAGTAGCCGAGCAACTTCTCCAGGATGGTGAGGTGACCGGTGCTGGATACCGGCAGGAACTCGGTGAGCCCCTCCACCGCGCCCAGCAGCACCGCTTCCAGGATGTTCACATGCGCCTCTCGGATCCGGGACGGGGGCGCCGGAGAACGACCATGTGCCAGATTGATCGTTCCGCGACGGTCGTTGACGCTAACGCAGGCACGACCGTAGGAGTCTGCGAGGGGCGGGCGCGACCGACGACCGACGGTCACGGCCACGAACCTCAGTCAGGACAAGGCTTCCCGACGACGCCAGCCTGAGTACACGCTCAGTAGTTGGAAAGTGGCGGAGACTCAGTAGCTCGGGCGTTGCAGCAGACTCAGGAACTCGACCAGCAACCGCTCACGCAGCCGTACCGGGGCGGCGTCGAGCAGGGTGTTGATCATCGCGGTCCGTTCCGGCAACGGTGCCGAGGACCCGCTGCCGTCCTCCGCCGCCACCGGGTCACCCCCGGCACCAGCGGCGCCGCCGACCCCCAACCCGGCGGCCATCCCGGCGACCAACTCCGGGGTCAACTGCTCCGGCGTCAACGCACCCGCCAGCGCCAGCAACTCCGCCGGCAACCGGACCGGGCCCGCCGCCCGCGCCGCGGCCACCGCCGCACGCAGATCCGCCCCGAAATCCGCCACCCGTGGCGCGACCGCCGCCGTCACCGTCAGGTGCACACTCGACGGAAGGTTCCCGTACGCCATCTGGGGTTGGGTGTGCCAACCACGGACGGTGAGTTCGTCGACCAGGACGAACAGGTCGAGCGCCGGATCCGCACTGCGGAAACAGACCACGGTCGCCTCGGGCTCGGCCAGCAGGCGCAACCCGTCGATGCCGGCCACCTCCTCGGCCAGCCCCCGGACCGCCGCCAACGTGGTCCGGGCCAACTCCAGATAACCCGTGTCCCCAATGTGCCGCAGGGTGGCGAAGGCCGCGGCGATCGGCCCACCCGAACGGGTCGAGGAGATCACCGGATTGACCATCGTGTAGCCCGGCCACTCGGCAGAGGCGAAATACTGCTCCCGCCGCAACCCGGCGTCACGATGCAGCAGGACCGAGACACCCTTCGGCGTGTAGGCGTACTTGTGCAGATCCACCGAAATCGAGGTGACCCCCGGAACCGAGAAGTCGAACGGCGGCACCGCGACCCCGAGCCGGCGCAGGTACGGCAGCGTCCAACCACCGAAACAGGCGTCCACGTGGCAGCGCACCCCGGCCGCCGCGGCAACCTCCGCGATCGCGGCCACCGGATCGACCACCCCGTGCGCGTACGACGGCGCGGAACACGCCACCAGCACCGTCGACGGGCCGATCGCGGCGGCGATGTCGGCCGGATCCGGACGCAACGTCTCCGGCGACACCGGCACCAGGTCGAGCACCACACCGAGGTAATGCGCCGCCTTCGCGAACGCCGCGTGCGCTGTCGCCGGCACGACCAGCCTCGGCGCCTCGACGTCGGCACACGCGTCCCGGGCCGTCTTCACCGCCAGCATCAGCGACTCGGTGCCACCACCGGTGACGCTCCCGACCACCTCCGGCGCGCTGCTGCCCGGACCACCGCCGAGCACCGACGCGGCCGCGCCGACGAGCGCGTTCTCCATCGCCAGCAGGGACGGGAAGGCGGTCGGGTCGAGCCCGTTCACCTGGGCCGACAACGCGTACGCCGAGTGGGCCAACTCGTCCAGGCCGGGCACGGCCGGGTCGTAGACGTACGCGAACAACTGCCCGCCGTGCGTCGGCCGATCAGCGGCCCGCAGTCGCCTTACCTCCGCCAGCACCTGCGCCGCAGGTACCCCACTCGCCGGCAACCCCTCCACCATGCCGGTCACCGTAACAGTGGAAGGAAGGGCCCCTTGTTATCGATTTCTGTATAGGAAGGGGCCCTTCCTAACTTTCAGGGGCGGGCGGGAGCGAGGCCGGCGGGAGTGAGGTCGGCGGGGGTGAGGTGGTAGCGGCGCAGGAACAACAGCGGCAGACCGACCAGCACGGCCGGCAGCACGGTGAAGCCGAGCAGCACGCCCAGGCGGGCGTTCGCCGACTGCCCCGCCGCCAGCCCGGTATCCGACGAGACGTAACCGAAAAGCTGCAACACCAGCCCGTAGATCCCCGGTCCGAAAGCCAACCCGAAGGTCTCCCCCGCCGTCCACACTCCAGTGAACACCCCCGCCTGCCGGCGCCCGGTACGCGCGGTGTCGTACGCGATGCAGTCCGGCAACATGGCCAGCGCGAACACCTGCAGGCCGGCGTACCCACAGCCGATGACGACAATCAACAGGTAGGGCAGTACGTACGGCAGCAGCGGCGAGGCGACCAGCGCGAACGCTCCCGCCGCGAAGATCAGCGACGCCCAGACAAAGGCCCGCAGTTTGCCCACCCGGGCACCGACCCGGGACCAGACCGGCATCACCAGCAACGCCGGGCCGACAAACGCCGCGAACGCCCACGTGGTGCCGCTCTCCGCGTCGTCCAGAACCTGCACGACGAAGTAGTTGACCCCGGCGAGCACCGTGGCGATCCCGGCCGACTGGACCACGAAACAGGCCAGCAGCAACCGGAAGGGCTGGTTTCCGGCCACCACCGCGAGTTGGGCGCGCAGCGTCGGCTCGCTCTCCCCGACCGCACCCACCGGGACGGCACGGGTGCCGACAAAGGCACCGACCGCACCCGCGAGGATCAACGCCCCGACGAACAACCCCATCCAGCGGTGACCCGACAGCCCTGAACCGCCCGCCGCCACCACGATCGGCGCCACCGCCCCGGAGACCAGGATGGCGACCGCCAGCACCGCGATCCGCCAGGTCATCAGACGCGTGCGCTCCTGGTAGTCGGTGGTCAGCTCGGCGGGCATCGCCACGTACGGCACCTGGAAGAAGGCAAACGCCGTGGCGGTGGCAAGGAAGGCGAACGCGACGTACCAGCCGGCGTCCGTACCGGTGCCGACCGGGCCCGCGAACATCGCCGCGAAGAGCACCGCCAACGCCACCCCGCCGAGCAACAGGTACGGGCGACGCGGCCCCCACCGGGAGCGGGTCCGGTCGGAAATGCGGCCGACCACCGGGTTCACCAGCACGTCCCACGCCTTCGGCAGCAGCACCAGCAGCGCCGCGACGCCGGCCGCGATACCCAACGTGTCGGTCAGGTACGGCAGCAGCACCAGTCCGGGTACGGTGCCGAACGCCCCGGTGGCGAGCGAACCGAGCGAGTAACCGGCCCGGACCCGTCGGGGCAGGGTGTGGCCGGCGGCCTGGCTCTGCGGGTACGGCGCAGTCATGGGGGCGAATGCTAGCGGCGGGACACGGGTCGCCGTACCCCCCGAAGATCCGACGCGGGACGCCCGTCGGCTGAGCCTCCGGTCAGTCCGGCGACGACGCCTCCGGTCAACGTTTCCGGTCAGTCCGGCGACGACGCTCCCGGTCAGTCCGGCGGCGACCAGGCGGCGGTCCGCAGGTCCACCCGCTCGCCCCGCATCGGCGTGCCCTCGGCCACCAACCGGGCCCGTGCCCGGGTCTCGTGCCCCGGCGGCAACCGCCCGGCCGAGTTGACCACCCGGTACCAGGGCACCCCGCCACCGTGCCGCTTCATGATCGAGCCGACCTGGCGGGCCGAGTTGCGCCCGGAGCGCTCGGCCAACGCGTCCGCGATCGCTCCGTACGACATCGCCCGTCCCGGCGGAATCCGCTCGACCAGGGCGAGCACCTCTTCGACGTACTCTTCGGGCGTCACAAACCGCCAGCATATGGGAGCCGAACGCCATCCGCCGACGGTCGCCGCGCAGAATGGGCGGGTGCGTGAAGCAGTCACATCAGCACGGCGGATCGTGGTCAAGGTCGGCTCGTCGTCGCTGACCACCGCCAGCGGCGGCCTCGACACCGACCGGGTCGACGCCCTCACCGACGTACTCGCCGCCCTGGCGAACGACGGCCGGGAGATCGTGCTGGTCTCCTCCGGTGCGATCGCCGCCGGCCTCGCCCCGCTGGGACTGCCGCGCCGACCGCGTGACCTGGCCACCCAGCAGGCCGCCGCGAGCGTCGGACAGGGTCTGCTGATCGGCCAGTACGCCGCCAGCTTCGCCCGGCACCGGCGCACCGTCGGGCAGGTACTGCTCACCGTCGACGACGTGACCCGCCGGGTGCACTACCGCAACGCGTACCGGACCCTGCGCAAGCTGCTCGACCTGCACGCCGTACCGATCGTGAACGAGAACGACACGGTCGCCACCGACGAGATCCGGTTCGGCGACAACGACCGGCTCGCTGCCCTCGTCGCCGCCCTGGTCCAGGCCGACCTGCTGGTGCTCCTCTCGGATGTCGACGCCCTCTACACCGGCGACCCGGCCCGACCGGAGAGCCGCCGGATCGAGGAGGTGCACAGCACCGACGAGCTGACCGAGGTGGCGATCGGCCGGGCCGGTCGTTCCGGTGTCGGCACCGGCGGCATGGTCACCAAGGTCGAGGCGGCCCGGATCGCCACCGGTTTCGGCATCCCGGTGGTGCTCACCGCCGCTCCGCTGGCCGCGCAGGCGCTCGCCGGCGAACCGGTCGGCACCCTGTTCCACCGGGCGGTACACCGCCCTACCGCCCGGCTGTTCTGGCTGGCCCACGCCACCTCGCCGCGCGGGCGGCTGCACCTGGACCCGGGCGCGGTCCAGGCGGTGGTGGGGCGACGCAAGTCGCTGCTGCCGGCGGGGATCACCGCCGTGGACGGCACCTTCACCGCCGGTGACCCGGTCGACCTGGTCGACACCATGGGCACCCCGGTCGCCCGTGGGCTGGTCAACTACGACGCGGTGGAGCTGCCCGGTCTGCTCGGGCGTTCGACCGTCGACCTCGCCGCCGCCCTGGGTCCCGCGTACGAACGTGAGGTCGTGCACCGCGACGATCTCGTCCTGCTGTGAGTTCTGCTGTTAGGAAGGGCCCCTTCCTCTACCAAAAACGATAGGAAGGGGCCCTTCCTTAACACCTGTGAGGAGTTGGAGATGAGCGTCACCGAGCAGGCGCGCCGGGCCCGTACGGCGGCCGGCGCGCTCGCCACCGCCACCCGTACGGTCAAGGACGCGGGGCTGCACGCGATGGCCGACGCGCTGGTCGCCCGTACGCCGGAGATCCTCAGCGCGAACGAGGCGGACCTGGCGGCGGGCCGCGCGGCCGGCCTCTCTCCGGCGATCCTGGACCGCCTGGCGCTCACCGCCGAGCGGGTCGGCGGGATCGCCGAGGCGCTGCGCCAGATGGCCGCGTTGGCCGACCCGGTCGGCGAGGTGGTCCGGGGCTCGACCCTGCCGAACGGTCTGGAGCTGCGCCAGATCCGGGTGCCGTTCGGGGTGGTCGGCATCATCTACGAGGCCCGGCCCAACGTGACCGTCGACGCCGCCGGCATCTGTCTCAAGTCCGGCAACGCGGCGCTGCTGCGGGGCTCTTCCTCGGCGGCCCACTCGAACGCGGCGCTGGTCGGGGTGCTGCGTGACGCGGTCGCCGGAGTCGGCCTACCGGCCGACGCGATCCAGTTGCTCGACGCTTCCTCGCGGGACTCGGTGAAGGAGCTGATGCGGGCTCGGGGACTGGTCGACGTGCTGATCCCGCGCGGTGGCGCGTCGCTGATCCGGACCGTGGTCGAGGAGTCGACCGTGCCGGTGATCGAGACCGGGGTCGGAAACTGCCATGTCTACGTCGACGCCTCGGCGGACGTGACGAAGGCGATCGACATCGTGCTCAACTCCAAGACCCAACGCCTTTCGACCTGCAACACGGCCGAGTCGCTGCTGGTCCACGCGGCGGTCGCGGACGTGTTCCTGCCGCCCATGCTCGCCGCCTTCGCCGCCGCCGGGGTCACCGTGCACGGCGACGACCGGGTCCGCGCGTACTCGGCCGCCGTCGTCCCGGCGACCGAGGAGGACTACGGCACGGAGTATCTGGCGGCGGAGATCTCCGCCGCCGTCGTCGACTCGCTCGACGTCGCGGTCGCGCACATTCAGCGGTACGGCACCCAGCACACCGAGGCGATCGTGACCGACTCGGCGAGTGCGGCACGGGAGTTCGTCGCCCGGGTCGACTCGGCGGCGGTGATGGTCAACGCGTCGACCCGGTTCACCGACGGTGGCGAGTTCGGTTTCGGGGCGGAGATCGGCATCTCCACCCAGAAGCTGCACGCCCGGGGCCCGATGGGTCTGCCGGAGTTGACCTCGACCAAGTACGTGGTCACCGGCGACGGCCACCTGCGCGGCTGACCGAGCCGGGCCGGCCCTGGCCACGCCAGCCGGGCCGGCTGGTTCACCGGCAGGCGCGGATCACCAGCAGCGCGGTGTGTACGTCGAAGGTGTCGCCGTCCTCGCTGGGCCAGCCACCGTCGCTGCGCTGGGTTTCGGCGAGCCGACGACGGGCGGCGAGCAGCAGCCAGTCGTCCGGGTTGACCCCGGCCCGGACCAGCGCCGAGGCCATCCAGGCCACGTCCGCAGGGGACATCTCGGCCAGCCGGTCGCCGAGCACGCCGTGGATTCGCGCCGACTCGTAGAACATCTCCTGGTGGTAGAGGACGGCGGCGGACATCCAGCCGGCGGCGAGGAACGAGGGCCAGGTGCCGTCGGGGCGGAGCCGGGCGGCGATCGCCTGCGCGGCGGCTCGTACGTGGGTGGCGTACGGGCGGGCGGCTTGCTGGTCGGGCTGGTCGAGCCGGGTGGCGGCGCGGGCGTCCAACTCGGCCACGGTGAGCCAGAATCCGGCGCTGGCGGTGAGGAAGAGTTCCGCCTCGGGGTCACCGGGCCTGGCCCAGTTCGGTGCCTCCCGGGCCAGTGCCTCGTCCTCCTCCCAGGTGCCGTCCGGTCGCTGCCCGGCGGCGAGCCAGTCCAGGGCGCGGCGGGCGGCTGGCCGGTCGAGGGCACCGAGGTCGTCGAGTTCGGCCAACCGGAAGCAGGTCGCGTCGATGGAGGCGACCCCGGTCCCCCAGACCGCCGGCCAACCACCGTCCGGGGCACCGCCCATCTCGGCGTCGGTGAGGATCTCCTCCGGGGGTGCCGCACCGGTACGCAACCAGGAGAGGCGGGCGCGGTCGACCGCGTCGCCGTGTGCGACGACAAAACCGATCGCGCCATCCATGTCGACGGTAGGGGTGCGGTCGGTCTCCGCCATCGGGGAGCCGTCGAGGCCCATCAGCGGAGCGGATCCGTCCGTGTCCGTGAGGGGAGAACCGTTCATGTCCACCACGGGACAGAAGGCTACCGGCGGGCAAACCCCCCTGCCTCGGTAAGTCAGCCGAGGTCAACTAGCCGGTCGGCAGCAGCATCCATCGCCGATGATCGATACGAATCGGGCACCGCGACAGGAAAGGCTCCTTCCGCCCCGGATATCGGGGACAGAAGGAGCCTTCACCTGACGTTAGGTGCGTGGCCACTCACCACCAGTGGCGGCGGGTGTGACGCGACGATCAGTACGCGGGCAGTGCCGGGTCGACCTGCTTGATCCAGGCGAGCACCCCGCCCTGGACGTGTACGGCGTCCCGGAACCCGGCCGCCTTCAGCGCGGCGAGGGCCTCGGCCGACCGCACCCCCGACTTGCAGTGCAGCACGATCTGCCGGTCCTGCGGCAGCTTCGACAGCGCCTCACCGGAGAGGATGTCGCCCTTCGGGATCAGCGTCGACCCGGGAATACGGACGATCTCGTACTCGGCCGGCTCCCGGACGTCGACCAGGAAGTGATCCTTCCCCGTCTCCTGCCACTCCTTCAGCTCGCTGGCGGTGATGGTGGAACCGACCACCGCGTCCTCGGCCTCGGCCGAGACGGCGCCGCAGAAGTCCTCGTAGTCCTCCAGCAGGTCGGTCACGGTCGGGTTCTCCCCGCAGAGCACACAGGACGGGTCCCTCCGGACCTTGATCTTGCGGTACTCCATCTCCAGGGCGTCGTACACGGTCAGGCGTCCGACCAGCGGCTCGCCGATCCCGGTGAGCAGCTTGATCGCCTCGGTCACCTGGATCGAACCGATCGAGGCGCAGAGCACGCCGAGCACACCACCCTCGGCGCACGAGGGGACCATGCCGGGCGGCGGCGGCTCGGGGTAGAGGCAGCGGTAGCAGGGGCCGTGCTCGGCCCAGAAGACCGACGCCTGGCCGTCGAACCGATAGATCGAACCCCAGACGTACGGCTTGCCGAGCAGGACCGCCGCGTCGTTGACCATGTACCGGGTGGCGAAGTTGTCGGTGCCGTCCAGGATCAGGTCGTACTGGCTGAAGAGCTCCCGTACGTTGTCCCGGTCCAGCGCGGTGTTGTGGATCTCCACCTTGACCAGCGGGTTGATCTCACGCACGCTCGCCGCCGCGGACTCCGCCTTCGGGCGGCCGATGTCCGACTGGCCGTGGATGATCTGGCGCTGCAGGTTGGACTCGTCGACGGTGTCGAAGTCGACGATGCCGAGCGTGCCGACGCCGGCCGCGGCCAGGTACATCAGGGCCGGCGACCCCAGGCCACCAGCGCCCACACAGAGCACCCGGGCGTTCTTGAGTCGCTTCTGCCCCTCGACCCCCACGTCAGGGATGATCAAATGGCGGGAATAGCGACGAATCTCGTCAACGGTCAGCTCGGCGGCGGGCTCGACGAGCGGGGGCAACGACACGGTGAACTCCCCGGAATCGATAGTGGTCTGCCGCGCCATTGTCGCTCGCCAACCCGGTGATTGACCATGAGCAGGAACACCTGTCCCAGTGATCGGGTCGGGAATAGTCGCGACTCCCCGGCACCGACTGTCGGGTTCGTCACCGTCAACCGAAGCCGTCACCGTCGGAAGGTCAGACCGGCGGGCCCTCGTACCGCTCCCCCTCCAGGTACGGCCACGGGTTGACCGTGCACCCGTCCAGGAAGAGCGTCTGCTGCTGCATCACCGGAGCCGGCCGACCCTTGCCCGGACACTGCTCGTGCCCGTGTCCCAACTGGTGGCCCGTCTCGTGGTTGATCACGTAGAGCCGATAGTCGGCCAACGGCACCTTCAACTTCACGATGTGGTCGACGGAGAACATCCACCGGTTCAGGTTGATGATCACCTTTCCCGGGGTCCGGCAGGATGTGTACGGCTCACCATCGATGCGAATGTCGGTGCCACCGGCGGCGCACATCCGGGCCGCCGTCGCGGCCGTCGCGAGGTAGACCGTGAAGTCGTGGTTGGCGCCGTCCGGAACCCGTTGCAACCGCAACCGGCCACTGCCGGTCCAACTCCTCGGATCGCTGAGGGTCTCCTCCACCGCCTTCGCGAACGCCTGGACGTCCTGCTCCGAGCCATGCTCGGTGGCGACCCGGTACCGCTGCAACGTGCCCGCGTGACCGATCACCTTGCCAGCGCCGGTGGCGTACGCGAACGTGTTCCGACCGGATGCGGGCACCTGGACCGACTCACGCAACACCGGCGGCTGCGTCGGCTTCGCCGCGCCTGGCTGCACCGTTGGCCCTGTCGGCAGCGGTGCCAGACTCGGTGACGGCGATCGGGTCCCGGCCGCCGTCACCGGAATCTCCGCTGAGGTCAACCGATCGACCAGCGGCGGCGCGACCAGCCCGATCAGCACCCCGGTGGCGGCCACCAGCAACGCGCTGACGACCGCGAGCCGCCCGCGTGGAGGTCGGCGGCGCCGGGCACCCCGGTAACGATCCGAGTCGTTCGCCCTGGTGGCACCTGCTCTGGGCCGGGAACGGGAAGTGGACATCACCGACAGCGTGCCATGTCACGGTCGGTGGCGCAGCCTCCCTGTCCCATCCAGCAACGCCGACCTCTCGTCCGGCAACACGGACGTCTCATCCAGCAACGCCGACACGGCTCGGGCGACCATGCGCGGAACCTCCAACTGCGCCACATGGCCGACCCCGTCGAGCATGAGCAGCCGACTGTCCGGAATCACCCGTGCCACCTGGGGCGCCACCCGGATGTCGACCAGCCGGTCGTGCCTACCGCCGACCACCAACGTCGGTGCGGTGACCAGCCGGGCGATCCGCCAGAGTGACCCGGCCCCGGGCAGGTACGCCCGCACGAAACTGCTCACCAGGCCGCGCAGCGTACGCAGGTAGGCGGCGGCGTAATGGTCGGCGGTGTAACGGACCCGGATCTCCTCGACCGCCTCCCGCCGCCGCTGGTCGTTGATCCGGGACATGTCCGCGACACAGGCCGACAGGACCTGCAACGCCATCTCCTCCGGCTCGATCTGGGTCAACCGGCGGTACGCGAGCCGCTCCGCCAACGGGACCGCCAACAGCGGCAGCATCCGGCCCTGCAGCGACCGGCGCGGATCGAGGAAGGGCATCGCCGGTGAGATCAGGGTGAGGGTACGCACCAGATCGGGTCGGAGTCCGGCCACCCGGACCGAGACCGCGCCGCCGAGCGAGTTGCCGAACAGGTGCACCGGCCCCCGGTCGGCGTACTCCAGGTAACGGATCACCCGATCGGCGAAGGCGGGCACGGTGTAGCTGCGACCCGGTTCGCTGAAGCCGAACCCGGGCAGGTCGATCGCCTCACCATGAAGCCGGTCGGCGAGCAGACCGGCCAGGTCGGTCCAGTTCTGCCCCGAGCCGCCGAGCCCGTGCACGTACAGCGCGGGTTCGGCGTCCGCCCCGGTGGCGGGGGTCTCCCGGATGTAGGTCACCAGGCCGTCGAGCAGCACCGGCCGACCCGGCCAGGGCGGTGGGCAACCGCCCTGGCGGAACAGTTCATCCGCCCCGAGCGACGCGCGCTTCATAGTCCAAGTGTGACGCTCATCCCGACTACCCGGCGACTTTCCATCGATCAGACAAGCAGCGCCTCAAGCCGTCGGTTGACCGCCGCCAGGGTGGCCCGGACAACCGCCTGGCGCGGGTCACCGGCGACCAGGGCCGAGCCGGCGAGCTGCTCCACCCAGCCGTCGCAGACCAGCAGCACCACCACGGTCGCCACCTCGCAGCTACCGAACGGGACCACCGCCGCGTGTTCGACGAAACACCGGCCCATCTCGGTCACCCGGGCCGACGAGTCCAACAGTTCGTCGATCGCGACCGCGGCGGCGACCGCGCAGAGCCGCAGCACGTACCCGTCGACGGCCGGTCCGGTGGAGAGCCCGTTGGCCCGTTGGGTACCGGCGGCAAGCCGTACCTCGACCGTCGCCTCCAGGCCGAAGGTGCTGACCTGGACGTGGTCCAGGATCACCCGGGGGCCGGGCGGGCCGCCCGGATTGAGCGGCCGGGACGGTGCCGTCTCGGTCGTCGTCGGTTGACCGCCGGAGTACGAGGCACCGGCCGTGACCGGGCTTCCGGTCGCCATCCCGGAGCTGTTGGCGACAGCGACATTGCCGCCGGCACCGGGGCCGGCACTCCGGTCGTCGACAACGGCCCGGCCCTGGTGGACGGGGCGACGTCGGCGGGCCGTCTCGTCCGGCGCCTCGTCGGCCGCTCGACGGCCCTCGGCCTGACCCGAGCCGGACGGTCCGGACACCGGCACCCCGGAGACCGGCATCCCCGACACCGGCACGCCGGAGACTGGGTCACCGGGCACGCCACCAGGAACCGGGGTGCCGGGCAGCATCTCCCCGGGAACCGGGGTTCCGGGGAGCTTCGGCGCCGCGGCCAGGCCCATCCGGTCCTGGAGCAGCCGCGCCACCTGACGACTCACCTCGGCCGGGTCGGCCCCGTCGGCCAGATCCAACCGGAGGCTGTGCGCACCGGCCGGGGTCGTACGCAGCGACGCGTCGCGTACGCCGGGCACACCCCGGACAGCGGCAAGGATGGCCTTGACGTCGAAGCCCTCGGGACGGTCCCGGAGTTGGCTCGGTGCGTCGTCCCGGCGCAGGTGGGTCGCGATCCGGGCGAGTTCCGGTGTCTCGGCCGACGGCTCACCGGCAACCGGTTCCAGCATGGTGGGGACGTCCGGCTCGGCCGGAACCCGCTGCGGCAGCGCCTCCGGCCCCGGGTCGACGGGGCGGATCGGCGTACCGGGGTCGACCGGTCCCGGGGCCGATGCCACGGGGTGCCTCGGGTACGGCGACGCCCATGGCCGTTCGGGGCCGTCCGCGTGGCCCGGCGCTCCGCTGACCGGGACGGGCTCCCCGGGCTCGCCGGGGACGGGGTAGCCGGTCGGCTCGGTCCCACTGCCCGGGCCGTAGCCCGGGTGGGTGCCGGCGCCGCTCGGCGGGCCATAGTCCGGCTGGGGCTCCGTCCCTGACCCCGGGCCGTAACCCGGGTTCGGTTCGTAGCCCGGGTTCGGGCCGTAACCGGGGTTCGGTTCGTAGCCCGGGGCCGGGCCGTAACCGGGGTTCGGTCCGTAACCGGGGTTCGATTCGTAGCCTGGAGCCGGGCCGTAACCCGGGTTCGATTCGTAGCCGGACCCCGGGCCCGGCTCTGCCGGCCAGTCGGCGGGGTCGTCCCGGCGGGCCCTGCGGGCCTCGGGCTCCGGGGACGCGGACGCCCACGGCGGTGCCCAGTTCGCCGCCCACCCGGGCCGCGTCTGCTCGGCCCCGGGCTCGGGTTCGTTCGCCGCGCGGGGCCACTCGGACCGGCTGTCGGCGACGGCCGGTGGTTCCGCATCGGAACGGGACCAGTTCGGGGCGCCGGGGCCGCTGTTGCCGGCGTTCACCTCGGCGTCGGCGTCATTGCGCACCCAGGACGCGGCGGCGGACTGCAGGCCGTTGCCAGAGCGGGCCCAGGCCGGACGGGCCTGCTCGGCGCCCTCCGTACCGCTGTCGGACCGGGCCCAGGCCGGACGGGCCGGTTCGCCACCGGTCGGCGCGCTGTCGGCCCGGCCCCAGGACGACCGGGTGGAGGCACCGGCCTCGGGTCCGACCCCCGACCGGGAGGACCACTCGGGTCCGCCGGCGTCGGCCGGACCATTGGCCCGGGTCCAGACACTTTCCGCGCCGGAACTCGACCGGGCCCAGGCCGGACGCGCGGGCGGGGCGTCGTGGGCGGACCGGTTCGCCCGGTCGCCGTGCTCCGCCCGCTCTCCCCCGAAGTGATCGCGGTCGGCCGAGGATTTCCGGTCCGACTCGTTCGGCTCGCTGGGAGCGCGGATGCTCCGCTTCGGTGGCACCAGGTCGTAGTTCGGTACGGCACGCAGATTGCGGACAGGTTCCGCCGGGTTCGGTACGCCACCGGCGGCGCTCTGCTGTCCGGCGGGCGGCGCGGAGGCTGGCGCGTTCGCCTCCCGCCACCTCGACTCCCGCTCGGTGTCGCCCGCCGCGTCGGCGCTCGACTCCGGACCGGTCGCCTGGCCGGCCGAGGTCGGCCCGGCACCGCTGGTGGGGGCGTCGCCGAAGGCGTACCGAGCCGCTTCGGCGGCTTCCGCAGATTCCGCCGTGGCGGGCGCCGCCGGTCGCTCGGAACGGCCGAGGGGCCGTTCCGGTCCCTGGGCCGAGCGGTCGGAGGCGCCGGCCGAGCGGTCGGCGTCGAGTTGCTCGGGCGCGGACGGGGGACGCGGCGCCGGTACGGCGATCCGCTCCGCTCCGAAGTCGTCGGGCTCGTCCTGGTACGGGTAGGGCGGCGCACTGGCCGGCGCCCGGTACGGCGGCGCCGACGGGTCCGGGTAGTGCCGCTCGCCGTACGAGGCGCCGTTGGTCGGCTGCCCCGACTCGCGGGGTCCACCGCCGCCGGCCGGCGGGTCGACGTACCGCCCCTCGGGGTCACCTGCCCACGACGGCGGGGCCGGCGGCTGGCGCCACTGCGGCCGTGACTCAGAGCCGCCATCGACCGGCTTGGCCGCGTGGGGCCAGCCGGAATCGGCCGCCGCCCAACCATTGGCCGGCCGGGCCAGGTCACCGTGCGGACCTGCCCCGTTGCCGTTCTCGCCGGGTGCGGCGGCCCCGGGTTGCCCTGTTTCGTCCACCGTGCGCTCCTTGGTCGCCCACGCTGAGGCTACCGTGTGGCGACAGTGGCGATAAGTTACAGCGGTGGGCTAATTCAGCGGTACGACGTGACACGTCGATCCGTTCTGATTGAGATCTATGGTTGTGCGACGCGAGACCCGGAGGTACCCATGACCGCTGCTGCGGAGAACGGTGCGCAGACAGCAGGCCGACCTACCCGTCTGCCCCGCTCGGCCCGGCGCAAGCAACTGCTGGCCGCCGCCCAGGAGGTGTTCGTCGCGCAGGGTTACCACTCGGCGGCGATGGACGACATCGCCGAGCGGGCCGGTGTCTCCAAGCCGGTGCTCTATCAGCACTTCCCGGGCAAGCTGGAGCTCTATCTGGCCCTCCTGGACACGCACGCCGACGCGATCGTCGCCAGCGTCCGGGACGCGATGGCGTCCACCACCGACAACAAGGAGCGGGTCAGCGCGGCCGTACGGGCGTACTTCGACTTCGTCGACCACAAGAGTGAGGCGTTCCGGCTGGTCTTCGAGTCGGACCTGCGTAACGAGCCGGCGGTCCGGGAGCGGGTCGAACGGGTCGAGCAGGGTTGTATCGCGGCGATCACCGACACGATCATCTCCACCACCGGTGTCCACCGGGCGCGGGCCGAACTGCTCGCCTCGGGTCTGGTTGGCGCGGCGGAGACGGCGGCGCAGTTCTGGTTGGCCGCCGGCCGTCAGGTGCCGAAGTCCGAGGCGGAGGCGCTGCTCGCCGCCCTCACCTGGCGCGGCATCGCCAGCTTCCCTCTTCAGGGGGAGTCGGCCCCACCGCTAGGCGAGTCGGCCTGACAGATACCTCCGCTCATCGGATAGCCTTCGCAACGGCGAAGTTTCGCCCCGGATGAGGAGGTCCCGTGGAGGTCAAGATCGGCGTGCAGTACGCGCCGCGCGAGTTGGTGCTGGAGAGCGCGCAGACGCCGGCCGAGATCGAGCAGATCGTGACCGACGCCATCGCCAACGACGGCACCCTGTCCCTGACCGACGAGAAGGGCCGCCGGATCATCGTTCCGGTGACCAAGGTCGCCTACGTGGAGATCGCCGAGGCGTCCCCCCGGGCCGTCGGTTTCGTCGCCCGCTGAGCTGATGTAGTCCGGTGGCCGGCCTTCCGCCGGTCACCGGCGGATCCGGCACGGCCAACGTTCAGTTGTTCAGTCCGACCGCCGCCATCCGCGCGGTGTGCGCGGCGGTCAGCCGCCGCAGGAGCCCGGATACGCCCACGTCATCGCCGGTTCGCGCGGTGATCAGCGCGGTCAGTCCGACCCGCTCGCCGGCGAGCCGCCCGGCCTGTGACAGACCCTCACCCACCAGCCGCCGGGCCCACATGGAGAGCCGGTTGGCGACCTTCGGGTCGGCGGCTATCGCGGCCCGAATCTCGGCGCCGGCGAACTCGTCGTACCGCGAGTCGTGCAGCACCTCCAGCACCAGTCGCCGGTCCGGTTCGCGCAGCGCCGCCGCGATCTCGCGGAGGAAGTCGTCGGCGATGGCGTCCCCGACGTACGCCTTGGTCACCGCTTCCAGCCAGTCCCTGGGTTCGGTCGAGTCGTGGTACCCCTGTAGTGCGGCGGCGTACGCGGCCATGGCGTCGCCGGGTGCCACGCCGAGTTCGGTGAGGCGGTCGGCGATCCGGCGGTAGCTTGCCATCTCCAGTGCCGCCATCTCGCTCAACATCGCGCGACGGCGCAGGTCCGGGGCGAGCCGGGCGTCGGCGGCCATCCGGTCGAAGGCGGCCAGTTCGCCGTACGCCACCAGTCCGAGCAGGTCCGCCACCGGCGCGACGGTCAGGCCGGTGACAGAACCGGACACCGGACAGGAGACGGGCACGACGGGGACGGGCGGCACGGTTTCCGACGAGCCAGACACGATCGCAGGTTACCGCTCCAACCGGTACCCGGTGACGACGGGAGCTACGGACCGTCAACGAACGGGTGATCGACACCACATCCCTTCACCCCGGTCAACCCCGGTTCAGACGGAGTAGGGGCGACATTTGCCCGGCTCAGGTAACATGGAGCAGTTGCCGTAGGTCTCGAGAGCCTCGAATTCCTTCCTACGGCGCGCGTGCGGCCCGGTTCTGCCCGGCACTCTGCCGAGAACCGTGTGGCCCGCGCCAAACCGAAACAGCGCCCTAGGGACCAACGGGGCGCACCACGAGAGGGCACCCCCACAACCACATGAGCGATCAAATCGAAGAAGAAATGGCTGGCCAAGCATTGGCCGCCGACGCACCGGTGCGCCCCGAGGCCCCGACCTTCGCGGACCTGGGCGCACGTCAGGAGACCGTGGAGGCGCTTGCCGCTGTCGGTATCGTCCGCGCCTTCGCGATCCAGGAGTACGCACTGCCGATCGCGCTGCGCGGCACCGACCTGATCGGACAGGCGCCGACCGGCACCGGCAAGACCCTCGGATTCGGCGTACCGCTGTTGGAGCGGGTCACCGCGCCGGGCGAGGGCAGTGACGGAATCCCGCAGGCACTGGTTGTCGTACCGACCCGGGAACTGGGTCTACAGGTGGCGAAGGACATCGCCGCCGCCGGCAAGACGCGTGGCGTACGGGTGCTACCGATCTACGGTGGCGTCGCGTACGAGCCGCAGGTGGACGCGCTGCGCAAGGGCGTGGAGATCCTGGTCGGTACGCCCGGCCGGCTGATGGATCTGGCGAAGCAGAAGCACCTGCGCCTGGACGGCGTACGCGCACTGGTCCTCGACGAGGCCGACCGGATGCTCGACCTGGGCTTCCTCGACGACGTCGAGAAGATCCTGGCGATGCTGCCGGAGAAGCGGCAGACGATGCTCTTCTCGGCCACCATGCCCGATCCGATCGTCACGCTGGCCCGGCGCTTCCTGCGCCAACCGGTGACGATCCACGCCGGCCACACCGCCGAGACCGGACCGTCGCCGCTGACCCGGCAGTTGGTCTACCGCACGCACTCGATGAACAAGGTCGAGATCGTCGCCCGGATTCTCCAGGCCGACGGGCGTGGCCTGACGATGATCTTCACCCGGACCAAGCGGGCCGCCGACCGGGTCGCCGAGGATCTCGACTTCCGCGGGTTCGCCGTGGCCGCCGTACACGGCGACCTCGGGCAGGGTGCCCGGGAACGGGCGCTCCGCGCGTTCCGTACCGGAAAGATCGACATCCTGGTCGCCACCGACGTGGCGGCGCGCGGGCTCGACGTGACCGGCGTGACCCACGTGATCAACTACGACTGCCCGGAAGATCAGGACACGTACACGCACCGGATCGGTCGTACCGGCCGCGCCGGCGCCACCGGCGTCGCGGTCACCTTCGTCGACTGGGACGACATGCCCCGGTGGCGGATCATCGACAAGACCCTCGGGCTGGAAATGCCGGAGCCGCCGGAGACGTACCACACCTCCGCGCACCTCTACACCGACCTGGACATCCCGACGGACATCTCGGGCACGTTGCCGAGCGCCGAACGGACCCGCGCGGGCCTCTCCGCCGAGGTCGAGGAAGATCTCGGCGGCCGGTCCCGGAGCACCCGGCGCCCCGAGAGCCGCGACAGCCGCGACAGCGGTGCCCGGGGCGGTCGTAGCCGTGGACGACGCGACGGCGGGAGCCGACCGGCCGCCGCCGACAACGACGCGGTGGTGGAGACGACCGACGAGGTCGTCCGGACCAGTACCCGGCAGCGGCGTCGGCGTCGCGCCGGTGAGGTCGTCGCCGGTGACGCCACCGCCGCCACGGTCTCGGTGACCACCACCGAGGGCACTGCCCCGGCGGCCGAGGCCGGCGGCGACAGCACCGAGGGCACCGGCCGGACCCGTACCCGGCGGCGCCGCCGTGGTGGGCGTGGTACCCGCGGCGCGGGCTCCGACGCCGGTACGACCGACACCGGCCCGACCGGCGCGGACAGCGCCACCGCCTGACCCGGCACCGACGCTCCACCGACCCGGCTCCCGACACTCCGTCCCGGCTCCTGCCGGGTGGACCACCGGGGGCCGGGATCAGATACGCGCCGCCCGCCGCGACCGGGTGACCCTGTTGGAAGAGGCCAGGTAGCCGTGCCGGAACAACTCGAACTCGCCCTCGCCGAGGTGCGTGCGCTCCTGCTCGCCCCGGGGCTGACCCGGGCGGTGGCGGCCGGCCGTCGCCGGGGAGCGGCGCCGACCCTCGTACGCGCAGAGCTGCGACCGGTGACGTTGAAGGCCGGCGCCCGGTTGCAGATCGCGACGTTCGACGGCTCCCGCCCGTACACCCGCAACGTCGCTCCCGGCCCCGAGTCGGACGCGGCGGTGGACGCCCTGCTGGCCGAGCCGTTCGGCAACTGGCACGTCGAGACGGCGACCACCACGGTGCAGGTACGGGTGACCAAGAAGGGCGACGCCCAGGTGCACCGGGCCGCCGCCGACCGTGCCCCGGCCCCGGCACCGGGACACGACCGGGCCAAGGACTACCTACTCGACCCCGGTGACCCACTCTTCGCCTCGGTCGGTGGCAGCGCGGCGAAGCGACGCCAGGTGGACGCGTTCCTGCGGGCGCTGGCCGCCACCCTGCCGGCCGAGCTGACCGGACCGTTGCGGGTGGTGGACCTCGGCTGCGGCAACGCGTACCTGACCTTCGCCGCCTACCGGTACCTCACCGGACGGGGTGTGGACGTCGAGCTGGTCGGCGTCGACGTACGGGAGGACCAGCGGCGGCGGAACACCGAACTGGCCGAGGAACTGGGCTGCGCAGACCGGGTACGGTTCGTCGCCGGCACCATCCTGGACACGGTCGTCGAACCGGCACCGGATCTGGTGCTGGCGCTGCACGCCTGCGACACGGCGACCGACGAGGCGCTGGCCCGGGCGGTGCGTTGGAACGCCCGCTGGGTGCTCGCCGCGCCGTGCTGCCATCACGACCTGGCCCGGCAGTTGCGCAGCCAGCCGGCACCAGAGCCGTACGACCTGCTGACCCGTGAGGGCATCCTGCGGGAGCGGTTCGCCGACGTACTCACCGACGCGCTCCGGGCGGGGCTGCTGCGGCTGCGGGGTTACCGGGTCGAGGTGGTCGAGTTCGTCGACAGCCAGCACACCCCGCGCAACCTGTTGCTGCGGGCTCGTCGCACCGGCACCGAGCCGACCGCCCAGCAGCGGGCCGAATACCAGGGCCTGGTGGAACAGTGGCAGGTCACCCCGCATCTGCGCACCCTGCTGGACGAACCACATCGGTCGGTTTCGCCGGTCTGACGGCTCCCGGCGACGCGGTCAGTGGCGACGGTCGCCGTTACTCTCGCCCGGCGTACGCCCGGACAGGGACGCGGCGTCGAAAGCGGTGCTGGGGAACGGTACGACGTTGCCGTTGCTCTCGGGCTCCGCGTTGCCTACGGCGGCAAACGCGTTCCAGGAGATGTCGACGAGCAGCCGTTTGAGTTCGGCGTGCCGGTCGGCCGCACTGCGTTGCAGGGCCATCCGGACGCCGAGCAGCACCGCGACCAGGGTGGTGATGGTCGTCCCGGTGGCGGCAAGGATGTGCGGACCGCTCACCTCGGGCCTGGTGAAGACGAGGACCAGCAGCCAGGCCCAGAAACCGGCCGCGAAGACGATGGCCTTGACCACGAAGAACAGGCTGATCGCCCCGGGTCGGTGCGGAAGCGGTGGGGCCGGAGTAGCCACGTTGATCCTCTTCACTCGCCTCGGTACGGAAGCGCCACGGACGATGGACGTCGCCCGGTTGGCCCTGACCAAGCGGGTCGGGGTGCGACCGGGTCGGGTGCGACCGGCCGACCACGCGAGGGTCGAGCATAGTGGATTCGACTGATCACCGGCAGTGGTGACCACCAGGTCGGGGCGATCTCCCGTTGCCCCCCGCCCATCGGGAGATCGCAGGCGGGGATCCGTGATCGCGCCGCCGACCGAACCAACCTCCCGCCCGTTCCGGAATCCCGGCGGAGAGGGTGGCAACCAGCGGAAACGGCAGGACCGGCAGGATCGGCGGCGGTCCGACCGGCGGGATCTGCCATCCGGTCCCGGCCACGAGACTAGTCGATACCGCCTGGGTGGCGGAGCAGTCTTTTGCCACTACGCTCAGGGGGCAAAGGTGGTGCTCCAGCAGGAGAGGGCTGTCCACTGACAATGGGTGCCGCATCGGACTCACCCCAGGCGGCATTCGCCCGCTTCGTACGTCGAGCCATCGACGACGCCAAGGACGAACGGGGTTGGAGCGTCACCGACCTGGCCGCCCATACCGGCGTCGGCAGGTCGACGGTCTTCCGTTGGCTGGCCGGGGACTGGCACGACTATCCGGAGCTGGCGAAGGTACGGGGCTTCTGCGCCGCGCTGGACGTACCGGTGACGGCGGCCTTCCGGGCGCTCGGCCTCCCGGACGGTGAGCCGGTGCCGGCGAGGCGCCCCGGTCGGCCCCCCTCCGGCGGCACCCGGAAGCGGGCCGACGACCAGGTCGACGCCGACCTGCGGGTGATCCTGACCCGGCTCGCCGACCCGACGGTGCCGGCGGACGAGAAGCAGCTCATCTGCGACCTGCTGCGTTACCTGGCCCAGCGCCCGGTGCGCAGGGCCGGCTGACGTCGGTCTCGCGCGCCGGTCAGGACACGGTCAGGGTGAACTCGGCGGTCCGGATCACCCCGGCGAGTTGGAAGTCGAAGAAGAGCCGGTAGCTGCCGGGGCTCGGTACGGCGAGCCAGAACTTGACCGCGCCGCCGACGAGTTGCTCCTCCGGGTGCACGTGGACGTACCCCAGGTCGCCGCCGCGCAGTGCGACCAGGTGCCCGTACGCGCCCAGGTAACGTTCGAGGTCGGTGACCGGGCTGCCGTTGGCGAAGACTCGGAACATCAGCGGGGCGGAGGCGCCCACCTGCGGCGTGCCCTCGTACGTGACGGTGAACTCGCCGACCGTCGCCTCCCGGGCCGCCGGTGGCAGCGCACGGGGCGCGTAGTCGCCGTTGACCACCAGGTCGACGCCGAGCGTCACCGCGGTCTGTTTCCCGGTGGCGTCCGCCGCGGTGAAGTCGGCGTACGCCCGCCAGATTCCGGGGGTGGCCAGGGTCAGCGGCACGCTCCAGGTCCCGTCCGGGGCCATGGTCGGGTGCAGGTGCTGGTAACCGGAGAGGTCGCGGCGGGCCACGATCATGTGCAGCGGCTTGTCGTGGACGACCGTGAAGTTGGTGACCGGTTTCCGGTCGGCGCCGAGCACCTGGAACTGGAACGGCTGACTCTGGCCGGCCCGGAACGAGCTGGTCGCCGGCACCAGGGTGAACCCGGCGGCGCTGAGCGAGAGTCCGCCCAGTTCGGTGCCGACCGGTGTGGTGCCGGTCGTGGTCGCGCCGGGGCCGTGCTCGTGCGGCGCGGTGCCGGGCGCGTGGGTGTGGTCGCTGCTGACGCCGGGCGCGCTGGCCGAGCCGCCGCTGTCGGTGTTCAGCCGGCCGAGTCCGAAGCCACCGATCAGGGCGAGGATCAGTCCTCCGACGATGAGGGCCATCCTGCCCCCGCCGGGCGCCGGTACGGGTGGCGCGTCCGCCTCCGCCAGTCTCGCGGACGACTCAGTCGTCTCCCCGGACAGCTCGGACGACCCGGTCTCCTCCGGCGGCGACGTCACGGGCATCTGCTGGTCTCCTATGAGCGTACGAGTCGGGCGATGGCGTCGGACGCCTCTTTCACCTTCGCGGCCGGGTCGCCGCCGTCCCGGGCGGCGTCCATCACACAGTGCGCGATGTGCCCTTCGAGCAGGCCGACGGCGACCGCCTGGAGTGCCTTGGTAGCGGCCGAGATCTGGGTGAGGACGTCGATGCAGTACGTGTCCTCCTCCACCATCCGGTGCAGACCGCGTACCTGACCCTCGATCCGGCGAAGCCGACCGAGAAGCGCCTGCTTGTCCGATGCGTACCAATATGGACCATGTGGAGCGGCATCACCGGAGTGCGCGCCGGAGCCGGCAGCATCGGCACCGTCGCCGGAGACGGTGCCGGGAGAAGGGTCGGCCGGCGACTGGTGGGTCATGACGAGCAGGATACCCCCCGGTCGTATCCATGCCCATCTCGGTCGATGCCGTCGCCAACGTCGATGGTCGATCGTTGGACAGGTCGTGCCGACAACCGTCGTACCGCGCCGCACCGCGGCGTTCGCTGCCGGGGTGTCCGTCATGCTGGCGCTCGCCTCGGCGCCCGAACCCGCCGGTGCCGAGCCACCCGGCAAAACCGCCGAGCAGCAGCTCGCCGCCGCTGCCGAGCAGCTCGAAATCGTCATCGAGCAGTACAACGACCTGCACGAGCAACTGGGCGAGACCCAGACCCGAGCGACCGCACTGGACCGCGAACTGGTCACGTTGACCGAGGCGCTCGCCGTCCACCGGGCAGAGGCGGCCCAGCTCGCCGCCCAGGCGTACCGGGGCCACGGCGGGCAACCACTCGCCGCCGTCTCCGCGCTGCTCACCGCGACCACCGACGACCTGCTCAACTCCCTGCTGATGCTGAACCGACTCAGCCGGGACCAGCGCCGGGTCATCGCACGGCTGGCCGACGCCCACGACCAGCTCACCGCCGCCCGGAGCGCGGCACGGACCCTGGACACGCAGCAGCGCGCACAGGAGCGCCAACTCACCGCCCGCAAGCAGCACATCGAGCAGGAAATCCGCCAACTGGGCCGGCTGCGCGACGCTGCCGGCGAACGGGAGCCCACGGCGCCGCGTACCGCACCCCGCCCGCCCGACCTGGGCGACGGCGCCGCCGCGACGGCGGTCCGGTTCGCGTACGCGCAACTGGGCAAGCGCTACCAGTGGGGTGGCGAGGGCCCGGACGGGTACGACTGCTCCGGGCTGACCTCCGCCGCCTGGCGTACGGCCGGGGTGAAGCTGCCACACAACGCCGCCCGACAGTGGCGGGCGGTGAAACGGATCAGCCGCGCCGAACGGCAACCCGGTGACCTGGTCTTCTACTACGCCGACATCCACCACGTCGGGATCTACGTCGGCGACGGATACATCATCCACGCACCGAGGGCGGGCAAGCCGGTCCAGCTCGACCGGGTCGAGTTCCAGCCGATCCACGGCTTCGGTCGCCCCGGCTGACCCTGACCCTCCACAGGTGACGGTCACCTCGACGGCGACCGTCGACTCAACCGGCGACCGCGAGCGCCAGCGGGAGCACGGCCGGCGCACCGGCATGCCGCAGCAGGCGGGACACCATGGTCATGGTCCAGCCCGAGTCGACCACGTCGTCCACCAGCAGGACCGGACCGGCCAGCCCGGCGAGCGCGTCGGCCAGCGGGGCCGGTACGACAAAGGCGTCGTGCAGCGTCCGTACGCGTTGGGCGCTGTTGCCCCTCGGCCCACCGCCGGGCGCAGCGGCGTGCGCGGTCACCTCGCCGAGCAGCGGCAGCCGGCCGACGGTGGCGATCCGTTCGGCGAGGCTGCGCACGAGTCGTGGGCGGGTCCGGGAGCCGATCGCGACCACCGCGACCGGGCGGGCCGGCCACGGGTCCGCGCCGCGTGACCAGTCCCGGAGCAGTTCGACCATGGCCTCGGCCACGTCGTCGGGGATCGCCGCGTCGCCGGCCTCCGGTGCCACCAGCGCCCGCAGCCGACCACCCCAGCCGAGGTCGGAGAGGCGGCCGAGGGCCCGGCCGGGCAGCGCCTGCTCGCTCGGGCTGATCTTGCCGCGCAGCGGTACGCCGACCGCCTCCAACCCGGTCGGCCAGAGCTTCTTCGGTGCGAGGTCGACACCGGTACGGCCGAGCCACGCCTGCGCGGCGGCGAGGGCGGGGGCGGAGACGGCGGTGTCGTACTGGGTGCCGGCACAGTTGTCACACCGTCCACAGGGGACGGCCTCGGGGTCGTCCAGGCAGCGGCGGAGGAACTCCATCCGGCAGTCACCGGTGGCGGCGTACTCGCGCATCGCCTCCTGCTCGGCGGTCCGCGCCTGGGCCACCCGGCGCAGCCTGGCCTCGTCGTAGTGCCACGGCTCGCCGGTGGCGAGCCAACCGCCGCGCACCCGACGGACCGCGCCGTCCACGTCGAGGACCTTGAGCATCAGTTCAAGCCGGGTACGCCGCAGGTCGACGATCGGCTCCAGCGCGGGTGTGGAGAGTGGACGGTCCGGGAGCAGTGCCCGCAGGACCGAGCGGACCTGCTCCTCCGGCGGAAAGGCGAGCGAGGCGAAATAGCGCCAGATCGCCTGGTCCTCGACCCCGGGCAGGAGCAGCACCTCGGCGTGCTCGACGGCGCGACCGGCCCGGCCGACCTGCTGGTAGTAGGCGATCGGTGACGACGGCGCGCCGAGGTGGGCCACGAAGCCGAGATCCGGCTTGTCGAAGCCCATGCCGAGCGCCGACGTCGCCACCAACGCCTTGATCTTGTTGTCGAGCAGGTCCTGCTCGGCGGCGCGGCGCTCCGCGTCGTCGGACTGGCCGGTGTAGGCGGCGACGGCGTAGCCCCGGGAGCGGAGGAACTCGGCCGTCTCGCCCGCCGCCGCGACAGTCAGGGTGTAAATGATCCCCGAGCCGGGAAGCTGGTCGAGGTGGTCGGCGAGCCAGCCGAGCCGGTGCGCGGCGCTGGGCAGGTCGAGTACGGCGAGCCGCAGCGAGGCCCGGTCCAGCGGGCCGCGCAGCACCAGCGCGTCTCCGACGTCCCCCTGGGCGTTGCCGGTGTTGAGCTGCTCGGCGACGTCGTCGGTGACCCGCTGGTTGGCGGTGGCGGTGGTGGCGAGCACCGGGGTCCGCTCGGGCAGGCCGGCGAGGAACGTACGCAGCCGCCGGTAGTCGGGGCGGAAGTCGTGCCCCCAGTCGGAGACGCAGTGCGCCTCGTCGACCACGAGCAGCCCGGTGGTAGCCGCGAGCCGGGGCAGGACGCTGTCCCGGAAGTCGGGGTTGTTCAGTCGTTCCGGGCTGATCAGGAGGACGTCGACCGTACCGGCCTGGATCTCGGCGGCGATCTCATCCCATTCGTCCAGGTTCGCGGAGTTGATCGTACGAGCCTGGATGCCCGCGCGAGCCGCCGCCTCCACCTGGTTGCGCATCAACGCCAACAGCGGCGACACGATCACGGTCGGCCCCGCCCCGCCGCCCTCCCCCGGGCCACCCTCCCCCGTGCTTCCGGCGCGGAGCAGCGCGGTGGCGACGAAGTAGACCGCGGACTTGCCCCACCCCGTGCGCTGCACACAGAGCACCCGGCGATGGTCGACCACCAGCGCCTCGATTGCCCGCCACTGGTCCTCGCGCAGCCGGGCGCGCTCACCGGCGAGCCGGCGCAGCACCGCCTCGGCCCGTTCCCGTACCGCCATCCGATCGTCCGTCACCCGGCATTTCTACCAGCGCCGACGGACGTTTCCGGATCGACGGGCTGGGGCCCCGGGGGTGCGGGTGGAGGGGTCAGTGGCCTGGGGTCGGCGGGGGGAGGAAGAGCAGGAGATCACGCAGGGAGTCAAGCACGGTGGGAGGTAGTGCGGATCGGGCAGCAAAATCCTCGAACGAGACAAATCCGCCGCGCAGGGACCGCTCCATCGCGATCTGCCGGCCCTGTTCCGGTGCGATCCCCGGCAGACTCCAGAGCACATGGTCGACAACCGCGTTGACGTCGATCAGACCGCCGTCGTCGACGGTACGGAGCAGATCGGGCCGGCCGATACGCAATCCCACCCGCGCGGCCGGATAGTGCTGGAGCAACTGTCGAGCCTGCTCCCGCCGGGCCCGTTGGGCCACCGCGAGGTCACTCGTCGGCTCCCTCGCCGACCGGTCCATCCAGAGGTTGATCAGCAGTGCGTGGACCGCCCCCACGAGCCAGATCGTCCACAGCGCCGTAACCGCGACGACGTCGAATACGGTGAGGTCCACCTCCTCCTCTTCCAACTGCACCACCCAGGTGAGGAACAAAGCCGTCAATGCGGCGTAGATCAGCACCGTCGCGGCCAGTAGACGACCCCGACGCTGGGAGTAGTGGTAGAGCATGACGAGCCAGGTGAACAGGCCGCAGGTGACCAGCACGGTCACCATTCCGACGCCGCCTTCCAACCAGGGGCTCCACGTCCGGCGGCCGGTCTCGGCCGCGAGCGTCCCCTGGCCCGGCAGCATCGGCATCGGCACCGGCATCGGCACCGCCGCGAAGGCGGGCGGGCCGGCCACCGCGAAGGCAGGCGGGTAGACCGGACCCGGCGGCGTAGCCAGGACGGTGGGCACAGGCGCGGATGCCGGCACGGGCTCGGTGACGGGCTCGGTGACGGGCGCCGCCGCAGGTACGACAGCCCGCGCGGCAAACGGTACGGCCGCAGCCGCCGGTGCGATCAGCACCGGTGGCACGAATCGTTCCTGCTCACCCGCCGCCCCGAGGGTCGGATCGGACCGCAGGATCCGCCGGTGCAGTTCCTGGAGGTTCTCGCCGGGCTCGACGCCGTACTCCTCGCGGAGCAGTGCCCGTACCTCACGGAACGCCGCCAGGGCCTCGGCCTGCCTCCCGGAGCGGTAGAGCGCCAACATGAGCAGCCCGTGCAGTTGCTCCCGTACCGGAAATCGGCCGACCGCCTGGATCAGGTCGGTGACCATCTCCTTGTGCCGGCCGAGGCCCAGCTCGACCTCGGCCCAGGACTCCAACGCCGCCGCCCGACCCTCGACCAGGCGCGTACGCGCCGCGTCGAAGAAGGTCCCGTTGAGCCCGACGAGCGGCTCGCCCTGCCAGAGCGCCAGGGCCCGGCGCAGTTCGTCGGCGGCCTCATCCGACCGCTCCTCGGTACGCGCGACCGCCGCCCGCCGGACCAGACGCTCGAAGAGCTCCACGTCGAGGTTCTCGGCGGAGACCCGCAACTGGTAACCGGCGTCGGTGAGGGTCAGTAGCTGTCCCGGGCTGCGTGGTGACCGCTCCGGCTCCAGCACCCGGCGCAGCCCCGCGACGTACTTCTGCACGACGTTCGGACCGTTCATCGGCGGCTCGTCCTGCCAGACCGCGTCGACGATCTGGGTGGGCGAGACCGGACGTCCGGCATAGAGCAGCAGCATGGCGAGCACCGCTCGCTGCTTGCCCGGCCCAAGGTCGAGTTCCCGGTCACCATGCCACGCCCGCAGTGGCCCCAGCAGCTCGAAGCGCAGGCCCGCGCCCATCTACACCCCGCTCCTGACCTCGGATTCCGCCGGCCGCAGTGCGCGTCAGCCGGACGGCAGCATAACGACAGCGGTACGGCAGTACGCGCTGACATTCTCATGATCGAAACGCACATCCCCGCCCGGCGCAGTCATGCGGGCAGAGAGAAGAGATAGACATGCGGCGACGTACCACCACGATCAATACCTTCCGGCGAGCGACCGTCACCGCTGCCGCACTCGCCACCATCGCCGGCACGTTGGCCGGCTGCGGGCAGGACACGCCCGGCTCGTCGGAGTGGGCAGCGCCCGCAGCGACCTCGGCCGCACCTAATCCTAAGGAGACACTGCTCGCGGCGGTGCCCGACGAGACCCGGCCCAGCTTCAGCTACACCATCAAGGACTGGGAAACGACGATCACCGGCGAGGTGGCGCCGGAGTCCAAGGGCGTACACCTGCGGTTGTCGTACAAGGAGCCCGAGTTGGGGTTCACCATGCACATGGCGTACCTGACCGTCGACCAGCAGACCTGGACAAAAATTACCTTCACCGAGACCAAGGGCCTGACCGGCCTACCGAAGCTGCCGACCAAGTGGATGAAACTGGATCCGGCGAAGCTGACCGGTGACGACAGCCTGCCGACCACGTACGAGAGCGCCGACGTGGCCGGGTTGAAGCCGGTCGTGGCGAACACGACCGTCACGCAGGGCGCCTCCGGGAAGTACAGCGGGACCGTCGACCTGAGCGGTCCGGCGGCCACCGACGTACTGAGCGAGGAGACCATCGCCGGGATCGGTGAGGCGGCGAAGGCCCTGCCGTTCGAGGCGACCGTCGACGCGGAGAGCCGGCTCACCTCGTTTGTCGTCCACGTGCCCACCGTGGGCAAGACAAAGGCGTACGACTACAGCGTCACCATCGGCGACTACGGCAAGGCGCCGGCGGTGACAGCCCCGACTGAGACCGTCTCCGCGCCGGCGGCGGCGTACGAGATCCTCAACGGCTGATCCCGTAGGTCGGTGCGGAGGGGACGGACACACGGGGGTCCGTCCCCTCCGCACCGGCTACCTCGACGAACGGGCCGGGAAGAGGCGCCGGATCGGGGCGATCCGGCTACCGAGGCTGGCCAGGCCGCCGGGGAAGAAGTAGACCGCGAGAATGAAGACGGTGCCGAGGACGAAGAGCGGCTGGGAGAGCGGCCCGCTCAGCACACCGGGGAGCGAGTCCACCGCGGCCGAGGAGCCGAAATCGGTGAGCCGGTGGTCGAGGTACATGTAGAGGATGCCGCCCAGGACCGGTCCCCATCGCGTACCAGGTCCGCCGAGCACCACCATGACCAGCAGCGACAGGGTCAACTCGGAGGAGGTGATATGCGGCGACGCGCCACCGACGAGCAGGCAGTAGATCACCCCACCGGCGGTGGCGAGGCTGCCGGAGAGGGTGAACGCGACCAGCTTGAACCGGTACGGGTCCAGCCCGAGCACCCCGATCCGCCGCTCGTCGTCGCGAAGCCCGGCGAGCACCCGCCCGGTCGGCGAGGCGGCGACCCGGGCGACCACGAAGACGACCAGGGCCAGGTACGCCAGCGCCAACCAGTAGAGGTTGACCGTGTTCGCCACCCCGACCAGACTCTCCGGCAACCCGGAGACGTCCAGCGGAAGCCCTTCCTCGCCACCGGTCAGGCCCTGGAAGTCCAGCGCCACCAGGGTCGCGCCGACCTGGGCGAAGGCGAGCGTCACCATGGCGAAGGCGATCCCAGCCGTACGCAGCGCCACCGCGCCGAGCAGGGCGGCCAGGATGGCGCCGCCGACGAGGGTCAGCAGCGCCGCCTGCCAGAGCGGCAGCCCGCCCTTGGTCACCAGGATGTCGGTGCCGTACACCCCGGCGGCGAAATAGAGCGCGTGTCCGAAGGAGAGCATGCCGGTACGCCCGAAGAGCAGGTCGTAGCCGGCGGCGAGTCCGCCGAAGACGAGACAGATGGCGAGCAGTTGCAGGGTGCCGGGCGAGTTGAGCGGCCCGTCGAAGATCCCGGGCAGCGACACCGTCGAGTACGGCAAGATGGCGAAGACCAGAAGCGCCACCAGCGGCAACCAGGGCCGGACCATGGCGTACCAACTCCGCCGCTCTGGCTGTCCCGGCGCGGCGGCGGGCGCGGTCTCGACCGGCGAGGTTTGCAGCTCGGTCATGCCGCCTCCTCGCTTCGTTCGTCGCCGACATGCCTTGTGAAACTGAGCTGATTGATGACCTCGCTTCGCTCGGTCATGCCGTTACCGCCTTTCCGGCGATGCCCTGTGGGCGGAGCAGCAGCACCGCCGCGAGCAGGGCGACGACGCAGAGGTCACCGGCGCCCGAGGTGCCGTAGTAGTTGACGAACTGCTGCAACAGCCCGACGACGACCGCCGCGTACGCGGAGCCGACCACCGAGCCCATCCCGCCGATGACCACCACGATGAAGGCGAAGATGAGCAGCGAACCGCCCTGGCTGGGCGAGACCGACCCGTAGTAGACACCGCCGAGTCCCCCGGCGAGCGCGGCGACCGCCCCACCGATCACGAAGACCAGGGTGAACGCCTTGCGGACGTCGATGCCGAGTGCGGTGACCATCTCCCGGTTCTCCACCCCGGCCCGGATGATCAGGCCGTAGCGGGTGTAGCGGAGGAAACCGAGGAGCAGGGCGAGCACCACGACGGCGGCGACGATCAGCAGCAGGATCGAGTTCGGCACCTTCGCGCCGAGCACGACGCTCACCTGCCGGCTCCAGTCCGGCCGGGGGAAGTCGCGCGGGTCCGCTCCCCAGGAGGCTTGCAGCAGCGCCACTCCGGCGAGCGAGAGGCCGACGGTGACCAGCACCTGTTCGATGTTGCGGGAGTAGAGCGGGCGGATCATCACGAGTTCGACCAGGGCCCCGACCAGCGCACCGGCGGCCACCCCGAAGGCGACCGCGAGCACGAAGCCGAATCCTCCCGGCCCGGCGCCGGGCAGGTTGTTCGCCGCCCACCAGGTGCCGTACGCGCCGACGGAGAGGAAGAGCCCGTGGGCGAAGTTGAGTACGTCGGCGAGGCCGAACACCAGGGAGAGCCCGGCGGCGACGAGGAAGTACAACGCGGCCAGGCCGAGCCCGGTCAGCGTCAACAGCACGATCGTGCCCATCAGGCGTGCACCCCCGACGATCCGACTCCGAGCAGGGACTTGGTCAGCGCCGGCTCCTCCAGCAGTTGCCGGGCGTCGCCGGTCCAGGCGACCCGTCCGGCGTCGAGCACGATCGCGGCCTGGGCGAGTCGGCGTACGACGGCGAGGTTCTGCTCGACGAGCAGCACCGGCACGGTGACCGCGACCCGTTCGAGCACCTCGGCGACCTCGGTGACGACCTTCGGCGCGAGTCCCTTGGTCGGCTCGTCGACCAGCAGCAGCCGGTTGTCGTTGAGCAGGACCCGGCCGATGGCGAGCATCTGTTGCTGGCCACCGGAGAGTGAGCCGGCCCGTTGGCGTCCGCGCCGGTCCAGCTCGGGGAAGAGTTCGTAGACCTTGTCGTACGCCGGGGCGGTGCCGCGCTGTTCGGCGAGGCGCAGGTTCTCGGCGACGGTGAGGCCGGCGAAGACGCACCGGTCCTCGGGGACGTATCCGAGCCCGCCCCGGACGAGTTTGTGGGTCGGCTGCCCGGTGAGGCTGCGCCCGCCGGTGCGGATGGTGCCGCGTACCTCGCCGTTGCGTGGGGTGAGGCCGATGACGGCGCGCAGGGTGGTGGTCTTGCCGACCCCGTTGCGTCCGAGCAGCACGGTGACCCCGGTCGGCGCGACGGTGAAGGAGACGCCCTGGAGGATGTGCAGCCCGGCGATCCGTACCGACAGGTCCTCGACGGTCAGAATCGGTTCTGTACTCATAGGGACTCCCCCAGGTACGCCTCTTGCACGGTCGCGTTCGCCATCACGGTGTCCGGGGTGTCGATGGCGAGCAGCGCGCCGTGGTGCATGACGGCGATCCGGTCGGCGAGTTCCAGGATCACGTCCATGTGGTGCTCGACCATCAGCACCGACCGGCCACTGTCTCCGGTCAGCGACCGGATCACCGCGACGAGTTCCGGTACGTCCTCGGCGCTGACCCCGGCCATCGGCTCGTCGAGGAGCATGACCTTTGGTTCCCCGGCGAGCAGGAGCGCGATTTCGAGTTTCCGTTTCTCACCGTGGGCGAGGTTGCCGGCGAGTGCCGTACCCCGGTGGCTGAGGCCGACCCGGTCGAGCGCCGTGTCGGCGGCGGCGGCCACGTCCCGGTCGGCCGCCGCCCGCCGCCACAGCTTCATCGAGCCGCCACGATGCGCCTGTACGGCGAGACGCACGTTCTCGCGCACGCTCAGCGACCCGAAGACGGAGGAGGACTGGAAGGTACGGCCGAGCCCGAGGCCGGCCCGCCGGTGTGGCGGTAGCCCGCTGATGTCCTGCCCGTGCAGCAGCACCTGGCCCTCGGTCGGGCGCCGCAGGCCGGAGATCAGGTTGAACAGGGACGTCTTGCCCGCGCCGTTCGGTCCGATCACGCCGAGGAACTCTCCCGGCGCGAGGTCGAAGGTGACGCTGTCGACGATGGCGACCTCGCCGATTCGCCAACTGAGGCCTCGGGTGGCCAGCACTACGTCACTCAGCCCTTCATGGCTACCGCGGGCGGCGCCGTCTCGTCGCTGGTCAGGGCCTTCTGAAGGTCGGCCTTGAGTTGGTCACCGGTGCCGGTCAGCTTGGCCTGGAACATCGGCTGGAGCAGGGCGTGGTCGGCCGCGCGGACGGTGTTCTTGCCCTTGACCCCGTCGAAGCTCCACCCTTCGAGGGCGGTGACCATCTTGTCGACGTCGTCGCCGCCCTCGGTCGCGGCCCGGACCACCATCTGGGCGGCGGTGAAGCCGTCCGGGTGGAAGAGGTCGAGGACCCCGCCGGGGACGGCGGCCTTGAGCGCCTTGGTGGCGTCGTTGTCGACCGCGCCGTCGAAGAAGTGCGACAGGAACGAAATCTTGGTGCCGGCGGCGCCGAAGGTCGGCCAGGAGGCGCGGATGTCGAGCCCGGTGACGACCGTGGTGGAGGCGAGTACGCCCTGCTGGTCGAGGGTCTGCCACATCGCCGGGGCGGTGGTGCCGGCCCAGGCGACGAAGAGCAGGTCGGGCTTGGCGGAGTTGATCTGGCTGGCGAACGGGGTGAACTCGGTGGCGCTGGCCGGGGCGAGCACACTGCTCACGGTGGCTCCGGCGCCGCCGATCACCGCTTGTACGGCAGCCTCGTTGCTCTTGCCGAACGCGCTGTCCTGGGCGAAGACGACGACCTTCTTGCCGGTCGCGTCGCCGATGAACGACTTGGCGGTGACGACGTCCTGGTACGACTGCCGCCCGGAGCGGAACGTGTACTTGTTGACGCCGGTGACCGCGTCGGTGGCGGCCGGGCCGGAGATGAAGAGCGTCTTGTTCTGGGCGGCGATCGGGGCGACCTGGAGGGCGACACCGGAGGCGGTCGAGCCAGCCAGGATCTTGACGCCCTTGCCGATCAGGTCCTTGGCCGCCGAGACCGCCTTTGCCGGGTCACCGGCGTCGTCGACCTCGGTCACCTCGACCGGCCGGTTGCCGATCTTGTTGGTGCCCTTGGTCGCGTACTTGAGGCCGGCCTCGAAGCCTTCCTTGTACTGCTTGCCGTAGCTGGCGAGCGCTCCGGACTGGGAGTAGACCAGGCCGACCTTGACCGGGGTGGTGTTGGAGTCGCCGCCACCGGTGGCGGTCTCCTGCGGGCTGCCACATGCCGCAGCGGCGAGCGCCACGGCCATCAAACTCGCGGCGGCGACGAGCGCCCGCCGGGTGGTCCGGACCGTCATGTATGGCTCCACGTGAGGGAGTAGTGGGAAACTTGTTTGTCGGCTCACGCTAGGAGTGACGTCACCCACGGGCTATGTGGGCGAAACACATAAGTAACAGTGGTTGGGTGGCCTGGGCGGACAGCCGGCGCGAGGCCCTTCACGGTCGCGGCCATATAAGTCGTCGAGTTCTTACATGGAAAACCATGTAGCCACACGCTTTCCGCGTACGAACTCAGCGAAGCGCGCACCCCACGCCGTCCGACACTGTGCCATGCCGCCCGCTCGGGTCGTACTCGAAGCGCACCTCGACCATGCCCGCCCGCTGGCGCAGACGGTCGAGCGCTATTTCGTCAACGCCCGGCTCGCCGACTACCTGGATCGGGCCGGGAAGAAACTCGCCTGGCCACCCGGCGACCGGGAACGGATCCGCGACGGCTACCTGTCCCTGCTCGACCGGGACCACTGGTCCGAGGTCGCCCGTGCCGGACTGGCGGCCGAGGACTTCGGTATGACCTGGCTCGCGGGGGAGGTCGCGCCCCGTCTCGGACTACGGGCACTGGTTCCACTACGCCACTGACGACCGCCACCCCTGCGGCATCGGAGACAAAGATGGGGGTCAGGCGGATCGCCTGACCCCCATACGTCGGTCTGACCCTGTCAGCCCAGGTACTTCTCCCACGGGCCGGTGATGGCCAGGGTGAGGCCAGGGTCCTGCATGTTGACGAAGAGCACCTTGCCGTCGGCGGTGAACGTCGGCCCGCAGAACTCCGAGTCGTTGAGCTGGTTGCGGGCGATCGCGTACGTCGGGCCGCCCGGGATCGTGCTGAGCACGTGGGAGGCGCCCGAGCCGTCCTCGGCGAGCACGAGACTTCCCCACGGGGTGACGGTCACGTTGTCCGGGCCGTCGAAGGTGAGGTCGTTGTACTTGGCCGGCGTCCCCTCCTCGGAGGAGGTCTGGTGCGGGAAGTACGTCACGAGCTGGATGGTCTCGGCACTGTAGTTGTAGAACCAGACCATGCCATCGTGAGGGGCGGCGTCCGCCGGCAGGTCACCGTCGTCCCAGGCGTAGGAGTTGACCACGTACACGCCCTCGTCGGTGCCCCACACGCCCTCGAACTTGCGTCCACGGGTGACCTGGCCATCGGTGAACTGTTCGCGTACGGGCTTCTTCCGCGCGTCGCGGTCAGGCACCTCGATCCACCGTACGGGGAAGGGCCGACCCAACTGGGCGGAGGTCAGGTAGGCGACGTCCGGCAGCACCGAGCCGTCATCCATGATGATCTGCATCGCGGCGAGGACACCGGCGTTCGGGGCGAGGCGCGTGAGCACACCCTGGCCCAGCTTGACGCCGCGCGGCGCGGTCCAGCGGTAGAAGAGGCCGTTGGGTTCGTCGGCATCCTCGGAGAGGTAGATCCTGGTGCGGTCCTTGTCGACCGCCAGGGCCTCGTGGGAGTAACGGCCCAGGCACTTGATTGGCTTCGGGTCCGCGCTGCCGTCGGCCCAGACCTCGAAAACGTACCCGTGATCCTTCTGGAAGACGCCTGACCGGCCATCCTCCTCCCAGTCGTCCCCCGCCCGATCCTCGGTCTCCTCGCAGGTCAGCCACGTCCCCCACGGGGTGGGTCCGCCCGCGCAGTTGCTGACCGTGCCGGAGAGGGCGACGAACTCACCCAGGTTGCGACCCGCGCGATCGGTCCGGATCACGGTGCACCCACCGGCGTCAACCGCGCCGGGATCGTAGACAGTGCCCTTGACGTGCGGTACGCCGAACTCGGCGCCCGGGTCGATCTCGTGGTTCTGGATCAGGTTGTAGCGGCCGTGGCCGGCGTCGTACACCGCCATGCCGTCATGGTCGGCGGGGGTCACACCCTGGCCACGGTCGAGGCGGGTGACGCCGGTCCGGGTGACCACGGTGTAGCTGAAGCCCTTGGGCAGGGCCAGGATGCCGTCGGGGTCGTCGACGAGCGGCGGGAACGGCACGTGGCCGCCCTTGACCGGCGAATGGGGCTGGCCTGGGTGGGCCTGGGCCAGGGACGGCAAGCCGCCGGCGACGGCAAGACCCACACCGGCGGCGGCACCGCCGGTGAGGAAGGTACGACGAGAGGAAGGCACGTAGATCAGCTCCTGTCGAAAAACAAGTGCGACGATCTGCCAGCCAACTCCCATGGACAGACACCGACGCGTCACCTATGGGATCGATTGGTGACATCGGAGTAAAGAACCAGGGGCACTCACGCATCGCCCCGGCGGCGTACCCCTGCGCAGGCAGGGCGGCCAGCTACATCCGGATGGTGATCGGCTCACCCGGATGGTTTCGGGCGAGCCGACGCAACGACGGTTCCGGATCCATCGGCTGGTCCACCGGTGCGGGCTCGGGATAACCGCACCGAGGTAGGCGGGCGGTGGCGGTTCCCCACCACGCTGGTAACCGGTGCTGACCCGGCAGGCACACTCGGCGAGCCGGAACGTCAGGCCGTCGCAGCAGACGCAGGTGAGCACGGTGGGTATGGCGTTCATGCGCAACCGCCGTCATGTCCGGTCGCCCGCCCACAGCGCCGGGGCGTGTTCTCGACCCGACGGTCACAGAAAAGCTGGTGACGTACGTTCTGGTTGTCCTCTTCGGAGAGTTCGACTCCGGTCGAGTCGATCTGCGTCAGCCAGCCCACCGACCGGGTCAGCACCCGGGCGAGCGCGAGCGCACCGGGCAGGTCGACGGCGGTGACGGGAAGATGGATGACGTAGCGGCCGAGGTGCCCGTTCGCGCTGGTCACACGCGTGCCCTCGGGGCGAACTGCGACTGCCAGGCGCGCAGTTGGTTCTTGATCCGTACGTTCTCGTTCTGGGTGCGGTCAAGCTCGCCGTGCAGGGCGTTCAGTTCGTTGGCGACCCGGTGTAGGAAGGTTCGCACCTCCTCCGGGTCGAGGCCGCGCCGGCTGGTCGGAAACTGCCGGTCACGCACCTGCCCCTCGCTCAACGGCGGGTACGTCGCCGCCCGGTAGTAGCCGCTCGCCTGGTTTCCGGACCGATGTCGGCTCGCGGCGACCGGCCGAGCGGCCGGACCGGCCGGAGTCGCCTCCGGTCGCCGCCACGAGGTGAGGAATCCCAGCAGTCTGCGCACGTGTTGACCACCTTTCGCGGGGTTGGAAGGCGACCCGGCCCGAGCACACGGGGAAGTCCAGACCGGGCCGCCACCTACCTCCCGACGATTTGCCGAACCGACCGGGAGGAGCTGCGAACAACCTACCCGACCCTATCGAGTAGGTCTACCCCGTCGGGGTGCTCGAACCTATTGCAGTATCTGTAGTAACTAGGGCAAGATCGGAGGTGCCGAACCGACCGGAGACACCTCTATGCCAACCGCAGAAGCACCATTTCGCCTGATCGCGAACGAGATCACCGCGAAGATCAAGAGTGGCGAGCTTGCGCCCGGCGACAAGCTGCCCTCCACCTCACAACTCGCTGACCAGTACAACGTCAGCCCGGGTACGGTCCACCGCGCCCTGTCGCTGCTCCACGACCGCGACCTCATCATCGGCCAACCAGGCCGAGGCACGTACGTCGCCGACCACTCCTCGAAGTAGCTGGCGGTAGCACTCGTCCGGAACCCCGCTGACCGCTTGAGGACAGCGGGGTTCCGGCATCTCCACTAGCCTTGCCTTGCAGCGATCCTCATGGATGAATGCTGCACCTGTCCCGCCTTCGCAGACGCGACAAGGGAGGGCAAGTGGTCGATCGGTCCGACACGCCCACGGGTTCGAGACATGGCCAAGGTGAGCCGTCGTGAACGTCGGAGAGGTGAAGGCACTCAACCGGAACGGCTGCGAGGCGATCGACCGGGCACGTCAGTTAATCGAACAGGTTGCCTCCGACGCCGCAGAAGCAACCACCACTGCGGGCGCCACCTGCCACAACAGCGAACATCAAGAGGTTGTACAAGCGATGTGCAGCCTCAAACAGGCAATCCACGAGACCGAGCTGACGATCCGCCGCCTCAACGCCAGCGGCGAGAGCGCAGGTAGCTACCTGGCGGCGCTTGGATGAGCAGCGTGGGTGATGTCGTAGGACAACTCCGGGCCGTCATCGAACGCCTCGACCAGATCACAATCTCCGCCAGTCGCGCCGAGGCCGAGGTGGCAGATGCGAAAACCTCCCTCACTCAAGCGGCCACCGGCGCGGACCATCACGAGATCCAGAGCGCCATCAGCGAGGCCACGACCGCCGCTGAGAAGTCGGCGAAGGTCGCCCGGTTGCTGGCGACGGCTGCCAAACACCTGAGCAACTACGTCAACGTCATCGCGCCAGGCTCGGCGCCGAAACAGTCGTCCTCATCCGAGAGCATGCCCTCGGATGAGCAGCTCATACAGCAGGGCGACCAGGCCGCAACCAACTTCCGTCGATTTGCCAAGCGGGTCGTGCAGAATGCTGAGTCAGCAGGCGAAACGGCGAAGAAGCTGACCGATTTCTTAAACGCCTCACGACCGCAGGGCACCGCCCAGACGCTGACTCGACCGGAACCACCCTCACAGGCAGCCTCCGCAGTGGTCTCCGGGGACGCGGCACAGGCTCTGGTCATTACGGGAGCCGCAGTCGTCGCTGCGGCGCTGAACGCCGCGAGTATGCGGAGAAGACGGAAGGAACGAGAACGTGAGCGACCGGAGCAACTACCTCGACCTGATCCGGGAACTGATCAAGGGTGACCCGGAGGCGTACCACCAGCGCTGCGAGCAACTTGACGAAGAAGGCTGGGACGAACTCGGGCTGGTTGTCGGCGCCGCCTTCTTCCTCGCCACCCGTCGCAAGTTCGCGACCTCAACGACTACCACCAGCGTCATCCAACTGGTTGCCGACGCACGGACGCAGATGACCGGCACCGGATTCGGCCTCGACCCGGTCGTCGCGGAACAGTTGCTTACATCTGCCGTCACCGGTGACACCAGCGCCCTGGAATCGGTCGAGCCAAACCTGATCATCGAGTCGGAGATGCTTCTTCTCTGGCACCTCCTTCAACCTCTGGGAGACAGCGACCTCTCCGGGTTCTTGGCCGAGGTCGACGTACTCGCCGAGCAGTGGAGCCACGAGGCGTAACGCCCGCCGAACTACTTCAGCAGTCAGGCTGGCAATGAGGGCCGGTCACGGATGACCGCCGTGAGTCAGCGATGGCGCGGTCTTCCTGTTGGGCCTCTGGGAGTCGCAATGAGGGGCGGTCACGGATGACCGCCGTTAGGGGCGGAGTGCTGCTCGCCCTGGGCCTGTTCGTCGTCGTGTCGCAATGAGAGGCGGTCACGGATGACCGCCGTTAGGGGGCCAACACCCTGTTCCTCAACGTCACCGCCGCCCAGTCGCAATGAGGGGCGGTCACGGATGACCGCCGTGAGACCATCACCGGCCCGGCGACGCAACTTGTCGCCACGTCGCAATGAAGGGCGGTCACGGATGACCGCCGTGAGGATGGCGTTCGACGGCGTACCGTCCCGATCCCGTACGACGTCGCAATGAGGGGCGGTCACGGATGACCGCCGTGAGCCGCTCGGCCACCTGCCTGCGGGCGTCTCGCGAGAGGTCGCAATGAGGGGCGGTCACGGATGACCGCCGTCAGACCTGTACGCCAAGGCCGCGAACGTTCCCACTGACGGGTCGCAATGAGGGGCGGTCACGGATGACCGCCGTGAGGCCGAGGCGCTCCCGGACGAGCTGACAACCAAGGCCGCGTCGCAATGAGGGGCGGTCACGGATGACCGCCGTGAGGTCCCTGATGGCTACGACGGCAACCGTCCGTACTGGCAGTCGCAATGAGGGGCGGTCACGGATGACCGCCGTGAGACCTACCTGAGGCTCCTGATCACCATGCCGCTGATCGTGTCGCAATGAGGGGCGGTCACGGATGACCGCCGTGAGGGGTCACGAGGTCACCGCCCACCCGGATCGGCAGGGGGTCGCAATGAGGGGCGGTCACGGATGACCGCCGTGAGCGGCCGACTACGACGACCAGGTCGTCGCCGCGATGAAGTCGCAATGAGGGGCGGTCACGGATGACCGCCGTGAGTTGCGCGCGAACCGCGACGCACTCCGGTTGTCATCGGTGTCGCAATGAGGGGCGGTCACGGATGACCGCCGTGAGGCGGGTGTTTGGCCACCGGCGCGAGCTGGGCTGTCAGCGTCGCAATGAGGGGCGGTCACGGATGACCGCCGTGAGGATCGAGTGGGTTGAAGCGGGACTGAGCGGGACTCATGTCGCAATGAGGGGCGGTCACGGATGACCGAGGTGAGAGCGTCGCGGGTTGCCAGGGTCCGCCACCGGGCGTCGCAATGAGGGGCGGTCACGGATGACCGCCGTGAGCAGGGCGACCCACTGCCCGAGTCCGACCATGGTGCCGGCGTCGCAATGAGGGGCGGTCACGGATGACCGCCGTGAGGGCGGCCCACAGGCGCGCTCGCATCCACCAGGTGCCCCGTCGCAATGAGGGGCGGTCACGGATGACCGCCGTGAGAGCAGCCCCTTGCGTGGCTTGGTGACAGCCAGCTCCGCGTCGCAATGAGGGGCGGTCACGGATGACCGCCGTGAGCCACCGGTCCACCCACTCGATACCCGGTTCGACCATCGCGTCGCAATGAGGGGCGGTCACGGATGACCGCCGTGAGAGGAGCGGGACGACCCGCTGGAGTCGTCGACCCTGTCGTCGCAATGAGGGGCGGTCACGGATGACCGCCGTGAGTAGGTTCCAGACATCCGGATCGACGCTGACCGCTGAACGGTCGCAATGAGGGGCGGTCACGGATGACCGCCGTGAGTGGTGGTCGGACACCCGAAGTTGATCGATGTGCATTTGGGTCGCAATGAGGGGCGGTCACGGATGACCGCCGTGAGGCCATGGCTGACCTGCCTTGGCTCGACCCGGGGGTGTGGGTCGCAATGAGGGGCGGTCACGGATGACCGCCGTGAGGCTTCGCGACCTGCATATATAGATGTTGTTCGACTTAATGCGTCTCGAACTGCGCCCGATTTAGCTGACTTGTCCGCAAATCTTGGTTCGGAACCTCCCCGGGAAATCGTGCGAGCTTGGGGTTCCTAGGTGTGGGGACTAATCGGACCAATCTATGGAATTGTCAAAGAACCGTTCGCCCGCGTACGGCCGAGCAGCTTCGGTGGGGTGAGGTTAGCGGCGGTCGGTGGTGCGGATGGCGATCGGGGCGAGGACGCCGGCTGACTTGCGGCCCTCGATCGGGCGACGGGCCGCCCCCGCAACGGCGAAGACATCGAGCGGCTGCCAACTGCTCCGACTCACCGTGACCTCCTTGGCAACCAGACCCGGACGTACGTCGGGATGTTCCAACAGCGTCGTGATCCCAGCCGGGTCGAGCGGCTGCCGCCACAGCGGCCAGGTCATCACCGGTTGCCGCCGACCGGGGACGGTGTGCCAGAGCGTCGCCTGCACCGCCGTCCCGTTGCCGCTCAACCGCAACAGCGGTAGCGCCATGATGGCTAACCATGTCGCCCCCGGCACCCCAGCCTCCACCGACACCCCACTCGGGTGGTCGGCGGCACTGCGCAGCACCCGATGGTCGAGATATTCGCCGGTGTAACCGTCGACCCGCCGCCACCGGGTCAACGCTTCCCGGATCAACGTCGGCGGATCCCGGCGTACCTCTTCGAGGGGTTTGCTGAACATCGAACGCAGGCTCTGCTGCCCGGCTGGTGCGGTGAGCGGGGTGAGTGCCACCCGTCCCTTGGCGTCGACGGCGAGGTCGGTGACGAGCACCGAGAGCCAGCGGCTCAGCGCCGGCTCGGGATGCTTGCTGACCAGGTCGGTGACGAACCGGCGGAACTGGTCGCGCGGCACCCGCATCGGGTCCGGCTCCATGCCCTGCTTGGCGATCGGGAAGGTCGCCGGCACACCGGGGATGACACCGTCGTCGGGGATCGCACGGATCACCCCCACCAGGGCGTCCACGATCTCCTCGACGGCGGCGAGCGGGCTGTGCAGCAGCGCACAGCCGGTGGTCTCGTCGTAGGACAACCGCGCATCGATCCGCGCCTCGTCGCGCAACAGCCGCACCACGCCGAGGGCGGCGAGGAAGCCGAGCGCGTCCCGGCCGTCGAGCGCCGGCAGCTCCACCGTGTACGTCAACACGTGCCCTCCTCGTCCCGCGCGGAGCACCAGACGTCGGCGAGGCGGACGATGCTCTCCAGCAGCGCCAACCCCCAGCGGCCGTACGCGTTGTTGAGCCCCTCGAACCGGGTCGGTGACTGCCATTCGACCGTCTCTTCGGTGGTGAGGACCGGCAGGCCGGGCACCGTCACCTTCACCGGATCGGGGTCCACGATCGGAGGCAGCAGCCCACGGTCGCGGCCGTGGTGGCTGGCAACCAGGTGCAGCACCAGTGCCGGGTCCACCTCCGCCGGGTGTTCGGCGAGACGCAGTGCGGCGATCCGGGCCGAGAGCGCTTCGTGCCGCATCCCGTGCGGGTACTTGGCGACCTCCTGCACACGACGGGCCTCCGCCCGGTTTGTCGGGTCGATGCCTGACTTGGCCAGCGGTTCCCTCGCCAGTTCGGCCGCCGCACGTCGACCACCGCGCAACATGGTCTGAAACCGGATGTCGCGTTTGCCTTCGTCGTGCCAGAGCGCGGCAACCCTGACGCTCTCCGTCAGTCGGAGACTGAGCCGAAGGCGCTGCGCTATCTCTGCCGCGCGGGCGGCCACCGCCTCCTGGTGCGGCACGAGACCGATCCGCTTCCCCGGATAGGCGGTGCTGGAGCTGCCTGTTTCGGAGTCGTCGTTGGCCTGGCGGTGACGGTCGACGGAGATCACGACCGGGAACTCCGCCGCCCAGGAGCGGCCGGTGGAGCCGTCGAGTTGGCGGGTCGAGGTGACCGTGAGCTGGGCAGGTCTGCCCGGTGTGATTGGCTCGCCCGACGGGTCGAGGTGGAGCAGTGCACGCAACACCTCGGCCAACGGGCTGGCGGCGTACAGGACCGCTTCGACCGCTTTCAGTCGCGGCGCGTACCCGTGGGGCTTCTCCGCGTCCGGGTCGGCGGCGGCGAAGGCGAGCAGCTTGTTGAGGCCGGCGTCGGAGTCGGCGGCCGGCGTCGGCACGGCGACATAGGCGGCGAGTTGCCGCAGGTGGGGGCCGACCCGCAGGATCGGGCCGCGCCGCCGACCGGCCAGGTCGGCGACGTCGACCACCGGGGCGTCGCTCGCCGGGTGCCAGCCGAAGCGGTCGCAGCCGCCGTATTCGACCGGTACGACGATGGTGTTGCCGGCCCGGACCTCCTGCGCGGTGATCACCTCGGTCTCGCCCCGAGCTGAGTAACGCAGCACCCGAGGGTTGCCCCGCTCGTCGCGTGCACGTGGTGCCCGTTGCCGTGTCGGCGGCTGGGGCTGCGCCGTGCCCGACTCGTCGTTCTCGGCTGGCTCCGGGATGTCGATGTCGGCCACCGTTTCGGCGTCGCCCTCCTCCAGCAGCCAACGGCGCACCTCACGCACCGGGACGTCGATCGTCTCCTCGGTCGACGGCTGCACGAAGCCGACCACAGTGGACCACCGGTCGGGCTTGTCGAACGGCAGACTAGTGCGCCAGACGATGCTGACCGGTGGCACCTCCTCGACGACCCCATGCAGGTACGGCGCGATCGGCGGGTCCGGGTGCGGGACCGGTGACGTACGCGTCCAGGTGTCCAGGGTTGCCGGGAACAGGAACGGCACCAGCTCCGGTCGGGTCCGGTTCGTTTCCGCTGGTGCGGCGGCAGCCAGGTCACGCAGCGCGGCGGGTGAGGCGTCCAGGCCGTTGTCGGCCGCCTCAAGGTGCTTGACGGTGGCGACCGGAGCCTGCCCGGCGAGCCACTGCCAGGTGGCGAGGCGGGCCTCGCCGTAGACGTGGTCCTCGGTGTCGACGCTCTTGTCGTGCACGACCCAGGCCGGTGCGGGCACCTCACGCAGCCCGAGCCGGTTGAGCCGGCCGAGTCGCTGCACCAGGGCCGACAACGACGCCGACTCGGTGACCAGCGCGTCCAGGTCGATGTTGGCGCCGACCTCGATCGTCTGGGTGGCGACCACGACGAACGGTCGCCGGTCCCGGTAGTCCCGGCCAACCTTGATCCGCTGGTAGTGGCTGGCGAGCAGGAGTTCCCGGTCGATCGGGCGGCTGCGCCCGGTGAGCAGGATCGCCTCGGCCCTGCCGTCGAGCAGTTCGAAGACCGCACGGGCTCGGGACACGGTGTTGACCACCACCCCGACCACGCCCTCCGGCGCCAGGTGCAACGCCAGGTCGGCCAGGGCCCGGGGTACGTCGTCGTTCGCCTTCTTCTTCGTCGTCGGAACCTCAAGCAGCCGCAGCCGTTTCCTGGCCCGGAGCCGACGGCTGGCCTCGACGTCGTCCCTGTCGGCGTCGGTGATGCCGTGCACGGTGATCTCGCGGCCGGGCCCGTCTGTGCCGTCCTTCGAGGTGGTGGCGGACATGGTGACCAGGGCTGGCTTCACCCTGGATGGCCGTTCGCCGAGTTCCAGTGGCCACCGGTCGAGGTCCAGCGCTGCGGTGACGGTGGTCCGGAACGCGTTCGCGAGGTGCGCCTCGTCCACGACGATGAGGCTGTCGGTGCCGACCAGGGCGGCGTCGATGCTGCGGCCGTACTCGCTGACTCCGTAGCCACGGAACAGCAGGCGGCTGCCAACCTGGTCGATGGTGCCGGTGACGATCGCGTGCCGGTCGGGGCGTTCCAACCAGATCCGGTCCCAGGTGACACCGCCCCGCATCCGGGCGACGGTGAGCACGTCCTCCTCCCGATCGGCGTCACCGCGTAGGGCGTCGGCGACCAGGGTGCAGACCTCGGCGGTCGGCGTCTGCAACGCGTCCCGGAGCCGCTTCGCGTGCGCGTGCGCCTCGTCCACCACGAGCCGCCGGTCGACCACGAAGAAGGTACGGCGTTTCGCCAGGTCCGGCCGGAGTGCCGCGACGAACACCGCCACGTCGAGCACCGAGGTCTTGCCCAACCCGGTCGGTACGTCGATCACGTCCGGCCAGCGTTCCTCCTCGACAATCCGGCGCAGCAACGCCCGCTGCCACGGGAACGCGTCACGCCTCTTGATGGGCTGGCCGTCAGCGGGGGCCGGATCGCCGTGCACCGCGTCGACGAACCTGTCGAACATGTCGATGCTGAGCTTGGGCTTGTTGCGCTGGTCAGCGGCGGGCACCGGGTCAGTGGCGGGCATCGGGTCAGTGGCGGGCATCGGGCACCTCCGGCACGAAAAGGCCGCAGCCGAGGTAACGCAACGCCCCGGCGATGACCGGTCCGCGTACCCGGGTGGGGAACTCGACCCGGCAGTGCACGAACGGCCGTCGAGGTCGCCCCTCGGGCACCGTGCCGCGTCGGGGCAGCCGCACCGCGCCGCGTACCAGTGGGGCTTCCAGCACGGTGACCGACTCCGGCCGGGGGTAGCCGGCGGTGACAAAACCGTCGGCCAGCACCTCGGCCGGATCCTTGCGCCCGGGATAGCGGTCCAACATCATCGGTGTCACCGAGACCCAGCGTCGGGCCCCCGCCGGCTGCCCCATCCACCGGTCAGGCCGCAGCCCCCAGGTCTTCGGCGGCTCGGCCGGGTCACCGAGCCGGAACACGCCCTCGGTGCCGGCGCGGAGCACCCGGATCGGGTCCTCGCCCTCCTCACCGAGGAGTCCGCGCAGCACCGCGATCCGATCCTCTTCCGGCAGGTCTCCGGGGAGCGCCACCGCCACCCCGAGCAGGTGCCCGTCGGCGTGCTGATGCCCGACGTCGAGCAGCGGCAGGTAGCCGACGTGCGCGCTGCCGTCGGCGCCGTGCCCGCTCACCTGCGGCGGCACCGGGTCCGCGACCCGGTCGAGCACCGCCCGGCGCAGGATGTCGGTGACGGTGAGCAGGCGGTCACCCTGGATCGGCACCCGTCCCTGTTCCGCCGGCCAGACCAGCATCTCCTGGTAAGGCCCGTCCGCGACCCTCGACGCGGCCCTGCCGCTCGCCGCCAGCCCACCGTCATCCAGGACGTAGTCGACGGCCCGGGACATCTGCCAGGCCCGCTCCCCCTGCGCGTACGCCGCCCGGAGCTGATCGGTGTAACCCGGGTACGGCACCCGCAGCGCGAGCGCGTCCGGGTCGCCGAGCCTGGTCGGCTGGTACGTCACCCACGACGGCCGGGACTCGATCACCTCGTCGCGTACGTCCACCTCGGCCGAGGACGTCGACCGGCCGAAGTACGGCACCCGCCGGGCGAGTCGACTCAGCCGCCACAACACCCCGTCGTCGGCGTTCGCGTCCGGCCAGACGAAGGCGACCTGGTCGTCGGTGGGGAGGCCACCGGAGCGACTGCTCTGCCCGTTGGTCCGGCCCGGCCAGCGGGTGCTTCCGGCCGATCGCTTGGTCACGTTGGTGACCACGAATCCGCTCCGCACGGAGGTGGCGACCTGATGGGTCGGGACCGCCAGCACCAGTGGTGGACCGGCCTGCTCCAACCAGCGCAGGGCAGCGTCGTCGGCGTCGTACCCGGGCGCGTCGACCTCGTTCTCCGCGGAGGCGAGCAGCGCGCAGAAGAGCCGGGCCGGGTGGGGAGGCCACTCCATCTGCGCCGCCAGATCCGCCGCGTCGTAGCGGCCGTCACGCAGCCGTACGGTGATGCTCAGCGCCACCTGCTACTCCCCGTCGCCGACGGCCGACGTGAGCGCGAACCGGATCGCGTCGGCCAACTGCGGGGTCGGGGCGATCGGCACCACGTTCGAGTCCATCACCACGCCGGCTGCGGACGCGCGGTCCCGCAGTGCGACGAACGCGGCGATCACCTCGGCGGTGCTGACCTCGATCGGCTCCCGTTCGCCACCGTCGCGTTCGAAGTAGACCGTCTCGGAGATCCTGGTCAGGTCGCAGCCGGAGCGCAGCCAGAGCGACGGCCGGCCGAAGGTCAGCCGGTCTCCGACGAGTGCCAACGCCGCCAGCGTCGCCCTGGCCAGGGTCGCCGCCTCCACGGTCGCGTCTCCGAACCGGAGCCGTTCCAGCCCGGCGAGCGAAATCCAGCCCTGGCGGCGTACCTCCCCGACGGTCACCCCGCCGTGGGACGGGTTCGGCGCTATGTGGCCGTGGCCGATCTCGCTGAGTTTGCCGCCCTTGGCCTTGGTGCCCTCCGGCAGGAAACGCCAGTCGCCCTCGGCCTTGCCCTTGTCGTCGATGGCGCCGGTCAGGTTGGTGGGGTCGAGGCGCCCGGCCCGCCGGTCCCCCTGGAGGTATTCGACGCCGAACATCGTGGAGGAGTAGATGCGGGCGAACTTCGGCCAGCGTCCCTTGCGGTGCGAGTCCCACGCCCCGAAGAGCAGGGAGTACGGCTCCCGCCGGTAGAGCGGTCGTACGTCACCTGCGGTCGCCGAGCGCAGCTCCCGCCCGATCTCGCTGCGGTCGAACCGGACCCCGTCGACCTCACTGTCCCGCAGGTACGCGTCCGCGTAACGGTGCGGGAAGTCGAGTGAGGTGAGGCGTACGCCCTCCTCCTTCATGACCAGTTCGAACAGTGGCAGGTCGAACCGGCCACCGTCCCGTGCGACGAGCAGCGCCTCCTCGACCCGGTTGGCCTGCGACGGCACCTGGTCGATGACAACGGTGTCCCGCCGCTCGCCGTCGACCAGACGCTGTTCGAAGAGGTACGGCCGGGGCAGACGCCCTTCGCGTTGCGCGGCCCTGATTTCCGCCTCGGACATCGGAAAGGTCGGGGGCATGATCTTTCCGCCGGGGCCGCCAACGGGTTGATATACCGCGTTGAACGCGATTCCCGCATCTCGACGATCGTCATCGACCGCAGCAATAAGACGATCAACCAACTTTGCCATGATCACTCCTGGGTTCGGGCAACATCGAGAGGGTCTACCGGAGAGGTACGACAGAAAATATCTGAGGGGAAAATTTCCACCATCTCGAACCTGAGTCGACCTCGGCATTTCAAGATTCACCCCACCATGGGCGTGAAGTAAGCTGATACCTGCATCCAGCCCAGAAGCACGCAACTGGATCATCGTTCACCGAGTTCCCACACCCGAGGGTCGGCCCTCATTGAGACGCGTAGTGGGTAGGCAGCAGCGCAACTGACGTGCTCACCAACCGACCACTCGTGGTCGGTCTCCGTTGTCAACACGGGCAGAGCCATCCAACGATGGCAACACCTCCCGCCGATCCCGAGTGATCCGGTGGGGACCGTTCGAGATTCACCGATCGGTCCCCACCGGAGGATCAATCTAGATGTTGATCACTAAATTTGGTTCGCGTATTGGGTAGGTAGCTGCGCACCTCAGTCCCCCTTGCGACCACTTTAAGAATCAGCGTATGGTCGCCGAGTCTAACCTGGAGCCAGGAGGTCACATAGCGTGAATCGCCGTCACATGTCACCGAAGCGTCGGATGGAAATCGGGCTTGCCGCCCTCCTGGGCGGGCTAACCGATCGAACTGTGGCCCAGCGCTACCGCACCTCGGCATCGTCAGCGGGCCGTTACCGCCGTGAAGCCCTCGCCGCTTTCGTCGACCACCTCGCCGCGATTCGGGAGAGCACCGCCCGGGTTCCGACCTCACGACGATGCCGATGCCGGCAGTGTCACACTGCCGCCCCTCACCCGAAGAACACACGTGGTCCTCAAACGAAGCCACCGGGGCGCTGAAAGTTAATGAGTTCCGCTGCGATGGTCAGAGACAACGACCTCGGCAGCGGCAGCAATAGAACAAACAGAACCGTCGACGCAAGCATTGACGGTGTCCCACGGCCCGGCGGGAGCCACGGCCTCGCACACTGACCAACCTCTCCTCATCTCGACCAGGCTTACGAGTTCGGGGCCGATGATTCGGGATCCTGGAATCACATCGTCGTTCTCACGACGGCAGGCTTCCAAGATCCCGAACCTTGAGGCATCGCAGCCGTCATCAGGCAGGCACTGCCCCGTAACCCGAGAAGCCCAGAAATCCCCTGTTCGGAGAGGTTCGGGGGGCAGATGTGAAGGCCACGTGTGGAACGTGTTCAGCCCCGGTGACAGTCACTGTGACGACCGGTCGTACGTGGCAACCCTTCCCGAACGGGTGGAGTTCTTAGCTGCGTGAGAGTTGATCCGAGCTTCGACACGTTCGTCGAGCAGAGGTCGGCAGCGCTCCTGCGCCTCGCGTACCTGCTCACCGGGGACCGCGGGCACGCCGAGGACCTGCTGCAGACCGCCCTGCTCCGTACGATGCGCCGCTGGCCCAAGGCCCGCGACGCACCCGAGTCGTACGTCCGGCATGTCCTGATCAACCTGTCCCGGGACCGGATCAGAGGGCTGCTACGCCGCCCACGCGAAACGGCCATGCCGGAGGACACGAACGCGTTCCGCTCCACCGATCCCGCATTGGACGGGATCGGAGACCGGCGGATGGTCACCGACGCGGTGGCGAAGCTGCCGATCCGGCAACGACAGGTGATCGTGCTCCGCTACTTCGAGGACCTCTCCGTCGAACAGACAGCCGAACTGGTCGGCTGCTCCACCGGAACGGTCAAGTCGTACACCTCCCGTGCTCTGTCGCGACTTCGCGAACTGCTCGGGGACTTTCACGAAACCAACGAGATGAGGGTTTTCCAATGACGGCTCTCGACGACGAACAGCTAGGTCAACTGCTGAGCAACCGGCTACACGAGGAGACGCACTCAATGAGCGCACCATCGGGCCTCACCGAGACCCTGCACCGTCGCAACAACCGCCGTACCTGGGGCCTTCGCATCGCCGGCGCCGTGCCGGTGGTCGCCGCCGTGGCCCTGGCCGCGTCGCTGAGCCTCTCCCCGGGCACCGGATCGACCCCGAACACCGGCGGTGGTGACGCCGCCCCCGAGACGCTCACCGTCAACCTCGTCAGCGAACGCACCACCACCGCTCTCGGCAACCTTTCGGACTTCGTCCGCCACACCCGATCCGACTTCGCAGACGGCAAGGGCAAGGCCACGATGACCAACGAGAGCTGGGTCGACGCCAAGACCGGGCGCGAGCGCACCGACGAGACCGACCTCGCGAGCAACAGCAAGCACACCGTCATCAAGACGGGAAACGGTAACGACGCGATCGTCATCGACCACCAGAGAAGGAAGTGGTGGGACGAGCAGATGGCGGAGATGCCGATCGGGGTCGAGATGACCGTCACCACGGGACCGAACGGCGAGCGGGTCGAGAAGCCGACCGGCAAGAAGAGCGTCGGGCCGCTGATCGACCCCCAGGAACTCCAGGACGCGCTCGCCAGCGGCACGCTCACGCTCGTCGGTGAGGAGTCGCTGAACGGCAAGGCGACCGTGCACCTGCGATGGATTCCGGTGCCGGGCGCGACCACGGACATCTGGGTCGACGCCGACACCTACCTGCCGGTTCGGAAGACCTCCGCCGGCCCGAAGGCGTCCGACCAGACCAACTTCGAGTGGCTGCCGCGTACGCCGGAAAACCTCGCCAAGGTCGAGGGCGCCGCACCGGCCGACTACAAGAAGCTGCCCTGCACGCCGCTGCCCATCAAGGGCAAGGAATGCGGCCTGGACGACTAGTCACAGCCCGTTGAGGCCCCGGACCGCGGTTCGCGGTCCGGGGTTTCGTCATGCCTGTGTGGCAGCGCCTGGCCCGGTCGACCGCAGGTCACCACTGTTGGTACGGCCGCACCGCCATCGTCGCGTCCGCCGTCACTGTCGCTACTGGCTGCACCACCGCTGTCCGCGTCTGCGTCGGTCCCAACGTCGGCTGCGCGGCGTCCCCGATCACGATCGGGTGCGACACGACGCGTGCGGCAGACGAATAACCGTCGTCGTCGGCGCTCGACAGGGCGAACTCCACCTCCGGGTGTCCCTGGATCGACCGGCTGGCGTCGACCCGGAAGTAGGCGGTGGTCTGCTCTCCGGCCCGGATCGGTGGGAGACTCACGGCCGTCCCGTAGATCTCCTGGCCAACCGTACGCAGGTCCCGGTCGGTCCAGTCGTCGATCACGTGCACGCCGTACTCGGCGAGTGTGTGTCGCCCGTACGCGGTGATGTCGAGCGTGGCGTCGTAGCCGAGCGGGCGGTGCCCGGTGTTGCGGATGTCGACCCCGAGGAAGTACGGCGTCGTACCGCGTAGGCCGCCGTCGTACGGCCGCAGGTCACGATCGACCGCGAGATGCCCGACCGCAGTCACGCCCGCACCCACGCTGCGCAGCTCCACCACCAGGTCGTTCGGTGTGGCGTCGTCCTGCCAGAAGTGGTCCTTGGTCATCACCCGGTGGCAGCTCTGACCACCCCGCTCGGTGGTCGTCCCCTGGATCAGGGAGGCGTTCGGGCGCCATGCCCCGGAGACGTGGTGCTCAATACGGAGCTGCCATTCGTCGCCGACGATCAACTGCGACATGCCCGGTTGGGCAACGATGACGAGGTTGGTCGAGCCCTCGATCACAATCCGCTGCGGCCAGTCGGAGACCTTGCGCAGGACGGTCAGCAGCCAGCTACCGCGGTACGAAAGCGTCATCATCCACATCCTGCTCGGGCGTCACCCGGCACGCGGCGAACCGTTAGGAAGGGCCCCTTGTACAACGGAAAACGATAACAAGGGGCCCTTCCTTACTCAGCGGAGGGCGTAGGCGCGGATGATGGTTTGGGTTACCGCGTTGTCGCTCTTGTCGCGGGCGGTGGCCCGGATCGACGCGAAGTGGGCACCCTTCGGGGCCCGCAGGCTCGCCTTCCACTGATCGTCCCGGGACCGGTCCAGGGACTGACGCTGCCAGTGAGCGCCGTCGTCGTACGACACCTCCAGGGTGACCGACTCGGTTTTGCCGCACTCGGCGGCGCCCGCCAGGTGCTCCGCCACGATGGTCAGGTCGGTCTTCCTCTTCGCCACCCCGGTGGCGTCGGTGTCGACCGAGTAGCGGAGCTGGAGCAGCGGCAGCACCGCCTCCTCCTCACCGGCGGGTGCCTTCGAACGGAAGGTCCAGTCGGTTTCGGTGGTCGTCGAGTACGGGCCCGCGGTCGGATCCTGGCTGGTGCGTACGTTGAGCCGGTACGGCAGCGACTTCGAGCTCGGCGCTGTGCCGGTGACCCGCGTACCGCTGCCCTGCCCGATCTGGGTGCTGCCCTGGTAGAGGGTGTTCGTCTGGGTGGAGGCGTTCATCGTCATGCCGACGTGGTCGTCTCCACCGGCACCGGGGACGTCCACGTTGAAGGTGTTTCCACTGCGGAACGGCACCCTGTAGTTGTTGTTCAGGAACGGGCGTTCGATCGGGGTGAAGAACCATTCGTCGCTGGAGCTGCCCGGTTTGTAGCTGTTCCGGGTGTCGATCTGGTAGGTGCCGGACTCGACGTACGCCTCCTGCCCCCACTGGGACGGCCCCTCGGTGGAGACCCAGTCGGTCCGTACCGGGGCCAGCGGCCGGTTGCTCGTCTCCCCGATGCCCCAGTCGGAGTATGCCGGCCAGTCGAACCGGAACTCGCCGCCCCGGGTGGTGCCGGCCGGGAAGGGGAAGCCGACGTCGATCCGGGCGAGGGTCCGGTCGGTCTCCTTCCGGGTCAGCTCGCGCGGGATCGTGTTGTGGTGGATCTGGACCAGGTCGTAGAGGTAGTCGGCGACCGGTTGGGAGGCGACGCTGAGCTTCGTCTTCCCGCGCCGGATCTGGTCGATCAGCGCCTGCCCCTCGTCCATGCTGAGCTGCGCCACCTCGATCGGGGTGGGGGTGAAGAAGTCGATCGAGTAGTCGCGGACCTCCCGCCACGGGTGGTCGTTCACCACCAGCATGAGTTTCGCCCCGGCAGCGGTCGCCGCGGCGGCCTGCTCGGGGCCGCTCACGTTGTCGTTCTGGCGTACGACGACGACCTTGCCCTTGGCGTCGAGGCGGGTGTAGTCGGCGGTTGCGCCGTCACCGGCGTAGACCGCCGGCAGGTTCCACTTTCCCTTCGGCAGTTGGGTGGTGCCGGACTGGCGTGCCACGTCGTCGAAGTCGGCCTTGGAACTGGCGACGCTGAGCACCGGCTGTTCCTTGCGCCAGCGGGCATTGAGGTAGAAGTCGCCGTGGGTGACCTTGTCGTTGCTCGGTACGACCCAGAAACTGTCGTAGAAGACGCCCGCTTCGAGAGACGAGCGCCACCGGCCGCCGCCCATGGAGCGGTAGTAGTCGAGCCGGGCGAAGGTGTCGCTGGTCGGCCGTGGAACGGTCGACTGGATCTGGCGGACCTTGGACGCGTCCATGGTGACCGTGGTGTCGCCCCGCAGGTCGATGTCGGGGTCACCGAGCAGGGCCAGGCCGTTCGAGTTCGGCCCGTGGCTGCCGGGGATATTGGCGAAGACGATCGCCGAGTAGACGTCCTGCTGCAACAGCAGCCTGAGTTCGCCGTCGGCGCCGATGGTGATGAAGTCGGGCCCGAAGCTGCCGTTGCGGAGGAGTTCCACCAGACCGGCCATGGGCTTGCCATTGCGGTCGTTGAGGCGCAGCGTCAGCCAGTGGTAGGGGGTGACGGTGCCGACGCCGACGGCGGTGCGGGCCAGCACGGTCCCGTTGCCGGTGGCGACGATCTGCCCGGTGTGGTGGGCTCCGGTCGTGGCCCGGTTGGTGTTCAGGGTCAGGGTCACGGTGGCGGTGCCGTTCGCGGGCACGGTCACCCGCTTGGCGGAGAGGGCGAAGACTCCGGCCGGCGCGGTCGCGGCGTCGAGCGACAGGTCGAGCGTGATCGGTCGGTTGGTGGTGTTGGTGTAGGTCACCGGACGCTTGACCGGGCCGGAGGCCGGGGCGGACGTCAGGTTCGCGGTGCCCGACCGCCGGTCGTACGGCGCTGCGGCGTACGCGGTGTCGGTGGCGACGATCGGTGCCCGTACGGCGGCGGCGACGTCGACCCGACCGGTGCCGCCCTGGTAGGCGTCGTACGAAGGGGTGGCTTTGGTCGTGCTGACCAGGGCGTCCTTGAGTTGCTGCCCGGTCCAGCCAGGGTGTGCGGCGGCGAGCAGCGCGGCGGCTCCGGCAACGTGCGGGGTGGCCATCGAGGTGCCGTCCATCGGCTGGTAGTAGCCCTCCTCGCCGGGGGCGTACTGCGAGTGTGCGGCGAGGATCGCGACGCCGGGGCCGGTCAGCTCGGGCTTGAGTGCCTCGTCACCGAGGCGCGGTCCCTGGCTGGAGAAGGAGGCGAGTTCGTCGTTGGCGTCGACGGCGCCGACGGTCAGCGCCGAGTCGGCGGCACCGGGTGCGCTGATGGTGGAGGCGGCACCGTAGTTGCCGGCGGCGACGACGAAGAGCGCGCCGGTTTCTGCGCTGAGCTTGTCGACGGCCAGGCTGAGCGGGTCGGAGCCGTCGCTCGGCTGGTCGGAGCCGAGGCTCATGTTGACGATTTTCGCGTCGGCGTCGCGTACGGCCCATTCCATGCCGGCGAGGATCCACGAGTCGAGCCCGTAGCCGTGGTCGCTCATAACCTTGCCGATGGCGAGACTGGCGCCGGGGGCGACACCCTTCTCCCGTCCACCGGAGGCGGCGCCGGTGCCGGCGATGGTGGAGGCGACGTGGGTGCCGTGTCCGATCCGGTCGACGATCTCCTCGTCCGGTACGAAGACGGCCGATTCGGCGATCTGGTTGGCCAGGTCCGGGTGGCCGGGGTCGATGCCGCTGTCGAGGACCGCGACGCGTACGCCCTTGCCGGTGTCGCCGCCGGCCCAGACATCGGGGGCGCCGATCTGTGCGGTGGTCTCGGCGAGGTCGGGGTGGACCCGCCCATCGAGCCAGATCTTGTCGATGCCGGCGCCGAAGCTCGGGCCGGCGTCCGAGGTGGACTTCGCGGTGGTGCGGTTTGCCGGGTTCGACGTGACCGAGGTCCAGAAGTCGGCGGTGCGGTCCCGTTCGGTGGTGACCGCCGCGCCCTGGATGCTGCTGAGGGTGCGGGTCCGTACGGCACCCGTCGGTGCGGCGTCGGCCCGCAGGCCCTGGGCCGCGTCCGTGTACGTGACGATCAGCGGCAGCCGGTCGAGTCGCGCGTCGTCGTAGCCGTCGGCGACCAGCGAAGTGATGTTGAAGAGCCGCTTGTCCAGGGCGTTGGCGGCGACGTACGGCAGGGCGGCCTGCGGGTAGACGTAGAGGTTGTCGCCGGCTTCGACGATCCGTGCGTCGGCGGGACCGCCGTCGGGGCGCCGTACCTGGACGGTGCCGCCCTCGGCACCACTGCCCCTGGTGGTGACGACGTCACCGGTGATCAGGGTGATCGTGTGGGTGCCGGGAGGGGTGGCGAACGCCGTGGGGGTCGGCGCGCCGGTGGCAGGTTCGGGGGCAGGGCCGGCTGCCGCCATGGCTGGTGACCCTCCGGCTACCGCCAGGAACGCGGAGATCACGGCGGTGAGCCCGATCCCCCGGGGACGTAGTGACATAGGTTGTTTTCCTCAATCTTGGTGACACTGTGGATGTACGGGACGTTACGTCCAGGTGATCATTTCGGAAAGATCATCTTGGTTCGGCGTTCACCCCCCGGGGCACCACACGCTGGGAGGGCTCACCGGTGACCTGCGGCGATTCGCACCGGAACTCGCTCGGCGCCGGGCGGTGACTGCGGCAGGATGTCGGCGTGATCTGGGTGAAGCGAGCCCGTCGGGCAGCGACGGAAACGGAAGTGTCAGGCCCGGGGGCGGAACCGCCCGCCCCAACAGGGCTCGACGAGGTGGCCGTCGCGGCGCGAGAGGCGACCAGCCTGAGCGGGGAGGCGCTCGACCGGCTGATCGTCACGCTCGCCGCACTCACCGAGAGCGGAGGCGGGCGGGAGACCGAGTGCGCCGCCCTCATGCTGCTCGGTACGAAGCCCCGGGTGCTGGCCCGGCTCGACGAGCACGTCCGACGGGGATGGCCGTACCTGCCGACCGTGGCGGCAGCGCTCGGGCGGCTGGCGACCCGGCTCGGTGACCCGTCGACGGGACCCGCCCTGGCAGCCGTGGCCAGCATGAACGGCGACGGACACGTACGCGAACGAGCCGTCGCGGCGATGCTCGACATGGGGTATCCCGAGCTGATGCCGTTCCTCGTCCTGCGTACCGCCGACTGGGTCAAGCAGGTCCGCGACCCCGCCCGTGCCGGCCTGGCACTGCTGCTCGCGGAGAACGCCGGCACCTACCTCCCGGCCGCGCTGCCGATGGCGCTGGTGATCTCAGACCGGCTCCGTGGCGGCTTCGCGCGCGCCCAGGCGACGGCCGCGCTGCTCGCCGCCCCGGTCTACGTACGCGCCCGTCTGGCCGGCTCGGCCCAGGTTCGGACGCGCCGCTTCGTGTACGACGTCAGCCGGACCCAGGGCTGGCTGGGCGTCAACGACCTGGTGGCTACCGCCGAATCCGACGCTGACGGGTGGATCCGGGCCAGCGCGGCCGAGGCCGCCTGCCGCGAGGCGGTCTGGAGCCGCCGGTTGCCGATCCTGCACCGGCTCAGTCGCAGCCCCCGGGCGGAGGTGCGGCTGCTCGCCCTGACCGGTCTGGCCCGGGCCGGCGCCGACGAGGAGGTGGCACACCACCTCACCGACCCGGCGCCGCTGATACGCGCGGTCGCGCGGGACGCCGCCCACCGGACCGGGCTCGACGCGCTGGAACGGTACCGGTCGGCGGTGGGCGAGCCGGTCCCCTCGACCGGTGCCATCGCCGGACTCGTCGAGACCGGCTCGGGCGCGGACGTGCCGCTGCTCCGCCGGCTGCTGACCCACCCGACACCCCAAGTCCGGGCCGACGCGGTGCGGGCACTGCGGCTACTCACCGAGGTCGACCCCGAAGAACTCATCCCGTTGCTGCGCGACCCGGCCCCAGCGGTCATACGGGAAACCACCCTCGCACTACGACCGTTCGTCCGCAGGGTGCCGACCGCCCTGCCCCGGGAACTGCTGGCCGACCCGCGCGTCGAACTCCGCCGGGCGGGCTACCGGCTGCTCCGCGACCGGGACGGGCACGAACGGCTGCGCGCGGCACTGATCCTGACGGTTGACCCGGACCCTCGACTGGCCAAACGCGGCCGGGTCGACCTCACCGGCACCGCCCCCGACACCACCCGCCTCACGTGGTGGCACCCAGCGGCACCACGGTTGGTCGTCACCGCCGACCAACAGGCCGAACTACTCGACCTGACCCGGGCCGCCGCCGCGCTCCTCGGCGACGACACCACCCGGCTGCTGACCACCTGGCTGGAGGGCACCGGGCCGGCAGGGTCGGCGCCGGTCGACTCCATGGCGTGAACGGGCTGGCAGCGTTCATGGGTGCCGGTCGGAGTCGCCGGGCGAGGCGACACCTCGGTTGACCCGCATCCGGCTGCGCCGCCCCGGCCGTACGCCCCAGGCCATGTCCAGGGTCAGGACGAGTCCGAGCAGCACCCACCAGCCGCTCCCCTCACCCCGCAGCCAACTCGCCGCGAGGAGAACCGTCATCGGTACGAACACCAGCAACGTCAGGCCGCTGAGCAGGCGCTGCCACATCGGGCGGGCGTGGTACAGATCCTCCGGTGGTGGCTTCATCCGGTGCTCCCGGACCGAATGGATCACGGCACCGGCGAGACTCAGCCGCTCGGTCCGGATCGCGCCCGGCACCGAGCCGGCCCACTCGGCCACCTCCCCGGCGGTACGCCCGACCATCTCGACCGGAAGGTCGAGCAGCTCTCCCAACTCGACGAGCGCCTGCCTCGGCGGCAGATCAGTACGGCGCAGCAACCCGATGACGGTCAACGCCCGCTCCGACACGTCGAACTGCTCGGCGAGCTGCCGGCCCGCCCGTGCGGTCCCCTCCGGGGTGACCGGGGCGTCACCACCCCACTCGTGCGCCCCGACGACCCGCTTGCGCCGGGTCAACACGAATCCGGCGGTCCGCTCCGACCACCAGTAGGCGATCGTGGGCCACCGCCGGTCGGCGAGCACTTCCGCCGCGACCGCCAGGTTGGCCCGGGGACCCCGCCCGTCCCAGAGGTGCAGGCTGCGCAGTCCGTCGATCGGCACCGTCCACGCGGACTGCCGGGTCAGCGGTGCCTCGGCCGCGGCGACCACCGCCGGGGCGTACACCAGGACCACGCCGACCTCGGGTCCGCCCGCCGGTCGGACGACCACGTCGGCGGTGTCGGAGCCGGCCGGGTTCAACAGTTCCAGCGGCATTCCCAGGCAGCGGCAGACGTCGGCGAGCCGGGCCGGGCGGTCGTAGGCCGGGGACGGACTGGTCAGCGCCTGGCGCAGCAGGCCGGCGCCGTCGGGCAACCCGAAGAGGGTGACCGCCGACGTGGCGTCCGCCTCGGTGCAACCGGCCCCGAGTGGTCCGACCACGACACCGTCCGGCCCGTACGCGGCGAGCCTCATGCCGTTGTCGTCCACTGTGATCAGACAGGCCGGCACCCGCGCGACGACGCTGATCCCGGCGGGTTCCGGTGCGACCCGGTCCTCGGCTGCGCAGTGGAGTTCGGCTCCGCGCCGGGAGGCTCCGTCAGCGGCGTCGGTGGGTGTGGTGAGCCGGGTCCAGCCGTCAGCCTCGTGCCTGATCTGGGCCGGCACGGCGGCTCCCAGCGTCCACAATCGGTGACTGGTGGCGCGGACCGCGAGGATCGTCTCGGTCGTCCCGGAATCCGTCACCGGTCCGGTCATGTCAGGACCGGACCAGCAGGCGGCCGAGAAGACCACGGGACGACCCGTCGACCCGCTCCGCCTCGTAGAGACCGGGTTCGTCGCCGACGAGCAGGGAGCGCCCGACTGCCACGTCGGGCAGGTCGAACACCCGGCACACCTGACGCAACAGGTCCGCCACCAGCGGTTGTGGGCGTCCCGGCACCGGGTCGTTACGGATCAGGGCAAGGTCCGGCCCCCGGTCCGGCTCGCCGTACCCGGTGGCGATCTCCGCACAGTAGGCGTCCCACGCCTTGCGGTCGGAGAGGTACTCGGCCGGATCCTCCGACGGTTGCCAGTCGGCCGCCCACTGGAGGCTCTGCGGGCCCGAGCCGGGCGTCAGCATCATCGCCTCGGCCAGCGACTCGTTCGCCAGCAACATCCAGGCCGGTACGGCGGTCCGCCGGACGAGTTCGACAGCCGGTCTGGCCAGCCTGCGGCTGCTGGATCTGGTTCCGGGTGGCGGGTCGAAGAGCACTATCGTGCCGAGGGGGTCGGGTGCCACGAACCCACCGACCCGACCCGCGCGCACCGCCTCGCGTACCCGCTCCGGTGGCGCCTTTGTCACGACCGCGTACGTCCCCACCGCCGGTCTCCCGTCATCGGTCCTGGCTGCGGAAGCTACCCGAGCGTCGTGGATCGGTCTACGGGTATCCGCGTCGCGCGGTATGACCGCCATGAATTGATCATCAAGTTCACACCCACCCCACCGTCACGCACACTCGCGGTCGACGTACGTTCACACTGCTGACGGGCCAGACGAAAGCGGTACGCCGCCGCCGGCGCCCCCTATGATCGGCGTGGATCGGCGGAGTTGCGTACGGGGAGAAATATCCGATCTGGCGGAGCAGTGCACCCGCGGGTGGGAATTTTTCGCAAAGATACTCCCCAGAGTCCCAAATTGTTGGCATGATCGCGCGGTGAGCGCGATGCTCGGGCCACCGCCCGTCACATTATCGACGCTGGTCGATGATAGTCGCCGCCTGGGCGTGTCCGAAGGCGACACCCGACCTGGCGCGGTCCGCAGCACACCATTCCCGATCCCGGGCAGTCAGCCGGCCGCTGTCCCGGCCACCGCCGGTCGCCGCTGAGCGACGTACGTACTTTGATCAACAACATTGATGGGGATGAACGATATGAACGGCCGCGCTGCCCAGGTCGACACGGCATTGCTCGACGTCAGCCAGGTACCCCCGGAGGAGCTGTGGCTGGCCGGGGACACGGTGATCGCCGAACTGGTCCGCGAACTGACGCAGGACGCACAACAGGGTGACGACGGCTCCACCGTCGCCGCCTTCAACTCCAGCCTGTGACCACGGTCCCCGCCGCTTCGGCCCGCGTACCCGAAAACAGCCGGGCCGGCAGCGCGGATGGACAGACCCACCCGATCCCGTTCCGCCAGATCCTGTTGAAAATCCACAGTCGGTGCAACCTCGCCTGCTCCTACTGCTACGTCTACGAACACGCCGACCAGAGCTGGCGGCAGCAACCCCGCACCATGGCGCCGGACACCATCGACGCCGTCGCCGCCCGGATCGCCGAACACGCCCGACGCCACCGGCTCCCCGCGCTCCGGGTGATCCTGCACGGCGGCGAACCGCTGCTCGCCGGAGCCGACGTCATCACCCACGCGGCCACCGCCATCCGATCCGCCGTCCCCGCCGACACCGACGTCGACCTGCGGCTCACCACCAACGGGACACTGATCGACGACACCTTCATCGCCCTGTTCCACCAACACCGGATCAGTGTCGGGGTCAGCATCGACGGCGGCCGGGTGGCGCAGGACCGGCACCGCCGGCTCCCGAACGGCCGGGGCAGCTACCGGCAGGTCAGCCAGGGCCTGCACCGGCTCGCCCAGCCCGCACACCGCGACGTCTACGCCGGTGTGCTCTGCACCATCGACCTCGACAACGACCCGATCGAGGTCTACCAGGAACTGCTCCGGTTCGACCCACCGGAGATGGAACTGCTGCTCCCCCTCGGCAACTGGGACACCCCACCGCCGGGACGCAGCACCAACCCGGACCAGACCCCGTACGCCGACTGGCTGATCCCGGTCTTCGACCGCTGGTTCTCCGCGCCACGACGGGAGACCCGGGTCCGGCTCTTCGAATCGATCATCCGACTGCTGCTCGGTGGCACCAGTCGCACCGAGGCCGTCGGCCTGGCCCCGGTCGACCTGCTGACCGTGGAGACCGACGGCAGCATCGAACAGACCGACGCGCTCAAGACAAGCGGCCCGGGAATGGCCGCCACCGGTCTCGACGTCCGGCACCACCCCTTCGACGATGCCCTCGAACATCCCGGCGTACGGGCCCGGCACGGCGGGCTCGGCGCCCTCTCGACCACCTGTCAGCGCTGCCCCGTCGTCACCACCTGCGGCGGCGGCCTGTACGCACACCGCTTCCGCAACGACACCGGCTTCGTCAACCCGTCGGTCTACTGCCCGGACCTCTACCGGCTGGTCAGTCACATCCGGAACCGGCTCCTCGACGAGCTGCCCCACCAGTTCCGGACCGCACCCGGACTGGTTCGGAGCGCGGTCCGGTGAACGGCACCGGGCCAGCCAGCACCATCGCCCCGCCACCGGCGTTCCGGCTGGACCGGGCACAGCTCGACGAACTCGCCGCCGGATACGGCAACCAGGACGCGATCCGTACCCTCACCTCGGCCCAGCTCAGCCGACGACTGTTACTGGTGCGGGCTGTCGCCGACCGGGCCGGGGACCGCCCGTTGCGGACAGCGGCCGGGGACCGCCCATCGCGGACAGCGGCCGGGGACCGCTCGTTACGGGCAGCCGCCGGGCTGGACGACGCGTTGCGGCTGTTCACGGCTGCCCGCCGGCACGACAGCGCGGCTGCCGACATCGTCACCCAGCATCCGTACGTGGCCGCCTGGGCGCACCGGTGCCTGCGGCTGCTCGCCGGCGACACCCCCGTCGACCAGCTCCGCGCCGACCTCGGTCACCTGCACACGATCGCCGTCGCGGCAGCGGCCCGCGCCGGTCTCGACTTCACACTGGACGTACCGGCCCGGGACTCCACCATCGGGCTGCCCACCCTCGGCACCGCCCACGGACTCGGCGAGGGTCCGGTACGGGTGACCGGCCACGCCAACGGCGAGCTCGTCCTCGACAGCAGAGGCGCCCGCGGCAACCGGGTCCGAATCCCGATCCCGATCCGGTCGACCACGGTCGCCGGTGCCGACCCGGCCCAGCCGTGCCCCGGTGCAGCCGCCCCGATCGGGGCGGACCGGCCGGGCTGGGCGGCCCGCCGCGAGATCGTCCTGGACCCGGAGTTCACCCTCGCGATCGAGGACACCGACGCCTACCGCGACTGCTACCCGTGGCGCCCGACCCGGCGACTCGACGAACCGGAGGCGGCGGCCCTGGCCGACCTGCTCCGGCACGCGTGGCAGATCGTCTGCCAGGACCATCCCCGGCACGCCGAGGCGATGCGGATCGGACTCCGTTCGATCGTGCCGGTACGCGGCCCCGCCCCCGGGCAGACCGTCAGCGCCGCCTCCCGCTGGGCGTACGGCTCGGTGGCCGTCTCCGTACCCGACGACCCGGCGACGCTGGCGCTCCTGCTGGTGCACGAGTTCCAGCACATGAAGCTCGGCGCCCTGCTCGACCTCGTACCGCTGCACCGGACCGACGGGACAGCCCGCCACTTCGCGCCCTGGCGGGCCGATCCGCGCCCGGTCGGCGCGCTGCTACAGGGCGCGTACGCACACCTCGGCGTCGCCGACTTCTGGCGGCGGCAACGGCGGCGGAGCACCGGGCCGGCGGCCCGGCTCGCCGAGTTCGAGTTCGGCTACTGGCTCAGCCAGACCCGGCGGGCCACCCGGAGTCTCGCCGAATCCGGCGAGCTGACCGACGAGGGCCGTACGTTCGTCGACGGGATGGCCGACACCCTGCGGGACTTCGCGGCCGATCCCGGTCCGGCCGACATCACGGCCGGCGTGCACGAACTCGTCGACGCCGCGTCGGTGCGGTGGCGGCTGGTCAACCTGCGCCCACCCGCCGCGGAACTCGACCGGCTGCGCCGTCGGTGGGTGGCCGGCGACGGACCGGTGGTGCCGAACGCACCGGCCGAGCTGACCGACGCCCCGGCCCCGGCCGGCCCGGCCCGACTGACGGCGCTCGCCGGACAGCTCCGGGACCGGCTCCTCCGCCTCCCCGCCCTGCACGGTCCCGATCCCGGCGGCGCGGCACCCGGCGGGATCGGTCCCGACGACACCGGTGCGGGCATGGCGGAACCCGGCGGCACCGCACCGGAGCGGGCCTACCTCGCCGGCGACTTCGCCCACGCGGTCAGCGGCTACACCAGCCGGATCGCGCACAACCCCGCCGACGACGACGCCTGGGTCGGGCTCGCCCTCGCGATGACCGCCGCCAACGATCCGGGTGCGACGATCATGGCCACGAAACCGGAGACGGTACGGGCGCTGCACACCACCCTGCCCGGCTCGCCCGGACCGGCCCGGCTCGCCAGTTGGCTCGCCGGGCCGGCTGAAACCGTCTGAGCGGGTTCCTACGTCGGCGGAAGCTCGATGTCGCAGTCGAGCCGTCGGCCGTCGAGCACGGCGACCGTGTTCGGATGGCCGTCGCCCAACGTACGGCGGCTGCGCTTGACGATCTGCCCCTGGAGCACCACCGACGCCTCCGGGTCACCGTCGTTACGCAGGCTGACCGCGTAGTTGCCGCCGGCTGCCAGGGTGTCCGGATGGTCCTCGCCCCAGGCTCGGCGCATCCCGCCGTAGTTCGCCTCGTCGAGCCGGCGCGCCTCGGCCCGGTGACCCAGCGCGTACGTGTTGTTCGCCAGATTGACCACGGCGGAGAGCGTGTACGGGTGCCCCTCGCCGAGCATCTCGCGGAACCGGTGGTAGGTCTGCTCCCCGATGGCGTGCGCCCGCTCGTGGTCGCCGACCTTGCGCAGGAAGATGGTCAGGTTGTTGGCACAGGCCAGGGTGAACGGGTGCCGGTCGCCGAGGGCCCGCTGGTATCGGGCGTAGACGTCCTCCGCGTGCCGGCAGGCCCCGGTGTGGTCACCGAGGGCGGAGATGTCACAGGCCAGGTTGATTTCGCAGGCCAGGGTGTCCGGGTGGAACGGCCCGTGCAACCGCTGGTAGTGCGCGAGCGTCTCCGCGCTGAGCAACCGGGCGCGCTCGAACTCCCCGAGCTTGCGGAGCGTCACCGCGAGGTTCTTCGCCGCCCGCAACGTTTCCGGATTGTCCACCGTCAACACGTCGGTGTAGACCCGTACCGTCTCTTCCAGCAGTTGGAAGGAACGCCGGAAGTCACCCGCGTCGCGCAGGTCACGGCCGTAGTTGCTGGCCGAGAAGAGGGTGTACGGGTGCCGTTCGCCGAGCACCCGGCGGCGCCGGTTGTAGTTGTCCTCGTCCAGCAGCCGAGCCGGTTCGAACTCGCCGACGAAGCGGAGTGAGACGGCAAGGTTGTTCGCCGCCATCAGGGTTCGCGGGTTGTCCTCCCCGTACGCCTCCCGCCACCGGCTGAAGGTCTGCTCGTCCAACTCCCGGGCCTGGCTGTAGTCGCCCTTGGCCCGCAGGTCGGCGGCGAGCCCACCGGCCGCGACCAGGGTGTACGCGTCGTCCGCCCCGACGGTTCGGTTGAGCCGGTCGAGGACGTCCCGGTTGACCTCGAACGCCTCCTCGTAACGGGCCTCCGAGCGCAACGAGTTGCCGACGTTCGCCCGCACCATCAGGGTGACCGGGTCGTCCGCGCCGAACGGCTCGTCCCACGCCTCGACGGCAAGCTCGGCGAGTTCCTGACACCCGGTGAAGTCGCTCATCTTCCATAGGTAGCGGACCATGTCGGAGACGAGCTGCCGCACCTCCGGGTCGGTCGAGGAAACCGCCCGGCAGGGCCCGATGTGTGGACGTAGTTCGCCGTACGTCCGCCACCTGGTCGGGTCGTCGGTGTCGCCGGGATTGACCGCGGCGAGCACGGTGTGCACGGTGGACCGATTCGCCGTCAGCGCGTCGGCACCCATGTCGTCCCGGATGACCTGCTGCACCAGCCGGTGCATCTGGATGCTGCTACGACCGGAGTCGATGCTGGCCAGGGCGTACCGGCCGACCTCGCGGATCAGCCGGCCGTGTCGCATCGGGTCACGCAGCCGCTGGTCGAACGGAAGCAGTTGCTCCACGAAACGCTGGGTGGAGAGCAGCCAGGTGGGGATCGGCTCGGGGCCGAGCAGCGCACAGAGTTCCAACAACCGGGCCGCGGCCGGGTTGTCCTCCCGCAGCCGGCGCAGCGACAGCAGCCAGGTCGCGGTGACGCTGCGGGGGTAGCCCGGCGGCAGGTTCTCCTCCAGCACCTCGGAGAGCTGCTGGGTGCGGAGCGCCTCCAGGTACCGGTCGACCGGCATCGCGGTCGCGGCGAGCCAGGCCGCCGCCTGCTCGATCGCGAGCGGCAGGTCACCGAGGCTCTCCGCGACCAGCGCCGCGTCCGCCTCGCTCAGGTCCTTCACCCGGCGGCAGAGGTAGGAGACACTCTCCTCCCGGTTGAAGACACCGACCTCGACCCCGGCCACCTGCCGGGTCCATGCCTGGTTGCGGGAGGTGATCAGGACATGACCGGTGCCCTGGGGCAGAAGGTCACGCAGTTCCTCCGGATCGTCGGCATTGTCGAGGATCAGCAACCAACGGTTGGACGGTACGCCGCGACGCAACGCGTCCAGGACGGCGTCGACCTTCTGCCGGACGCTGTCGCCGGCTGGCAGGTGCAGTTCGGTGGCGAGTTCCGCGAGCGAGGAGCGGACCAGGCTGACCTGTTCCGCCGAGATCCACCAGACCAGGTCGTAGTTGGCGGCGAAGCGGTGGGCGTACTCCAGGGCGATCTGGGTCTTGCCCACCCCGCCGAGCCCGAAGAGGGTCTGGTGCACGACCGCCGTCACGCTGCCGGCGAGCCGGTCGCGCAGTTCGTCCAGCGCCACCGCCCGACCAGTGAAGACCGCGTTGCGCTGCGGCACGTTCCAGTACTGCGGCGGGGTGGCGGGAAACCGTGGTCGGGGCCGGTTCGGGTCGACGGTCGCCGGTCCGCGTACGGAGGGGCTCTGGTTCAACGCGGCGAGCAGCGCCTCCCGCGCCCGCTCCTCGGTCAGGTTGCCCAGGTCGAGCGGGACCCGCTCGGTGAACGGCTCGGGCAGCCGGATCCCGTCGAGCCGGATCGGTATGAGCAGCGCGGGGCCACCGGAGATGGTGTCCCGGGCGACGATGGTCTTCCAGGTGCCGGCCGCGTTGGCCGACTTCACGTACTCCTGGGAGAGGAGCACCATCGCCCAGCTCGACGGGGCCAACCGGCCCTCGATCCGCTGTGCCGACGAGCGTTCACCGGCGGCGTCGACCTCCTGGAGCACGGTGGTCAGGTTGACGTCGGACAGTTCCGCCGCCACCCACTCCGCCCACATCCGGTCGACCGAGGCGTAGCTGACCAGGACCTCGGTCGGCATCAGCCGGCGGGGACGCTCGAACCGGCGCAGCAGGTGCCGACGTTCCTTCTCCTCGAAGGGTGGCCGCAGTTCTGCCGCCGCACCGTCGGTCAGCACACTGGTCATCCGCTCGAACGCCGACAGCAGCGTGTTCTCCTGCCGGGAGCGGTCACCGAAGGGGGCCAGGATCTCCTCGTACGCGTAGAACGGCTTGTAGGGGATCTCCACGTTGCCCCAGTACTCGTCCGCCTGGGCCTGGCTCAGCTCGGACAGGAACTGGGCGAACGTCGCCCGCGCGTGGTCCCGACCGGCTTCGAGCTTTTCCTGCTCGCCGTCCTCCACCTTCATCGGCACCGGGAAGATCCGGACCGAGGGACGCTGGTTGCGGATCGACTTGGCGACCGCCGCCGCGCCGTCGATGCTCTGGGTGCTCAACGTGAAGCAGTCGACCACCACGTCCGGCATCCGCACGGTGCAGATGCCGGCGATGTCACTCAGCCCGGTGCGCGAGTCGATGAGCACGTAGTCGTACTCGCGGCGCATGTTCTCCCGGAGCGCGTTCAGGAACACCCCGCCCCGGATCTTGTCGTAGAAGCTGGGCCAGTCGAAGGTGCTGACCACGGTCGAGTACGACGGCACCTGACGACCGGCGGGAAGAAAGTCGATCCGCCCGGCGTCGGGAAAGGGCCACTCCACCGCCACCGCGTAGCGCTGCACGTCGGCGTAGCGGTCGAGCCAGTTCTGGTCCTGCGGGTCGGCGCCCCGTTCCATGGTCGCCGCCGCGAAGTCCCGGATCATGTCGATGACGCCGTCCGAATACTGGAGCCGCTTGTCCACGAGGAGCGGATGCAGGTAGAGATGCAGCCCGGGGGACTCCAGATCCCAGTCGACCACCAGTACACGGAACCCGTTGCTGGCCATGATCCAAGCCGTGTTGGCCACGGCCATCGTGCGACCCGTGCCGCCCTTGTAGGAGTAGAAGGTGATGATCTGGCCCGGTGTCGCGCGCTCGTCGGCCATGTCGGGTTCTCCTTGTTGCGCGGCCCGTCAGGGGCCTTCCAGGATCGGACGCTCGCCAGGCAGCTCACCCGTTGGCAGCCGGCGAGCACGGCCCCTCCGGTAGATCCGGTTCTGCGCCTCCTCAAGGACGTTCTGCAGGTCGACGTCGAAGTCGCCGTGGGTCTGGATGCGCGGCCGGAACATGGTGTCGCCGCGGATGTTGTTGTTCGCCAACGCCACCAGCAGCTCCTCGACCAGCTCCGACCCGTGCTCGTCGGTCTGCGGGTCGCCACTGGAGACCGGGATGAGCACCCCGGTGGTCGGCTCGTTGCGCTGGTCGTACGAGCGCAGCACCTCGCGCTGTTCGGCCAGCCGGGCGACCCAGGCGTCGACGAGCAGGACCACGACCTGGTTGTTCTGGTTCGCCCGGTCGATCCGCTCGGACAGGTCCTCCAGGCTGGCGATCTCGGAGTCGAACCGGTGCCGTTCGGCGATCGAGCGGGCGTACAGGGCGAGCGGATCCTCCAGACTCGGCCGGTACGGAGCCCAGTCGTCGAAACTGTCCCCGTAGAAGTCGCCGTTGCGGCGCAGGACCGCCACCTCGGTACGGGTCGGCGCGGCGACCACGAAGTGCACGTACCGGGAGCTGGCGGTGGAGGCGTCGACCTCCCGCGGGGTGGCGACCGGCACGGCGAAGGCACTGGTGATCTCGTCGAAGTTGGTCATCGGCGCCGGCGTGGGCAGGCGGTAACCCTTGGCGGTCGCCACGATCTTCTCGGCCAGGCTGGAGACGAGCCGCAGCAGCGGGCCCCGCCGGTTGAGCCGGACCAGTTGGCGCAGCCCCTGCTGCCGGTAGGCGTCGCCCAACGACTCGGTGTGGTACTGGAGTCGCGACGCCAGCTCCGGCATGTCGGCCATCGGTGTCCAGACCAACGGCATCAGGGCCGGTGCCCGTACGCCGGTCTCGCGTTCGTGGTCGGCGAGCCTGGAGGCGAAGACCTGCCACTCCCGCCCGCAGGCGGGGCGACGGAAGTAACCCGGCGAGCAGAGCGAAATGAATACCCGACAGGTGGAAAGCGCGTTGATCAATTCAGGCGACCAGGAGGCACCGAGCGGAATGCCCCGGACGTCCAGGAAGCCAACCTCGTAATCCGGTTGATCACCGGTCAGGTTGCGAACCTCCTTGGAGAGTTCGTCGAAGAACTTCTTGACATAGACATCGTCATCCCCCCGCGCGTAGCTCAGGAAGAAATACAACAGGACCTCCCCGGCTTCAGGGACCGGCCTCATGGCCACCTGGGCGCCCTGGGGACAACGCTGGCACGGGCGTCGCAGCGCGGATATTCGAGAGGTCCCTATCGGCGACGTTGTCGCCTGGGTTCCACAGTATAGGTAGCCCGCTCCACCGGAAAAGACCTCGTACGCTGGGATTCAAAACGAATCATCGTCCACAATCGGACCGATGTTCCGAAACTCTTCCTTGATCTTCGTGGCGTGCGTCAGGTGACGACAAAACACTTGACGAACCGCCGCTCCGTGCTCCACGACCGACCCCGGAACGCACTCGCATCGCGGTGATCCGGTTGGATACAGTCCCACGCGGACCGACGAGGGGGGAAGCGTGGAACGTACCGGGGTGTTCGGCGGACAACGTGCCGGACAGGTGCTCATCTTCGACGCAGACGACACGCTCTGGGAGAACAACATCCTGTTCGAGCGGGTGATCGACGACTTCCTCGAATGGGTGGCCCACCCGACCCTGGACCGTACCGAGATCCGCGCGATCCTCGACGACATCGAACGGGCGAACGTGGTCACCCACGGGTACGGCAGCGCGATCTTCCTGCACAGTCTCGCGGAATGCCTGTCCCGGCTCCGTGAACGACCGGCCACCGAGGCGGAGCGGCGGCGGATCGAGGAACTGGCGGTGGCGCTGGTGGAACGTCGGGTGGAACTCGTGCCCGGGGTCTCCGACACCCTCGCCGAACTGGGCCGGCGGCACCGCCTGTTGCTGCTCACCAAGGGCGACACCGAGGAACAGCAGCGCAAGATCGACGCCTCTGGACTGGGGCACCACTTCCGTGGCACGCACATCGTGGCGGAGAAGAACGTCGAGGTCTACCGGCGGCTGGCGATCGAACAGCGGCTGGAGCCGGCCGACACCTGGATGATCGGCAACTCCCCCAAGTCCGACATCCTCCCCGCCCGGGCGGCGGGCCTGAACGCGGTCTACATCCCGGACCCGCACCCGTGGGCACTGGAGCACGCCGAGATCGACCCCGACGACGAGCGGGTGCTGACCCTCACCAGCTTCCCCGACCTGCTGCACCACTTCTGACCCGGCCCCGTACACCGCGCCCGTGTAAGGAGGGGCCCCTTGTTAACGCTATGCGTTAACAAGGGGCCCCTCCTTACACGTCAGCGCAGGGCGGCGCGGGCTGCCACGGCGGTGTCGGCGTGGTCGCTGAACACACCGTCGAGACCGAGACCGAAGAAGAGTTCGTACTCGGCCGTGATGTCGCCACGGGCGTTCGGGTCGGTGCCGATCCGGAAGTCGACCGGGAGGAACTGGTTCTCCGCACGGAAGGTCCAGGCGTGCACGTCGAGCCCGACCCGGTGGGCGTCACGGACGACGGTGGTCGGGGCGAGCAACTTTCCGCTGGCGTCCCGGGGCACGAGCAGGTTCTTGGTGGTGCCGATCCCGTCCGCGTACGTGCTGATCCACTTCAGGTTCTCCGGCTTGACCAGATCCTGGTAGGTGCGCGGGTCCCCGGCGACGGTGAAGTCGTACGGCCGCCCGGTGCCGTCGAGGAGCTGGACCAGCCGTACGTCGGTCATCTTGCTCAGCTTGCGCAGGTTCGCGGTCTCGAAGGACTGCAGGAACACCGCGTCCTTGCGGCTGTCCAGGCCGTTGCGGTGGAGCACCCGGACCAGCGGCTCCTCCAGGGCCAGCCCGATGGACTGGAAATAGGTGGGGTGCTTGGTCTCCGGGTAGATGCCGATCGTCCGGCCGAGCCGACGGCTCTCCGCCTTCGCCAGGTCGATGACCTCCTGGAGGGTCGGGATCTCCAGGGTGCCGTCGAACGCGGTGTTGGTCGGGCGTACCAGCGGCAGCCGCTCCTTGGCCCGCAACGTCTTCAGCTCGGCCAGGGTGAAGTCCTCGGTGAACCATCCGGTCACCGCCACCCCGTCGAGGGTCTTGGTGGCCTTGCGGCCGGCGAACTCCGGGTGGTCGGCGACATCGGTGGTGCCGGAGATCTCGTTCTCGTGCCGGGCGACCAGCACCCCGTCCCGGGTCGATACCAGGTCCGGCTCGATGTAGTCGGCCCCCATCCGGATCGCCAACCGGTACGACTCCAGGGTGTGTTCGGGCCGGTAACCGCTGGCGCCTCGGTGCGCGATCACCAGCGGCTTGGCCGCCCCACGCGTCTTGTCCGCGTGCCGCTCGTCCGACTCGTCGCTGTCGCGGGCGGCGAACGACGAGGTGGGGATCGCCACCACCGCCAGCAGGACGCCGGCCAGGCCGAGAATGGAAAGGGTACGTCGCACCGCTGTCTCCTGACGTCTTCGGGGGTGGGCCCCCGATCCAACCGGCGACGGGCGACGGTCAGGCGGTCAGCGGTTGACCAAGAGATGAATAACTATCCGTGCTCGCCGGGACGGTGCGCAGACGGGCGGTGCTCAGGCGGTGGCGAGGAGCTGGTCGACCGGGGCGAACTCGTCGGTGAGCACCAGAGCATCGTCGATGAACTGATCCAGGGCCGCCCCGTCGAGCACGGTGACCGACCCCTCGTTCTCGCCCAACCGTTGACGCAACGCCTCCAGCGGCAGTGGGGTGTCGGCGGCGACGATGAGGAAGTTGGCCCCCCGGGCACCACTGATCGCGGCCGGCGGCGCGACGAGCGCGATGTGGCTGAATTCGGCGCTGACGGTGGCGAGTTCGGCGCGGATGAAGCGCAGCGGCGGGTAGTCGATCACGTTCTGGACGTAGAGGCCACCGGGGCGGACCACCCGCCGGATGTCGGCCGCCATCTCCCGGGTCGCCAGGTGCCAGGGGACCACGAGGTGCCCGAACGCGTCGCCTACCACCAGGTCGGCGCTGTCGTCCGGCAGGTCGCCGACGAGCATCCGGGCGTCGCCGACCACCGGCCGCAGCTCCGGCCCGGGTTTCACGCCCAGCTCCCGCTCCCCCAGCTCGACCAGCTCGCCGTCGATCTCGAAGACGGTGTTGACCGTGCCGGGCCGGGTGGCGCTCAGGTAGGTGGGGATGGTGAAGCCGCCGCCGCCGAGGTGCACCGCGTCCAACCGCTGCCCGGCCGGGGCGGCCACGTCCGCGACGGCGCCGATCCACTGGGTGTACTCGAACTCCAGGTGGGTGGGGTCGGCCAGGTCGACGTAGGAGTGCCAGGCGGAGTTGAGGACGAGCAGCCGCCCGTCCGGGTTCTCCGCGTCGACTTCGACCCGGGCGCAGTGGTACGCGGTCTCCACGTCGCAGGGGTTCGGTGCGACGGTGGCCAGTCCCGCCGCGACCAGCCCGAGCAGTGCCACCGCCGCCTTGATCCCGGGTCGTCCCGGCACCGAGGTCCGCTCCTGCCGCCACAGGTAGTAGCCGAGCGCGAGCCCGGTGAGCCCGAGCAGCAGCGCGAGCCCGACCATGATGACGGTGCTCGGCAGGGCGGCGACCAGCACGAAGCCGGTGCCGAGGGTGGCGGTGATACCGCCGAGGGTGCCGATGCTGGAGAGCCGCCCGACCACCTGTCCGGTCCGGTTCAGGTCACTGAGCTGAAGTTTCACCACGAGCGGCGTGACCGCGGCGAGCAGTGCGGCCGGTAGGAAGACGGCCAGCGCGGTGAGCAGCAGGATGCCGGTGGTGGCACCGCCACGGAGTACCTCACCGGCGTACCGGACCACCGGCAGGGTGATCGCGGTGGTGATGCCGGCGAGCACGAGTGCCGGGGCGAGCAGCGTCCGGGGGTCGCGGCGGTCGGCGAGCCAGCCGCCGAGCCAGGCACCGTACGCGATCGCGCCGAGTGCCACCCCGATCACCGAGCTGGTGACCTGGAGGGTGACGCCGAGGTACGGGCCGACCAGGCGCAGCGACACGGTCTCCAGCACGAGCACCGCCCCGCTGGCGAGGAAGACCAGTGTGGAGGCGAGCCCGTTCGGCAGCGCACGTCGCTGCACGGGTTCGGTCACGGTCGCCGATGTGACGGAGCCTTTCGTGGCTCCCGGCACCGTTGTGGGTGAAGTGTCCATCGGTGGGATGGTACGCAGCTCAGGGCGGGCTGGGTGCTAAACCATCGAGAGATGAACATGGTTCGTGTGGTCGCCGGCCGGGCTTCCGCCACCGTTGTACGACCGCCAGCCGGTGCCGGGCATCCAGATCTGCCGGTACCAGATCACGTAGAGCACACCGAGCGAGCCGGCGTTCTTGACGTAGTAGGCGGCGAGGTTGTTGCCGTACGTGCGGTCGCCGCCGGTGGCGTCGGCGTCCTTGAAGCCGTCGGTGGCGGAGGAGAAGTCGCAGGCCCGTCCCTTGGGGTGTTCGCCGCCGCCGCTGGGGCGGTGGCAGGAGACGTGCCGCTTGAAGCCTGCGGCCTGGGCCTGCTTCATCGCGTGCAGGGTGCGCGGGGTGATGCAGCCGCCGGTGGTCGGGTCGTCGACGTTGCAGGACTCCTTCGGCCAGGAGCCGTCGGAGTTCTTCGGTGCCGGTTTGGCCGACGCCGAGTTGGCGCTGACGAAGCCGGCGGCCGTGGTGCCGCCGACCGCGGCAAGGGCCCGCTCGGCGTCCTGTTTGCGTTTGGCGATGACCGCGAGTTGTTTCTGCTGCTCACGTACCTCGTTGTCGATCGCGCCCTTGGCCCGGCTGGCTTCCTCCCGGGCCTCGGCGAGCGCCCGCAGTTGCTTGTCGTCGCGCTGGGCCATCACTTCCAGGCCGGCGGCCCGGTCCAGGAACGCCTCGGGGGAGGCGCTGTTGAGCAGGGTGGCGACGGCGCTCAGTCGGCCGTGCCGGTACGACTGGACCGCGACCTCGGCGACCACGGCGTTCAGTTCGGTCAACCGGGTCTCGATCTTGGCTAGCTCCTCGGTGAGCGCACCCTGCCGTTTGACCGAATTGTCGAGTTTGGCCTTTGCCTCGATGTGTCCTTTGGAGACGGCCTCCAGGGTGTCCCGCAGCGCCTTGCTGCCCCCTTCCTCGCCGGGACCGGCCGGGGCGAGCGCGAGCGACCCTAAGCCGAGGGGCCGGGCAGCCGGGGCTGCGGCAGCCGGCGTCCCGGTGGCGACCACTACGGCGGCGAGCAGTGCCGCGAGCGTTCCCGACGCGCGGCGCCGGATACTGGCCGTCCTGCGAGGCACGAAAGCCGTTCCTTCCGTCGGCCGCCTACCCCGTTACCTGGTAGATCTTCGGCGGCGGCCACCGCCGGCGCCGGATGCGGCACCTCCGGGCGGGAGACCGGGGGTCACACTACCGGACCAAGCGGGCGCTGTCGGCCCTGCACTCCTACCACATCCGAGCGGTGCACGCGGGCGAAACAACCTATTCACTCTTGGTAATGATGATCACAGTGGGGCGTCTCGGGCGACCTCGGGCAGGAGGGTGTCACGCACCTGGTGCCAGGTCCGCTCGTCGGCGGCGACCAGCAACCCGGCCCGGTCGTCCGCCGGGTGGTAGGGCGTTCCGTCGAGCCGGCGGGCCACCCCGCCCGCCTCGGTCAGCAACAGCACCCCGGGCGCGTGGTCCCAGGGCAGGGTCCGCCAGAAGAGCGCGAACTGCTGCCTCCCGGAAACGATGTCGGCGTACTCCCGGCCGGCGCAGTGCTGACCGGGAAGGATCTCGCCGAGCCGGTCCGCACCGGCCAGGACCGACTCGCGCAGATCGGGCGGGAGGAAACGGGTCATCACCGCGCCGCGCAGGACCGTCGCCGACCCGCCGTCCGCCGTCCGCACCGCCACCCCGTCGCGGTACGTCCCACGGCCCGCCTCCGCCGTCAGCAGGACGTCCGAGACCGGGTCGAGAATCCAACTCGCCCGGGCCGCCCCGCCCTCCAGCAACGCCACCATCACCGCGAACGGCTCCCGTCCGGCGGCGAAGTTGGCGGTTCCGTCGACCGGGTCGACCAGCCACACCGGAGCCGTACCGGCGAGGAGGTCCAGCAACGAGGGATCGGCGGCGACCCCCTCCTCACCCACCACCACCGAACCGGGCAGCAACGGGCGCAGCCCCTCGGCGAGGATTTGCTCGGCCCGCCGGTCGGCCACGGTGACCAGCTCACCCGGAGCCTTCTCGGTCACGTCGGAGCTTTCCAGGTGGCCGAAGAACGGCAGCACGGCGGTGGCGGCGGCGTCACGGATCAACGACCCCACTTCGTCGATCATCGCGTCAGCCCCTTGGCGGAAGTTTCACCACACTGACGAAGAACTCGTCGATCTGGCGAACCACGGTGATGAACCGGTCGAAGTCGACCGGCTTGGTCACGTACGCGTTCGCGTGCAACTGGTAACTGCGCAGGATGTCCTCGTCCGCCTGCGAGGTGGTCAGCACCACCACCGGGATCCGGCAGAGCTGCTCGTCGTTCTTGATCTCGGCGAGCACCTCACGCCCGTCCCGCCGGGGCAGGTTGAGGTCGAGCAGGATCAGGTCGGGGAGCGTGACGTTGGCGTACTGGCCCTCGCGGCGCAGGTACGCCAGCGCCTCCGCGCCGTCGGAGACGACGGTCAGCCGATTGCGGAGCTTGTGCTCCTCGAACGCCTCCTGGGTCATGAGTACGTCCCCGGGATCGTCCTCGACCAGGAGTACCTCGATCGGACTCTTGCCGTCCGGCGGTGCCGTCATGCCACGCTCTCCTTCATTCCACCGGTCTGCGTTCCGCCCGGCCTGTCAACCGTGGGATCGTCCGGCTCACCTGAATTGTCGTCGGTCCGGCCCGGCCGGCCCTCCGGATCCGGAGTCTGCCCCGAAGGTGACTCGTCCGGACCACCCGACTGCCCTGGTACGGCCGACGCGGCCAACTCCGGCAGATCCGCCGCGACGCCGACCGGCAGGGTGAACCGGATGGTCGTACCCTCGGTGACGTCGAGGTCGACCCAGATCCTGCCACCGTGGTACTCGACGATCTTCTTCACGATCGCCAGCCCGATTCCGGTGCCCGGGTACGCGTCCTTCGAGTGCAGCCGCTGGAAGATCACGAAGATCTTGTCGACGAACTCCGGCTCGATCCCGATGCCGTTGTCCTCGCAGCTGATCTCCCACTCACCGTCGACCCGCCGCGCCGTGATCCTGATCCGCGGCGGTACGTCCGGCCGACGGAACTTCAGCGAGTTGCTGACCAGGTTGACCAGCAGGTTGGTCAGCAACGCCTCCTCGCCCTGTACGGTCGGCAGCCCGGACCAGGTCAGCTCGCCACCGGCGTACTCCCGGGCGGCGTCGGTCTGCGCGGCGACGTCGACCATCACCTGGTTCAGGTCCACCTCCGTGAAGCCGGTGGTGAGCCGGCCGATCCGGGAGAACGCGAGCAGGTCGTTGATCAGCCGCTGCATCCGCTGCGCGCCGTCGACCGCGAACGCGATGTACTGGTCGGCGCGTTCGTCGAGCTGGCCGGCGTACCGGCGTTGCAACAACTGGCAGAAGCTCGCCACCTTACGCAGCGGCTCCTGGAGGTCGTGCGACGCGACGTACGCGAACTGTTCCAGGTCGCGGTTGGATCGGACCAGCTCCTCGGCCTGCTTCTGGAGCTGGCTGTTCACCCACTCGATCCGGGTCCGCGCCTCGCGTACCTCGGCCAGGTCCGCGGCGATCCGCTGGCGCATCGCGTCCACGTCCCCGGCGAGCTGCGCCAGCTCCGGCGGCCCGGTCCTGGTGATCTCTCGTTGGTACTCGCCCTGGGAGACCCTGCGTACCTGTTCGGCCAGGGCGGTCACCGGGCCGATCACCACCCGGTTGAGCGAGACCAGCAGGGCCACTCCGGCGACGATCACCACCGCCGCGGCGAGGATCAACAGCAGGACCAGGGTGTTGCCGGTGCTCCGGGCCTTGGTGGCGATCTCGTTGCGCAGGTTGAGGACCAGATCCTGCAACCGGTCGGTCGAGCCGCGCAGCTCGTCGAACTGCCGCCGCCCCTGTTCGTTGACGAGCGGCTGCCCGGCGCTCGGGCCGCCGATCGCGGTCGCGTTGATGATCGGCACGGCCACGTCGGCCCGCCACTGGGCGGCCTGGTCCCGGACGAGGTGCAGTTGGCGGCGGATCTCCGGATGGTCGTCGAGGAGCGCGTCCATCCGACCGATCAGAACCTCCTCCTGCGCCAGCCCGTCGTTGTACGGCCCCAGGTCCGCGCGGTCACCACTGACCGCGTAGCCGCGCACAGCGGTCTGCTGGTTGACCAGGGCGGTCGGCAACGACTCCGCGTCCGTACGCAGCGGTCCGGTCTTGGTCAGCAACGTGTCGAGGTGGCCGCGGTTCGCGTTGGCGACCAGCGCCTCACCGACGGCGAGCAGGCCCAGCACGGCGCCGACCACCACGCAGAGCGCGGTCACCCGTCGGCGCAGACTCCAACCGAACTGACGCCGCGCCGCCCGCGACGCCGCCCCCCGGTCCGTCACCGGGACCGGCCTCCCGGACCCCGACTCCTGATCCATCACCGACCACCTCCCCGGCTCACCAGCAGCATCGCCACGTCGTCGGCGAGCGGCCCACCGTTGAGTTCCTCCGCCCGGCTGACCAGCCAACCGGGCAGGTCGGACAGGGGCACGGCCCGGGCCGCAGGGTCAGTGAGCAAACCACCGAGCCCCGGTACGTCGAGCCGGTCCGGCCCTTCGCCGACCCGCCCCTCGATCAGTCCGTCGGTGTAGAGCAGCAAGGACCAGTCCTCTGTGTCAAAGGTCAGATCGAACGCGACCGGCGGCCGGGGACGCACGCCCAGCAGCAACCCACCCGGAGCCGGTACGGGAGTGACCCGTCCGTCGGCGAGCAGCAGCGGCGGCGGGTGACCGGCGAGCCGGAAGGTCGCCCGGTTGGCGGCCAGGTCGAGTCGGACGGTGGCCACCGTCGCGAAGATCTCCCGCGCCCGGCGTTCACTCATCAGCACCTGCTCCAACGCCGGCAGCACCTCGTCGTCGGGGACCCGGGCGAGCACCAGGGCACGCCAGGCGACCCGCAACTCGACCCCGAGCGCCGCCTCGTCCACCCCGTGCCCGCAGACGTCACCGATGATCAGGTCGACCCGGTCGGGGGTGGTCTGCACCACGTCGTAGAAGTCGCCACCGATCAGCGCCGCGTGCCGGCCGGGACGGTAGAAGGTGTGCACGGTCACCTGGTCGGTGTCCATCAGCGGCTGCGGCAGCAAGCCGCGCTCCAGGCGGGCCGACTCGGCCTGACGCAGCTCGATCTCGCGCAACCGGCGGGCGTTCTCGTCGGCCCGCTTGCGCTCCACCGCGTAGCGCAGCGCGCGGGTGAGGAGCACCCCGTCTACCTGGCCCTTGACCAGGTAGTCCTGGGCGCCCTCGGCGACCGCGTCGACACCGAGCCGTTCGTCCTGCCGGCCGGTGAGCACACAGACCGCCGCGCCGCTGGACATGGCGAGGACCTGACGCAGCCCGTCCAGCCCTTCGGCGTCGGGCAGGCCGAGGTCGAGCAGTACGCAGTCGACCCCGGCGATCTGCTGCCGGGCCTGGTTGAGGCTCGTCGCCACCAGCAGGTCAATCGCCGACTGGGTCTCGGCGAGCAGCTCGCCGACCAGGAAGGCGTCGCCCTCGTCGTCCTCGACCAGCAGGACCCGCAGCCGCTCACCCACGGGCAGGTTGGGGTGCCGGCTGAGCCCGCCGTGCGGGTAGGCCCGCTGCGGCACGACAGAGGAGCCGGTCACGCCGGCGCCTCGTAGCGCCGCCCCCCGGCCCGGGGTTGGGGCTCATCGATGCTGATTTCCCGCTCCTTCGCGATCAACCTGCTGATCCTGTACCACCCAACGCTGCCACACAACACGAGGAACGCGGTGACCCGCGCCGATACGGCGATCACCCGACGAACCCGCCGGGCGCGCTCCCACCCGTGGCCATCCGCTCGGCTCGGGCGGCGATCACCTCGCCGAGCACCCCGTGCAGTCGACCGCAGTCGACGCAGTGCAGATTGTCGTCCAACCGCCGGCCGCCGCACTGCGCACAGCGGCCCCGGTCGCCCGGGTCACGGTAGCCGGCGAGTGCTCCGGCGATCGACCGAACCAGGTGCGGGGTGAGCGGGAAGCTCTCGGTGGCGTGCCGATGCCGGACCTCGATCGCGCCGAGCGGGACAGCCGACGGGTCTGGGTCGTAGGGAGCCACCCGGTCGACGAACTCCCGGAGGAGGTCGATCGGATCAGGCTCAGGGACCACGGTCATGGGCCCAAACCTATGCGACAACCGGGGCCGTTCGGCAGTCACCCACGGGGAGGAGTAGCGGGCAGGATAGGGCGACCTGTACCACCGGTGACAGGCATCGCTTTCAAGTCACCGCCCGGTGCCGGTGGTCGCCGTACCGCACGAACACTCACAGCCCCCAGCAAGGACCCATAACCGCCAGGATGACCCCTTCCCCCAGGAGAAACCGTGGGCGTACCCGTTGAGTCACCTCCCGAACACGTACCGACACGTGCTGTCCGACCGGCCCGACGTGCACTGACCACCGTCGGCGCCCTGACCGCACTGGTCGCGATCGGTGCCGCCGCCCTGTTGGCGATCCGGACACCCGCCCCGGTCGGCGCCGACGCCCCCGCCGGGCAGTTCAGCGCCGAACGCGCCGACAAGCACGTACGAGTCGTCGCCGCGCGTACCCACGTCGCCGGCAGCCCCGCGAACGACGACGTACGGGCGTACCTCGAAACCACCCTGCGCGGCCTCGGCCTGCAGACCGAGGTGCAGGACACGGTGGCCGAGGAGGCCGGTGAGCTCAGCGGCGCGGCGGCCGGTGCCACCCTCGCCCGGGTACGCAACGTGGTCGCCCGACTACCCGGCACCGATCCGACCGGCCGGGTCTTCCTCGTCGCCCACTACGACTCGGTGCAGTCCGGACCGGGCGGCAACGACGACGCGGTCGGCACCTCGGCCATCCTCGAAGTGGCCCGTGCGCTGAGCACCGGAGACCACCCGCGCAACGACATCGTGTTCGTCCTCACCGACGCGGAGGAGGCGTGCCTCTGCGGTGCGTCGGCATTCGCCTCCGAGCATCCGCTGGCCGCCGACGGCGGGGTGGTGCTCAACCTGGAGGCCCGGGGCAGCACCGGCCCGGTCATCATGTTCGAGACCTCACCGCGCAACGCCGGGCTGGTCGACGTCTTCGGTCGGGCGGCACCCCACCCAATGGGAACCTCGTTCGCCGTCGAGGTGTACCGACTCCTGCCCAACGACACCGACTTCACCGCCTTCCTCGACGAGGGCTTCACCGGCCTGAACTCCGCCTACCTCGACGGCGGGGCGATCTACCACACCCCGCTCGACACCCCGGCCAACGTCGACCAGGGCAGCCTCCAACAGCACGGTGACAACGCGCTCGCGCTGGCCCGGGAGTTCGGCGACACCAACCTGGCCGCCCTGGGCGCCGACACCGACGCCACCTACTTCCCGGTTCCGGGCGCCCTGGTCCGCTACCCCGGCTGGCTCACCTGGCCGCTGGCACTGCTCGCCGTCGCCGTCGTCGGGCTGCTCGGCTGGTCGACCCGACGACACGGTCAGGCGTCGTGGGGACGGTTGAGCGCCGGCTTCGGGCTGGCCCTGCTTCCGATCATGGTCGCGCCGGTGCTGGCGCGACTGCTCTGGTCGGCGGTGACCACGATCCGTCCCGGCCACGCCGAACTGCTCGACCCGTACCGTCCACTGTGGTACCGACTGGCGGTGCTGGCGCTCGCCGCCGCCGTACTGTTCGGCTGGTACGCGCTCTTCCGGCGCCGGATCGGCACCGCCGCGCTGACCTTCGGCGGGCTGGGCTGGCTCGCCGTACTCGCGGTGGTGCTCGCCGAGGTAACGCCCGGCGGCGCGTACCTGACCACGCTGCCCGCACTCGCCGGTGCGACCGGCGCCCTGGTCGCCCTCGCGGTCCGGCCCGGCAGCCCGTGGGCGGTGGTGGCGGTGACCGGTGGCGCGGCGGTCGGCGTGCTCATCCTGCTGCCCACGGTCATGCTGCTCTTCCCGGCGCTCGGCATGGCGATGGGCGGCGTCGCGGCGCTCTTCGCCGTCCTGCTCGGGCTGGGCGCGCTCCCGGTCCTCGACCTGCTCCACCCCGCGCCCACCGAACAGCCGACGGCTACCGAACAGCCGACGCCCGCCCAGCGGCCGACGAATAGCTCCGGGGCGGCCCGGTGGCGGCACACCGTCCCCACGGTCGTGGCGACGATCGCCACCCTGGCGCTCACCGCGACCGGACTCGCGGTCGACCGGTTCGACGCCGCCCACCCGGTGCCCACGCACCTGATGTACGCCCTCGACACGAACTCCGGCACGGCCCGCTGGCTCAGTCACGAGATAGACCCGCAGCCCTGGACCGCCCAGTACGTGCGAACACCGGTGACGACGTCGGACGACTTTCCCGGACTCGGGAGCGGCGAGATGCTCGCCGGACCGGCGCCGGCGGCGCCCCTGCCCGCGCCGATGCTGACCGTGCTCGCCGACCAGGCCAGCGGTGACCAGCGCACCCTGCGGCTGCGGTTGGCTCCGCAACGGCAGGTACGCCTCACCACCCTGCACGTGGCGGCGGAGGTGCTGCGGGCGACGGTGGCGGGCCGGAACGTACCGGGAAACCAGGGTGCCGGCGACCGACCGTGGTCCTGGGGTCTGGTCTTCCACGCCCCGCCGGCCGACGGCATCGAGATCGAGCTGGTGGTCCCGTCCGGCGACGGCCCGGTGTCGCTGCGCGCCATGGACGCCAGCGACGACCTCTCCGGACTACCCGGCTTCCACCCGCGCCCGCCGGACGTCGGCGTGGTCGGCTCGCACAGTTCGGAGATGGTCGCGGTCGCCCGCACCTACTCCTTCTGAGAAGTAAGGAAGGGGCCCTTGTTAACGCTATGCGTTAACAAGGGCCCCTTCCTTACTTCCAGCGGAAGTGCACGAACACTCGGCCGAAGTTGTTCGAGTCCTTCTCCACCCGGTGGTAGATCTGCTTGATCTCCTTCTGGTCGAGAAAGCGCAACACCCGCTTCTTGAGCTGACCCGACCCCTTACCGGGGATGATCTCCACGAGGGTGGCCTTCTTCGCCACCGCCTCGTCGATGATCCCGCGCAGCGCGCGGTCGATGTCGTGCCCACGGTTGAAGATGTCGTGCAGGTCGAGCTTGAGCTTCATCGCGCGCCCGTCCTCACCACACGCCCACCCTCCGTCGTCCTGGCCCGGCCCCGACCGGTCCCCCGGTCGACCACCGCCGGGAACCATCGTAGGCAGGTCACCTCAGCGAGCCCCGCCGACCTTGGTCTCGACCCGGCGCAGCGCGGCCTGGTAGTCGTCGTTCTCCGAGTGCATCGCCGCCGCGATCCGCAGGTGCCGCAACGCCTCCGGTGCCCGCCCGACCCGCTCCAGGGTCCGGCCGAGTACGTGGTGCGCGTAGTGGTCGCTCGGATCCCGGTCGACCAGCACCCGGAGCTGCTCCTCCGCCCGGCCGAGCTGGGCCGAGTGGAAGTACGCGCGAGCCAGCAGTTGCCGTACGGAGGTGTTCGTGGGCTCCGCCTCGACGATCGGCTCCAACAACCGGGCCGCCCCGGTCGGATCTCCGGTCTCGAAGAACATGGTCGCCCGTCGGTACTCCGCCAGAAGATCCACTTTCCCCACCCCTCCCGTCCGCACCACCCGGTATCCACCGACGCTGACACAACACCCCGCGAAACGCGACTGTTCCCCGGGCAGTCGATCAGGAGTCAGTCAGCGGAAATCGCCCAGGCACGGACACCACCGAGGATGCCGGCCGTGTTCGGTACGACCACCACGTCGTCGCCCATCCGGGCGAGTTGCTCCGGCCGGATCAGCCGAGAGTTGCCGCCGCCGAGATAGAGCCGGTCCCACTGGAAGACCGGACGCAGTCCCTCGACCACCCCGCGTACCCGACGGGACCAGAACCCGTCGCCGAGCCGCCGGCGCTCGTGCTCGCCGATGTAGGTGTCGTAGCTCATCCCCCAGCGCACCGGCGCCTGGGAAAGCTCCAGGTGCGGGGCGAGCACCCCGCCGTCGAAGAGCGCGCAGCCCAGCCCGGTGCCGAGGGTGAGGACCAGCTCCGACCCGGTCCCGGCGACCACGCCCGCACCGTGCACCTCGGCGTCGTTGAGCACCAGGACGGGCAGGCCGAACGCGTCCGCAAGCGCCGTCCGGGCGTCGAAACCGGACCATTCGGCGGTCAGCTCGGGATCGGGTTTGGTCCGGGGGCCAGCCCGGGTGACGTAGTGCGGAGTCGCCACCACCACGCCGTGACGCAGCATGCCCGGCATTCCCACGGTCACCCGGTCGGCGCTCGGCAGTTGGCCGCCGAGATCCACCAGGGTCTTGACGAAAAGTGAGGGCGGCAACGGGTACGGGGTCGGCACCCGAATCGGGCGGGCCCGCATCGTCCCCGCCTCGTCCAGCACCGACGCCTTCAACCCGCCGCCGCCGCAGTCGATCGCGAGAGTGGTCGCCACCGGCCCAGTGTGCCCCGCCAACTCCCCGGACAATCGCCGGCCCGGCGGAAACTCCTCGACCCGGCAGGGGGGCGGCCGGATACCATCGGCGTCTCATGAGTGCCACGTTGATCGCCAAGGACCTCGCCGCCGGACACGGAGACCGTGTCCTGTTCACCGGGCTGGATCTCGTTGTCGCCCCCGGTGACGTGATCGGGCTGGTCGGTGTCAACGGCGCCGGCAAGTCGACCCTGCTACGTACCCTCGCCGGGCTCCAGCCGGCGGAACAGGGCTCGGTGCAGCTCAACCCGCCCGGCGCGAACGTGGGACACCTGCCGCAGGAGCCGGAACGCCGGCCGGACGAGGCCGTCCGGGACTTCCTGGCCCGCCGGACCGGGGTCACCGCCGCGCAGGCCGCGTTGGACCAGGCCACCGAGGCGCTCACCGCCGGCACCCCGGGCGCCGACGACGCGTACGCGGACGCGCTCGAACGCTGGCTCGCGCTCGGCGGCGCTGACCTCGACGAACGGGCCGGACAGATCGCCGCCGAACTGGGCCTCGGGGTCGACCTGGGCGCACCGATGACCACCCTCTCCGGCGGCCAGGCGGCCCGCGCCGGGATGGCCTCGCTGCTGCTCAGCCGGTACGACATCTTCCTGCTCGACGAGCCGACCAACGACCTGGACCTGGCCGGGCTGGACCGGCTGGAGCGCTTCGTCACCGGCCTGCGGGCCGGCACCGTGCTGGTCAGCCACGACCGGGAGTTCCTCACCCGGACCGTGACCAAGGTGCTGGAGCTGGACCTGGCCCAGCAGCAGGTGCGGCTCTACGGCGGTGGTTACGCCGCCTACCTGGAGGAACGGGAGGTGGCCCGCCGCCAGGCACGAGCGGAGTTCGAGGAGTACGCCGACACCCGCGCCGGGCTGGAAGCACGGGCGCGTACCCAGCGGGCCTGGATGGAGAAGGGCGTACGCAACGCCCGCCGCAAGGCCCCGGACAACGACAAGATCGGCAAAAACTTCCGGGGCGAGACGAGCGAGAAGCAGGCGGCCAAGGCCCGGCAGACCGAGAAGCTGATCGAGCGCCTGGACGTGGTCGAGGAACCCCGCAAGGAGTGGGAGCTGCGGATGGAGATCGCCGCCGCTCCCCGGGCCGGAACGGTGGTGGCCGCGCTACGCGGCGCGGTGGTGCAGCGGGGCGGCTTCACCCTCGGGCCGGTCGACCTCCAGATCGACTGGGCCGAGAAGGTGGCGATCACCGGGGCGAACGGCGCCGGCAAGTCCACCCTCCTCGGCGCCCTGCTGGGGCGGCTGCCGCTGACCGCCGGTCACGCCTCGCTCGGGTCGGGGGTGGTGGTCGGCGAGGTCGACCAGGCCCGTGGGCTCTTCCTCGGTGACCAGCCACTGCTGGACGCGTTCGGCGCCGCCGTACCGGAGTTGGCGCCGGCGGACGTACGGACTCTGCTGGCGAAGTTCGGGCTGCGGGCCGCACACGTCCTGCGCCCGGCGGCGACCCTCTCCCCCGGCGAGCGGACCCGTGCGGCGCTCGCCCTGCTCCAGGCGCGTGGGGTGAACCTGCTCGTCCTGGACGAACCGACGAACCACCTCGACCTGCCGGCGATCGAGCAGCTGGAGTCGGCGCTCGACGCGTACCCGGGCACGCTCCTGCTGGTCACCCACGACCGCCGCATGCTCGACGCGGTCCGGACCACCCGGCACGTCGAGGTCGACGGCGGACGGGTCAGCGAACGCTGACCACCCCTGCCACCAGGCTCATGCCGCCCCGCCGCCCCCCCTCGCCGCGTTGCCTTGCCGCGTCGCCTCGCCTCGCCGCGTCGCCTCGCCTCGCCTCGCCGCGTCGCCTTGCCGACGGGCGAAGATAGACGACAATGAGCCCATGGTCCAGTTCGAGTACGCCTTGCTCGTGCGGCGCCGGCAGGCCCGGCTAGAGGACACCGGTTGGGAACTGATCTACACCTGGTACGGCCCGGACGGCTCGATGCTCGACGTCTCCGCCTACGGGGAGACCGCCCTGGAGCACCTGAACCGGGCCGGTCTCCAGGGCTGGGACCTGGTCGCGGTCACCGACGACAGCTCTCTTGAGGGCACCGCCGAACTGCACCGCTACCACCTGAAACGGGTGTTGACCGCGGCCCCGCCCCGGCAACGGATCCGGGCCACCCGACTCGGTCGTCGCCCCTCGCCCCGCTGAGCCGCCATCGGCGGCGTCGGCCGGTTCCACCATCGGCGGCGTCGGCCGGTTCCACCGTCGGCGGCGTCGGCCGGTTCCACCGTCGGCGGCGTCGGCCGGAGAACGGGCACCGGTCGGAGGCATATCCGGCGCGATCGTGGGTAGCCGGCGCCGGGAGGTGGGCCCATGGTCGCGTTGGCACGCACGCCGTCCTCGGGAGAGCGGCTCCGGGCAGTCGACGGATTCCTCGCCGAGGCATTCGCCGACCTGGCGAAACACGACGACCGGCTGCGCGGGGTCGCGGTCGAGGTCCGCTTCGACCGGGGGGTCGCGCACCTGACCGGTGAGGTCGCCGACCCGGACCAGTTACGCCTGGTCCGGCTCCTGGTCGGCCAGTTCGACGGGGTGCTGGCTGTCTGGTCCCGGGTCCGGGTCGGCGGACGGGAACCGATCGTGGTCGACCTGGGCTGCGGCGCGGCGAAGCAGTACCCGGAGAACCTCGGCCTGGACCTGCGCCGCGCGGACGGGGTGGACGCCCAGGCGGATCTCTCCGGTCCGCTGCCGATCGCCGACAACTCGGTCGACGTGATCTTCACAGTGCACATCCTGGAACACCTGATCGACTTCCTGGCCCTGGTGGACGAGTGCCACCGGGTGCTCCGGCCGGGCGGCGTACTGCACATCATGAGCCCGTGGTGGGGGCACGTGAACGCGGTCGCGGACCCGACCCACGTACGACTGCTCGACGTACAGACGATCAAGGGGATCTGTTCCCGCCCGCCGGGCACCCCGCGCTGGTACCCGCTCCACGCCGGCTGCGACGGGGCGTCGATCTTCGCGGACATGACCCCGATGTCGCCTGACGATCCGGAGCCGGCAGCCAGCCACATGGCGCGCTTCTTCGACTGACCGGTTCCCCTGGAGGTCGGGCACGGTGGTCGTGAGAGGCTGATCCGGTCAGGCTGTTCCGACCGCTTCGAAGAGGGGACGTGCCGCGCCCATGCCGACCCTGTACGTCATCATCGCCAGCACCCGACCCGGCCGGATCGGTCTGCCGGTCGGCCAGTGGTTCTACCAGCGCGCGGTCGAGCACGGCGCCTTCGACGTCGAGGTGGTCGACCTGGCCGAGTGGGACCTGCCGATGATGGACGAGCCGAACCATCCCCGGATGCGGCAGTACGAGGGCCAGCACGCGCTGGACTGGAGTTCCAAGATCGACGCCGGCGACGCGTACGTGCTGGTGATGCCGGAGTACAACTTCAGCTACACCGCACCGTTGAAGAACGCGCTCGACTACCTGCACCAGGAATGGCAGTACAAGCCGGTCGGCCTGGTCAGCTACGGCGGGATCGCGGCCGGCATTCGGGCCCAGCAGGCGATCAAGACGGTCCTGCTCTCGCTGAAGATGGTGCCGCTGAACGAGTCGGTCATGATCCCGTTCGTCTCGCAGCTACGCAGCGAGGACGGCACCCGGATCGAGCCGACCGCGCAGATGGAGTCGATGGCGACAACACTCCTGGACGAGTTGGCCCGGTGGGCGCTCGCACTCAAACCGATGCGCGAGACCCCCTCGGTCTGACCCGACCTACCCGCCGCGCCGACCGGGCATCGGGTCAGCCGCAGTGGTCCGCGTACGCGCGCCCGAGCAGGTCGTACCCGTGATCGGCGGCGGTCACAGAGTCGCCGTACTGCTCGTTTAGCGGAGCGCCCGTCGACCAGCCGCAGCCAGTTCTCCCCGGCCGCCGCCCGTCTCTTCCTGGCCAGCGCCCGTTGTACGGCGATCATCCGGCTGGCCGCCAGCCGCCCGGTGATCGCCGTGTCGGTCCCGGCGTGCCCGCCGCCCTCGTCGAGCGCCTCGACCAAGGCCCGCTCGTCCCGTTCGGTTGCTGCACACCCGCCCACCGCGCTCGGCTATTCCGACGCCGACCGGGCCAGCGCCCGCTCGACCAGCAGTCCGGTCGCGCAGAGCAGTTCCTCACCGCCCGCCGGCCCGACAAGCTGAAGGCTCGGCGGTACGACCGCGTCCGATCCCGTTGCCGTCGCCGATCCCGTTGCCGTCGCCGTCGCCGTTATCGGCATCGCGAGCGCCGGTACGCCGGCAAGGTTGAACGGCGCGGTCAGCGCGGTGAGCGGGAACCCGACAAAGTCGGTCAACGTCGGCGGTGGCGCCACCATGGTCGGCAGAGCCAACGCCTCCACCTCGCTCAGCGCCGCCGACACCTTCGCCCGCCAGACCTGTCGGACGGACATCGCCTCGGCCAACGCCGCGACGCCCACCTCGCCACCACTACGCAGTCCGCCACTGACAAACGGGCTCAGGCTCTCAAGGTCGACCAGCCGGTGATGGTTGTGCCACAGTTCGCCGAGGACAATCGTCACGAAAGCATCGATGCTCGCCTCCCACCCGTCCAGACGTACCTCCCGGACCGTGAACCCGGCGGCGTCGAGCACCGCATCGACGGCCTCCTCCATCGCCGATTCCACCCCCGCTATCCGCAACCGCCCTATCCGCTGGACAGGAGCAGCCGCCACCACAAAACCGGGTTCGAGCAGCCGCATCCCGGTGACCACACCGGTCACGTCACGGGCGATCGGGCCGACGGTGTCAAGGCTCTGCGCGAGCGGCCACACCCCGGCGGTCGGCACCCGCCCCCATGTCGTCTTGAGCCCCACCACCCCGCAACAGGCGGCGGGAAGCCGCACCGACCCACCGGTATCCGTACCCAGCGCGACGTCAACCTCGCCGGTGGCCACCGCCACCGCACTGCCACTCGACGAACCACCGGGGATACGGTCAGGCGACAACGGATTGACCGGAGTGCCGAAGACCGCGTTGTCCCCCACGGGGCTGAGGCAGAGTTCGGTCAGGTTCGTCTTCCCCACCAGGTACGCGCCGGACGCCCGGATACCTGCGAGGCATTCGGCGTCGACGAGCGCCGGGGTGGCCGCGTCCCGTACGGCCGCGGAAGCGGCCGTGGTGACCACACCCGCCATGTCGATCACGTCCTTCACCGCGACCCGCACCCGGTCGTCGGCTGTGCCATCGGGTGGCGGGAACCGCCGGATCCAGGTCGTCATCGACCGACCGTACGAGCCGGCGGCGAGCAGGGCGAACCATTTCCTTGGCGCGTTCCCTGGCGCGCCGCTTGGCAGGCAAGGATCCGCTCGCACGTTGTCACTCTCTTTCAGTAGCCTGCCCGGCGGCTTCAGTAGCCTGCCCGGCGGGCTGACTGAACCCTGTCCTCGGCACTGAGCGGCAGAGCCCGGACGAAGGAGATGAGTTGTCGGCTATCGCGTCACTCCTCCTGGTCCCCAGGAGGAGCATTCCCGAGCTGGCCCGGTTGGCCCGCACGTCATCGTCGTCACTCCACTCTTACCTGACCGAGCACGGACGCCAGCCACAGAAGGAGTACGACTGGTCCGGTACTGCAGCTACCTGGAGGAGCGTGACGTAGACCTGGAGCAGTCGGAGTTTGATGCCGATCCAGCGGCCATCAACAAGGTGTACGGCGTGACAGTGCTCATCACACCAGCGCACAGGCGCCTTCTGGATCAGCTCGACCCCGCAGGCCACCGTGCGGAGGAGTTGGCCGCACACTTCGAGGAGATGGGGCTGGACTTCGAAGAGAGTGGCATGGCCGGTTTGGATGGGCTGGGACTGCTGCACGACACCATCGCCGAACTCGGCAGCGACCAGGTATTGCAGCTGCACGTCGGCTGACACCGGACGACCGTCAGTGGTCCGCGAACCGGCCGGCACCCATGAGAGCTGCGCAAACCTTGCCACACGGAACCTCAAGGGCAACGCAGGTAGCGTGCGCGACCCGGTACAAGCGGTGGCTACGGGCGACCTACGAGATTACATCGACCCGGGAGGATTCCCGCTGGTCAGAGAAGCTTTTTGCTGATCTTCGAGGTGCCCCCGGCAGGATTCGAACCTGCGACACACGGTTTAGGAAGGGGACGCAGTACAACGGTTCGACCTGCCCCTGACCAGGCGAAACGGGCGGGCTCGCTCCGATCGACCGCAAGATCATTGCACGTACTCTGCACAGCCCCGGCTTTCGGCAACCCCGATCACTTGATCTACGTGCGCTCAGCCTCGACAGTACGCACGATCTCGTCAGCGACCGTGGCTGAAACAGTGAGCGCGATGGACCACGCCTCATCGTCGGCCCCGATCAGGATCACCGCCTCGTCGGACCCGGATCCGCTGGCAGCCCAGAAGACCGGGACACCGGCGGCGTTCCCCGTGGCGATCGAGCGGCGAGCAACCCAGTCCGCCGCCCGGACGTTCCGCAGCCGCAACAGGCACTCGATCGGGGCCTCGAAGTTGAGTTCCCACCCGTCGGCTTGGAGCTTCACCCTTGCCGCGCTGCCCTCGTCCCAGGCGTCGATCACCACGCTGACCATTGCGCGATTCTCGCATCGCCCTGCTTGCAAAGATCAAGACTGCTGTCGGCCGAAGTCAGTGAGCGTAGTTGACCTGCTCGGCTTGTCGATTGCCGTCGCTCGACGCCCACGCCTGTCAGCCGGCTTGGCTGTACCGATGGCTGTACAGCCAAGCACTTTCGCGCCCTTGCGTCCGCCCCCGCTTGGCTTCATGATCCGCTCAACGCGAACGTAAAGGGAGCACATGGGCACCTGGGATGACGGTCCCTTTGACAACGACAGCGCCGCCGACTGGTGCGGTGACCTCCACGATGCCGACCCGTCCGCACGGGCGGCGATTGTTCGTGCTGCCCTGACAACGGCAGCATTCAACGCCGGATACCTCGACTATGACGATGCCGTCTCAGCCATCGCCGCTGCGGCGATCGTGGCCTCTCAGATGCCCGGCGGAGAGCCGATGACCTCGCCGTACGCGCCGGACTTCCTGCTTGCTGGTGAATCCCTTGACTTGGACGACGACCTGCCACAGCTGGCTGTCGAGGCACTTGACCGAGTCCTCAGCGACGACTCGGAGTGGCGGAGCCAATGGAGCGAGGCGGGAGCGAGCGAGTTCCCGCAGATCAATACGCTCCGCGCGGTGCTGTCCGGTCCGCCTGAACTGCCCGGTCAGATCGCGCTGCTTTAGCTGGCCACACCCTCAGTTTGGAAGATCGCGATTTAGTGACCTGATCTGCCCGAAGTGGCTAGTCATCAGCAATGCCGTGGTGCCCGCACCTGCCCGCTGATAACCGTCTACGGCACCGACTTATGGCACGTGAATGCCACGACGCTCGGGCTGCGGCGGCCCGGCGCCGCGCCCTCGACAGCCGTCAACCACCCCGTGATCGTCGCGGCCCACGAACTCGCTTGGTTCGATGATCCGCCCTTGGCGACAATGCCTAGGTGGACGTTCCGGGAGAGTTGCCCTTGGCGGACCTGCTCGCACTCGGCCAGCTGGCCTACCTCCGGCAGCGATCCCTGCGTAACCCTCGCTACCGAGACGCCAGCTACGTTCGCCTGTTCGTGACACCTCGCTACCTGCGGTGGAGCCGTCCTTCGGTCTTCGATCGAGACCTAGATGCGGTACGGCGCAGCCTCTCGGTCTATGAACGGCTAGCACAGCGCGGCAGCGCCGGGACTGATGACGCCTGGCAAGAGGTCCTAATGGGCGTGGATCACCTGCTCTCCGAGGGTCAGCGCCGGGCCGGGCACCGGATACGCCCGAGAAACTAACTCCTGACCTACCCGTCCCCTTGGTGCCGCAGCCCGCCGCACCGCCCGCCAGGCCCTAGCGGCTTCCACGGTGCCGGGTCCGCTGCCCGGTCCCCGTATTCCTATGGCAAGCCGCGAAACGCAGCGCAGCCGAACGCCCCGCCGCCGACGGCGGCCCTCCACCCTCACGATCGTCACGGCCTCGCGGGAAGGCCCAGCGCCTCCACCGAGACCTTTCAGTAATGCGCAATGATCTGCTGATGGATCTCGACGACACTAACGCGGTGCGGACCCGCAACGACCTGGCGACCTACGTCCAGGCACTCGCCGAGGAGTCGGCCGCACGTCCGGACGACTGGGAGAACGTCGACCTGCCGCGCTACCTGGAAGCTATGTCCTCGTGGATTGGCAGCATGGATGGCTGGGCACGCAATCAGGGCCGGGAGCTGCCTGAGCAACCCACATGGTCCCTGGTAGCGGACATCCTTCGCGCAGCCTGCGTCTACGAGTAAGAGCGGCCGGCGCGGCCATGAAAACCGGCGTGTGCGCGGCGGATTCTTCGGGCGTCAGCGAACCGGCGGTTCGCCGAACCGGCCGCCAGCGACCAGCACGCCTGTCTCAATCTCCTCGGCTGTCCAGGCATGCGTACAGAAATCGTCCACGGCTACGCCACCAGGCCGCAGAAGGGCAAGAACCAAGGTCACCATGCGCTGCCGTCGTGACATCCGGTACTGAATCTGCACACCCCAGGCAGGACGGCACCCCATACTCTGCTCCAGGTTCGCCACATCCTCAGGCTCCCAGTCCAGGTACAGCCCATCGACCTCATCGACCAGCCACACGAAGAGCGGACCCTCAGCGACCCACTGATCCGGCTGAGCCGAAGCGAGCCCGTCAAGAGCACCGACCAACTCCGACCGGGAGCTGGCAGGGAAGACGAACGCGGCCTCACTCATCTGGCAACCATAGACACCCCAGTTTGAAAGATCGTGATCCACTGACCTGGTTCGCCCGAAGTGCCTGGTCGTCAGCGGTGCCGTGGTGCCCGTACCTGCCCACCCGCGACCGTTCGCGGCACCGGCTTATGGCACGTAGCTGGCATGGCGATCGGGCTGCGACTCTCCGGCGTCGTACGGCGTCCCGCCCTGGCCCTTGGGCCGGGGCGACTTTGCGTGGCGCCGGGTCATCGTGCGTCCGGACCGTGTACGTCGGTGGCAAGCCGCGAAGCGGCGCGGCAGCCGATCGCCCTGCCCTCGACGGCGGCCGACCCCCCTCGCGATCGTCACGGCGCTCAGGTCGACGCCGTTGGCTGTTGGCCGGAGGTCTAACGCTCGTACGATCTTGTGGTGGATCGCGACGTGCTCATCGCTCTACTGGCCGCAGCACCGGAGCCACATCAGGCATGTATCGCTGCACTTCAGAGGGGCAGTCCGTTCCAGGTCTTCGACTCCCCCGCACCGGCGCGGCAGTTCGCTGACATCTGGCGGTGGCGAGAACAGCTCGTCCAGGACGCTGGAATCCCCACCGATGGCTGGCATCCCGGTCTTGAAGTCCTGACCGCAGCAGGAGAGCAAGCGGTACGGGTCGGAGTCGTACAGGTGCCTGACACACGTAAGCGCTTCAAGGTCTTTCTTTCGGCAGACGCCTCAACCGTCGTCGCCTGTATTGGCTGACCAAGGAACCTCTGTCCCCTGTCAACCGTCCCGGCAGCAGCCCGCCGCGCCGGCCGATGCCGGCCGGAGGCCGCCAGCAGGCCGAGCGCGAGCGGGCGCGCCGCGCTTGCGCGGCGCCTTGATCCAATACAGAGGTATTCGGCAGTGCGACGCCGACAAGTTGCGGACTTCAGCAACCACGCTACGGCGAGCCCGTGCGCTCGTTCTGCCATCTTGGCTGTTAGTAGATGGGAAAGTTGGCATGTTGGCCCAAGTCCTCTGGCCAGCGCCCTAGCCCAGATCTAGCCGTTCGGCGGCACGCCCACGATCGGTTGAACCTCGCGGTACGGACACATGTTCGACATGATGGTCTCAACCAGGATCAGGAGGAACCACTGTGGCCGACAAGAGCGCCATCGAATGGACTGAAGCTACCTGGAACCCAACCACCGGCTGCGACAAGATCTCCGCTGGCTGCGATAACTGCTACGCGCTCACCCTGTCCAAACGACTCAAGTTCATGGGGTCGGCGAAGTATCAGAACGACGGCAACCCCATCACGTCCGGGCCTGGCTTTGACGTGACCATCCACGAGGACGCTCTTGACATTCCCCGCCGATGGCGGGAGCCGCGGACGGTGTTCGTCAACAGCATGTCCGATCTCTTCCACGCCCGCGTGCCCCTGGACTACGTGCGACGGGTGTTTGATGTCATGGCCGATACACCCAGGCATACCTACCAGGTCCTGACGAAGCGGGCGTTCCGGTTGGCGAAGCTCGCACCGATGCTTGAATGGCCAACGAACGTCTGGATGGGCGTTAGCGTCGAGTCGGAAGACGAACTGTCTCGCGTTGACCATCTTCGTACAGTGCCCGCCGCAGTCCGATTTATCTCCGCTGAGCCTCTACTCGGACAACTTGACAACATCAATCTCAACGACATTCACTGGCTAATTGCGGGTGGCGAGTCGGGCCAGGGCGCCCGTCCCGTAGACCCTGAGTGGGTGCGGGGTCTACGGGACCGTTGCGCGGACGCCGGCACAGCGTTCTTCTTTAAGCAGTGGGGCGGGCGAACCCCGAAGGCTGGCGGGCGGCTTCTCGATGGCCGCACTTGGGACGAGATGCCAGCGCGGGCACTTATGCCGGCTCTATCACTTTTTTAATCAAATCGCCTTTCGAGTCGGTCTTGGTCACGTCGGGGTACAGGCGTTTCCAAGCCGCTCGGAGGTGAGTTTCGCGAGCCTGGCCAGCGACTCCCCCGTACACCTCGGCGTACCGGCTGTAGATCTTGAATGGTTTACCTTCTGCCAGCAGCCGTCGCAGATTGCGCTCGATTTCATTGACCCAGCCCTCGGCAAGCGCCTGCTCACTCAACTTGAATGCCGCCTCGTCACCAAATAGCGTGTCAGCATTCTCATCCTTGTGGAGCGCTTCACGCCAGCGACTCAGACCACGTGAGAGCGCCTCCCCAAACTCGCTGAACCCGTCAGCGTGTCGGGTGAGGAACACCAGGTGATACACGGGTTTGTGGGAGGCTCGGTTACGCACCGGCGTCGTCCACCAGCCGCACCGCTGACTATCGGCAAGTCGCTCGGCATACCCCGCGACCACCGCCTCTTCTGCGGCATCTCGATCGTCGCCGTGATCAAGCCATACCTGCTGCCACCAAGAACCACCGCACGAAGCATCCATTCGGGCCAGCGAAGACTCTCTACCCCGGTTTTCCTTGGTGCTGGTCAGCAGGCCGGCCATACGTCGTAGCCCGCTCGCATTGAAGTTGATTAGCAGTTCGGTAGCTGGCGGCTGAATAGGACGCTGAGCGAAGATGTTTGCCGTCGTTTCGAACGGAATCATGAGCCCGAACGGGTCGAGAAAGGCAAGCAGAGGGATGCCCTTAACCAGGGTCAGCAGGTTTTCGAGGTGATCCTCGATGCTGCCCGCGAATAGCTGGACTGGCAGCCCTTGCCCCTCGTTGGCGATGACCTGCTGCAACTTGGCGCGCGGCTTAGGATCGCTTTCGACGAAGTAGCTCTCCAACGTGCGGTTAATCCGACGCAGTTCGTGAGCCTTGCGTATGAGAAGCGCCGGGGATGCCTCGTCTCCCGAGTCGTACCGGCCTTCTCCCGCGTAGCCGTCGATGACGGCTACCCGGTTGTCGAGTGAATACCGGCCCGTTTTACCAACGAACGGGTCGATGTACTGGTTGATGATGGCGTGCTTGAGGATGGCCGCTGGTTGTTTCTCGTCAAAAAAGCTCATTTACCCCTCGCTCTGCCCACTAGGCCCCAGAAGCATGGCTCTATCGTGACCAGCCAGTGTCAGATAGTCACTGTCGCAGTCTTCGCGGACACCGCCTACCTAGACACTGGTCATTCGGGGCAACTTGCTGTCGTCTCTACGACAGCCCACAGCCTTGCGGCTGTCGACGGAGAGAACCAGCGGAGGCGACATGACGGATGACGCCTGGCCTGTTCGGCTCACCGAACTGCTGAACCTGGTGCGCGTCGAACCGATCGGGACGCGATATACAGAGTGGGGCTGCCCGGTAAAGCACTCAACCGGCACGCACGGGTTCTACTGCGACTACAAGTCCAAAACGAGTGGCACGGGGTTGGGTATTTGGAATTTGCGTCGAAGGGCTTTAGGACCTTCCGCCGACGATCGACCAGAATCACATGTGCTGTCCAGAAAAGTCCGGGATGGAGGCCCGCTCGGCCGTAAGGATGGAGTAGAGCAGGGAGTCTCGCCAGGTGCCGCTGGTGTAGACGTGGTCGCGGAGGTGGCCTTCGTACTGCATGCCGAGTCGTTTGGCGACGGCGATGGAGGCGGCGTTCTCGGGACCGATGGCGGCGGTGATGCGGTGTAGGCCGAGCTGGTCGAAGCCGAAGGTGATGAGGGTGCGGGCGGCGTCGGTGGCGTAGCCGTGGCCCCAGTGGTCGGCGCGGATGGCGTACCCGAGCTTGGCGGCCTGGACGCCGCTGAGTCCGAGTCGTCCGAAGCCGATCATGCGGTCGTCGGTGTCGGTAATAGCGAGGTAATACTCCGTGCGGGGCGTTTGGTGTGCCCGAGTGACTACCCCGTCGATCATCGCGGCGGCTGCGGCTTCATCGCGGCTGTCGTAGGAGAGCCAGCGGGTGACCCGGTCGTCGCCGACGATCGCAAGGGTGTCGGCCAGATCGTCGGCGCGGAATTCGCGCAGCCTGACGGCATGGCCGGTCAGGTTGACGGGGTGCATGATTCCGATCCTGCCCTATCGCCGGCGGGCGTTGGCGGGGTGTGGGTGAAGTGCTCAATGCCGTCGATGAGGTCGCGGGCGTCGCCTGCGAGTTCGGCGCTGGTGACGGCCTGGCGGAAGCCATGTTCTCACCTGTTGACGGTAAGCCAGTCGACGGGCATGGGTCTGCGTTGATGGCTAGCCTGTCCGTGTGCGGCAGGCGGATCCGCAGCGTGAGTACCAGATGGCACGGCGTTGGAGTTGGTGCTCGGTGAGTTCATCGAGGCAGTACGGGCTGGCGTGACCGTGCCGTTGTCCCCAAGGATGGCGAGGTGGTTGCGGTGATCGTGTCACCGGAGGTTGCCGAGGCTGGCCGGCAGGCTCTTGGTCGTTAGCCTCTGCGACCTGTAGCCGCCGGCTATACGAGTCTGCTGGTGTAGCCGGCGTCGACCAGTCGGGCGTACGCGAGTTCGACTTCAGCGGGTACGTCCTGGGCGATGGCGAAGCCGAGTTCGGCGTACTTGGTGATGCGTTGGGTGTCGCCGACGAGCATGTTGATGACCTTGTCGACGTCACCGATGCTGGTCACGTAGTCGTCCAGTGACAATGGGTGCGACGCGCAGATGACGTCGACCTCGGGCCAGAGCTTCTTGCAGGTGGCATAGGCACGTCGCTGCTGGTACGGCCGGGACATGAGGCTGACTGACCTGACCTCGATGCGGTGCTCGGCCAGGAGCTCGCGGGTCAGTTCGATGTTCTGCCCGGTGTTCCTGGCCTGCGTCTCGATGAGGATGGCGGCAGCCGGCACGCCGTGGTCGATGGCGTATTCGCGGTAGTGGACGGCTTCGCCTCGGGGGAAGCGTTCGATCGTGGTGGGAGCGTTGGCGCCGGTGAAGACGAGGCGCGGGTACATGCCCCGGCGGAAGAGATCCGTAGCGATCATCGCGACGCCGAGGTCATGACTACCGAACCCGATGCCGACGTCGGTCGGGCGGATGTCGTGGTGCATGTCGTGGTAGGTCCACAGGCACTCGACATCAGCGCGCACGTTCGGCGGGATGCTGGGCGTCGTCGCGGTCATGCGTCGTCTCTCAGTCCGGGATCTTAGAGCTGTACCGGGTGAAGCGGAGGTAGTACGTGGGTCGATCGTGCCGCAGGTTGGCCCAATGGCGCTGGTAGCTGCTACGAGTTGCCGCAGTGTGCATCCCGAGCGGGGCAGTGGGCCGGGACCGGGTGTCGGCGTCATCTCCCTGCCGGGCATCGACGGCTGGCGCGGCGGCGCATGATCCGTAGGCTATCTGCGTGGAGCTGACGACGGATGCGCGTGACTTGGCCGCCTCCCTGCTGAGTGAATCGTTGCCGCGGCGGTGGGGGCATGTGCAGGCGGTGGGCGCGAAGGCGGAGCGCGTCTCGGTGGCGTTGGATCGTGGGGACCGGGAGACGCTGATCGCGGCGGCCTGGTTGCACGACATCGGATACGCCTCCCCGGTGGCGCAGTCGGGCTTCCACCCGCTTGACGGTGCGCGCTGGCTGCGGCGCCGTGGCTTCGACGAGCGAGTTACCTGCTTGGTGGCGCACCATACGTGCGCGATCATTGAGGCCGAGGAGCGAGGCTTGGCCGACGAGTTGAATGCCGAATTCGGCCAGGAAGACTCTCCGACACGGGACGCGCTCTGGTACTGCGACGCGACGACCGGTCCGGATGGGCAGGACTTCGACGTGCTTGACCGGCTTGACGAGATTCGGACTCGGTACGGCCCTGACGACCTGGTCACCCGGTTCATCAATCGGGCCGCGCCGGAGATTGTGGCTGCTGTACGGCGGACTGAGGCGCGTCTTGCTGGACTGTGATCAGCCGATATAGGGCTGTGGGAGGTTGGCGTAGCCGTGGTCGATGCGTAGACGCATCGAGGGGTGGATGTTCAGCTCGTCCAGGGCCTGCTGTTCGGTCCACTCGACGCTTGATGACTCGTCGCTCTCCGTTGGCTGTCCGGTCAGATAGCGGGCGCGGAAGCAGATCGAGAACTGTTGCCGGACTTCGCCGTCACTGTAGGCGATGACGTGGTTCGGGTCGGTGTAGATGCCGACCATGCCGGTGACCTCAACGTCTATCCCGGTCTCTTCCCTGGTCTCGCGCACCACGGTTTGTGCGATCGATTCGCCGACGTCCTGGGCGCCCCCCGGCAAGGCCCAAAGTCCGTTGTCGGTGCGTTGGATGAGCAGGACCCTGCCCTGCCCATCGAGCACGAATGCCGTGACAGCTACAACAATGCTGTTGGGCTTCGGGGCGTGGGGGTCGTGGAAGTGCTCAGTCCGTGCCATGTCTAGGACGCCTCTCGGTCCTGGCGCGTGGGCCGCGATGCGGACCAGATGCGGTCGAAGCTGTCGGCGTACAGGTTGAACAGGTCTCCACCGGCAATCCTACGGAGGTGCAGCGTTGGTGCGTGCGCTGCTGGGAACCCGAAGACGTGCGGGTTGACCAGCATCTCCTCATCAAACTGGTAGATCGAGTTGTAGAGCGTTGTCCCGTGCAGTCCAAGGCTGACTCCGTCGACGCCGTCAAGCTTCTCGTACCAGGTAAGGACGTTACGGATCTTGGCCGAAATCGCATTCCCGATGCCTTCCTCGGCGCCGCGCTGCGCGACTTCTGGTGAGTCCGGGTCACCGAGGAGGATGCGTACCCTCGCTCCGGCTTCCGCCCGTTCCCGGAGGATGGTGATCAGGTTCGGATGCTGTTCGGGTAGGAACAGTCCGGCGTACACCAGGATCGAGATCTGCTGAGTGGCCGTGGTCAGCAGGCGTCGCCAGAGTTCGATCGGGATCGAACCACGGCGCGAATAGATCTGAATGAGTTCCGACTCGGTGACCTCGGCTGCACGGGCGGCCGGAAGCGCGTCCGGCCACAGGTACGACTGAGTCTCGCCGAGCCGAGCCGCGAGCGTGTGCCGATGACGGGGGTACGGAACTCGGTCCTGGGTGATCCATCGCTCGACTGTCTTGGGGTCGACGCCGACGACTGCGGCGAGGTCGGTCGGGGTGAGCCGGTTTCGATGCATGGCATCGCGCAGGCGCTCGTTTGGCATGCCAACCTCCCAAGGACAACTAGGGACGACTTAATTTAGGCCTGGACGTCCTCAGTCGTCCAGTGGTGTGGTGCTCACGCGGCCCAACATTGCGGACAGTGATGGTCATGATCGAGCCATCGACAATCACTGTGAGCTGCATCTTCTGCGCTGGCGCGGGCTGGAAGTACGCCACCCGCCGAACGAGCCTGCGTGTGGTGGCGCAGTCGAGTGGGCGTGGCCGGGTGCTGTCCCGGCGTTCGTGTGTGGACTGCGGCGGCTCGGGTCGGTCGGCGGCTTCCTGATCTGGGCATCGGGGTGGGTGCTGGTCCTCGGCCGTTGGTCTTCCCCACCGTGGCCGTCCGAATGCCCGCCCGCCTCGATGCCCCTCCAACCAACGTGCGGGGGGTTCGTGTGTGGGTACCCGAGGCAGGTGACCTGCTCCGGATCGATGTGCGGGCGTCGGTGCAGTTCATCGGCGCCCCGCCGTTGATCTTTCGGGTGATCTCGGTGAGTGAGAAGGCGACCTATGACGGGTGGGCCTGGATCACCGGCTACGTGCTGAACGCCAAGGGCGAGGCGGTGGAGAAGCGTGAGCTGTTCGTCCAGCCGGCGGGGCTTCAACTGATCCCGGTCGGCGCGACCAAGCAACCGGTGAGGAGGAGGCGTCTTGTTTGACATCCGGGTGCAGCTCGGCGAGGTGCTGCGGATCAAGGCGGCGGACCGGTTCCGCCCGACGGACGGGCCGGTCGCGTTGTGGGTGACCGGGGTGCGCATGGCGTTGAACCGGCCGGAGCGGGGTGAGTGGGTGTGGCTGGAAGGGGTGAAAATGATGCACGACGGCCGTTCCGGCGACCAGACACAGATCCTCGTCCGCGCCAGCCTGCTACCCGCCGAGCGGCCTGAGTCATGAGTACGTACCTGACTGCCATGGTGCGGGACCAGCTCCGGGCGGCGCAGGAGCAGCTTGACCGGCACACCCCGTCGTCTGCGGACGGGCACTGCGCCGGCTGTGGTGAGGAGGGGCCGTGTACGCGGCGGCGGGTGGCGTTGCGGGTGTTCGGTCGCTACGGGTGCCTGCCTCGTCGTTGGCCTGGTGCGTCCCGGCCGGATCTGGTCGGTGGTGCTGGTTCTTGGTCGGGTTGGCTCAAGTCTGCGGGTGATGTTGCCGCGCCGAACGGCTGACCTGTCTTGTCTCGTCATGCTGCCAGGCTCTAGGCTCCTGTATTGACATGACGTGATCAATTGACTTCGGTGGGGTGGCCCGCGATGGCGTACGAGATTCCGACGCCGAAATACCTGCGCGTGTTGAACACGCTGCGGGAGCGCATCGAGGACGGCGTCTACATGCCGGGTGCGGCTCTGCCGTCGGAGAGCCAACTGTGTACGGAGTTCCGGGTGTCCCGCCCGACCGTGCTCAAGGCGCTCGGGATCCTGAAGCAGGACGGCTGGATCGAGTCACAGCAGGGCAAGGGCAGCTTCGTACGCGGACGCCCGGCAGAGCGCCTGTCACCGCAGTACGCGCGGGACGTGGTCGGCCTGGACGAGACCGCCGAAACCGAGATCCTGCACGTCGGCCCGGTCCTGGCCACGGCGCGGATCGCCGCCGAGCTGAACATCCCGGAAGGCACCCCGGTCTACGAACGGCGGCGGCGGACCGTGTCGGAGTTCGGCCCGGTCGACCTGGTCGCCACGTTCGTCCCGGTCGAGATCGCCGTCGGTACGGAGATCACGAAGCCCGGCCCGATCTCGGGCGGGTTGTCGGAGCACATCGCCCGACTCAAGGGACTCCGGGCCGACTACGTGACCGAGCGGATGACGGCCCGCCGGGTCAGCCCGGAAGAGGCCGAAGCCTTGAAGGTACCGACCGACGAGTCGGTGTTCAGCGTGGTCATCACACTCCACCAGTCCTCGGGCGAGCCCATCTTCACCTCGCTCCTGGTCATGCCCGGCAGCCGCCACGAGATCGAGGACACCTACCCGCTGTCCTGACCGTGGCGGCCCCGCTCGCTGTACGGCCCGTCTGCCGTCACGACAGGTTCTTCCAAGCCCAGGCGGCGACCCCGCCGAGTCTGGCCGCAGCTACTTGAGGGTCGCCGGTTCTGACGTCTTGCTCGACCTCGGCGTCGTAGCCTTCGAGATCGGTCTCTTCCTCGACGATCCGACCGAGGCGGTACGCCTCCACGGCTACGGGTAGCGCCGCCTCGTGGGGATACCGGTACGGGATCTCGATGTAGGCCGACTCGCCCCGGTGGACGAACTGGTAGTAGCTGTTGGGGCCTTCCCGCCACAAGGAAAGGTTCGACGGATACTCCGTCACGGTGACGGGTCCCAACTCCTCGGCGACTCTGCGCACAATCCGCTCCCAACCGGCCCGCTGTTCAGCGGTGAGACTGATGGGCTGCGGGTCGGCCTCTGGGTCGTACGTGACGGCTTCCTCGGCAACGATCTCCTCCATCGTTTCCACCAGGGATCGGCCTGGGCGACGGCGAACGAAGTCGATGTCGTAGGTCATCGAAGCAGGGTAGGCCCCAACCCGGAGACCAATCCGCAGGGCTTCACAGGTGTCCAACTGGGACCCATCGCGCCGCCAGCCGTCCACTGTTGATGAATTCTTCCCGCCTAGCCTTGCTTGTACTTACAAGCCGACGTAACTTGGTAGCTCAACCGGATGTCAAAGTGAGTCCGGTTTCTGGGCTAGGAGGCTGTGTTCGTGGTTCCGCTGACGTTGAAGGTGCCGGTCCCGTCCGAGTACGTCTTCCCCGCCGGGGCGCTCTGCCTCGGTGTCGACGCGCAGATTGATTTCGAGCGGCGTGGTGAGCAGGACAACCAGGCTCGGGACAAGGAGACCGGTGAGCGGGTCTGGGTGGTCCGGGTGATGGACCTGGACCCGGAGGCCGGGAAGTTCGGCCGTCCCACTGAGGTCAAGGTGAAAGTCATCGGCGCGCATCAGCCGGTGCCGCCGCCGTCGAGTGTGCCGGGTTATCCGCCGGCTGTGCAGTTCGAGGGTCTAACCCTGACCCCGTACGTCGACTCGCAGCGGTGCAAGTCGTCGGGGCAGTGCAAGGCGCGGATGGCGTACTCGCTGCGCGCGACGGCGATCGTCCCGGCTGGTGCTGCCGCCGTCGCGGCTGCTGCCTGACCGCTTCCCACTTCTGTTCGCGGGGCGGGCCGTTTCCCCGCCAAGAGTCCCGGCCCGCCCCGCGTGTGACCCCACCCCTCAAGTTGAAGGAGGGCCTGGTGCCCACCGTAGTTCGTGCTGCCCGAAAGTCGCCGCACCCCCTGTCCCTCGCCTGGCGGTGGTCGTGATGCGCCGCCTCCTCGCCCGCTGGTCGCGGGACACTGCCCGCGCCGTCGTCAACGTGTTCCGCCGACTGATCGGCCTGCCGGCCGCGCCGTTGCTGGTGGACGAGATCCGTTGTCCGCGTTGCCGTTGCTGGGTCGCGCCGCGCCGGTTCGATCTGATCCACATGGCCTGCCGTACCTGCCGGGCCACGCTCGCCCGTCCCGGTCGTGGCGGTGACCTGCTGTGGTAACCCGCACTCGCGCGACGGCAGCCGGGTGTGACCACTGATGCCACTGATCAACGTCATCCCGGGCGAGAAGATCCCGGTCGCCCCGATGAACGTCCGACTCCCCGCCTGGCGGATCCCCGGCTGGCTCCTCGTCGTCTGGTGGCTGCTACGGGGCCTGATCCGGCTCACGGTCCTCGCGGTCCGGTACTGGTGGATCAGTGGCCCCACCGGGTTCGTGTGGTGGGTGTGGGCGTCCTACGGGTGGCCGACCCTCCTCGCCGTCGTCCTCGGCATCGCGACCGGTTGTGCGGCCTGGTGGCGGTGGCACCCCGCGTCGTGGTTGCAGTTCGGCTGGTACCCGGTCCTGGCTCGGTGGCGGCGACTGTGGGTGTACCGGCGTGGCTGGGCCTCGGTCATGGCCACCTGCGGGCTAGCGACGGCGTTCGCGGGTGACCGGTACGTGCCGCTGCTGCTGTCGGTGCGGTGTGACCGGTACGGCGACCGGGTGACGGTGCGGATGCTGCCCGGTCAGATCCCCGACGACTGGGGACGCGCGGCGGAACGCCTCGCCTACGCGTTCCGGCTCCGCGAGGGTCGGGCGCTCTCGACCAGCAGGCCGGATCGGGTGGTGCTGCACTTCCGTCGCCGTGACCCCCTCGCCGGCACTGTCGCACCACTACCAGTGCCGCAGGTACCCGACTTCACCAGCCTGACGCTCGGTGTCCGTGAGGACGGTGACCCGTATGCGTTGCGGCTGGCCGGCACGCATGTCCTGATTGCCGGTGCGACGAACTCGGGCAAGGGGTCGGTGATCTGGTCGCTGATCCGCTCCCTCGCCGCCGGCGTCCGCTCAGGGCTGGTGGAGTTGTGGGCGTTCGACCCGAAGGGCGGGATGGAACTCGCCGCCGGGGCGCCGTTGTTCGCGAGGTTCGCCTACGACGACCCGGACAGCATGGCCGGCGTCCTCGAAGAGGCCGTGAAGCGCATGCGGTTGCGGGCGGCCCGGTTGCGGGGTGTTTCCCGTCAGCACACCCCGACCGTTGATGACCCGCTGTTGGTGATCGTGGTGGACGAGCTGGCCGCGCTCACCGCCTACCTCACCGACCGGAAGGTTCGCGACCGCATCCGCGAAGCCCTCGGCCTGCTCCTCAGTCAGGGGCGGGCGGTGGGGGTGCATGTGGTGGCGGCGTTGCAGGACCCGCGTAAGGACGTGCTGCCGTTCCGGGACCTGTTCCCCACCCGGATCGCGTTGCGGATGACCGAACCGGAGCAGGCGGACATGGTCCTCGGCGACGGTGCCCGCGACCGGGGCGCGGTCTGCGACCAGATCCCCGAAGCGACCCCCGGTGTCGGGTTCGTCGTCCTCGACGGCGTCCGCGAACCCGTCCGCGTCCGCTTCTCCTACCTCACCGACCAGCACATCAACGACCTCGCCCACACCTACCGGCGACACACCGACGAGCAGGAGCAGGCATGAACGCCACCGTGGGCAAGTCGCGGACGGAACGGGTGGAGGGCGTGGTCCTGGTCCTCATCCTCCTTGTCGTCGGCGGCCTGGCCGGGGCGGCGTCGTTCACCCACGTCCACGACTGGACCATGACGAACTCACCCGCCGGTACCGGGGACTGGTTCGGCTGGGCCAACGCCGCCATCTCCGAACTCATCCCCCTCGCCGCGCTCCTCACGATCCGACGTAGGCGGCGGACCGGCGGCCGGATCGGCTACCCCATGTTTCTCCTCGTGTCCGCGGTTGCCTTGTCGCTGTCGGCGCAACTCGCGGTGGCGAAACCGGGCCTGTCCGGATGGCTGATCTCCGCCGTCCCCGCCCTGGCCTTCCTCGGCCTGTCCAAACTCGTCCTGTCCGTCAAACCCGCACCCCCGTCCGCGTCGTCCCCAACGCTGTCGGCGGCTGAGGACGGGCAGGACGGCGATCGTCCCGAACCCGTACCCGTCCAGATCAGCGACCAGGACGAGCGCAACAACCAGGACGGCGACACCAACGGTGGGGGCGACGACCGGGCGGTGACCGTCGACCTGGTCCAGGTCGCCCGGCAACACGCGGCCGAGCACCGGGCCGCGACCGGACGGCAGATCACCCGCGACGAACTCCGCGCCGTCCTACGGGTCGCCAACGGGACTGCGTCCGAACTCCTGCGCCTGGTCCGGGAGTCCGAACGTCCCGCCCTGGTCCCCGTCCCGGCCGCCGCGTTCGCCTCCCGCAACGGCACCCCGTACACCCCTTCGGCACCCTCGGAGGCCACCCCGTGACCCAACTCGAACTGCAACTCGCCCCCGCCCCACGCAAGCCAACGCCCGGCCTAACCCTCATGTCGGAGGTCCGGCCGGGGTCGCGGGCGGACCGGATGCGCCGCCCACTGGCCAAGGACGCGCTCAAGCAGCTCGCCGAACAGCACGGCGTCTGCGTCCGCCCACTTCCCCTGCACCGCACCGACACCGTGACCGGGCTGACCGAGGTCGTAGAGGTGCCGTGCGGGGCGACCCTCGCGGTGAAGTGCAAGCCCTGCGCGGAACGGAACCGCAGGTTGCGGATCCAGCAGATCCGGGAGGGCTGGCACCTCGCCGACGAACCCGCCATCCGCCCCGACCATCCCACCGAAGACGTCCTCGCGCTGGTCCGGGTCCGGGCACACATGGAGTTCGAACGCGAAGCACTCCAGTACGAACCCATGCACCCCGACCAACGAGCAGCCCAACTCGCCGACCTCGACGCCGGCATCGCCGAACTGGATGAGGCCCTGGGGGAGACGAACCTGCGGGGGCACCTCACCCCGAAGGAACGCGACGACCGGCCACGCCGAAAGCGGTCGACGAAGCGGCGGCAGGACTCACCCGACCTACCCCGGCTCCCCGTCTCACCCCGCACCGTCGGACGGGCGTACGCCGGGAGGGCCGGGAAGACGTACCGGCCGTCGATGCTGGTCACCCTCACCCTCGGCACACACGGCCCCGTTCACTCCCACCTACGCCGGGGCGCCTACGTCGCACCCTGCGAGTGCGGCGACCGGCACGGCCCCTACGACGACGTACTGAGCACCCCGGTCGACCCGGCCAGCTACGACTACCGGCAGGCGGCCCTGGACTCGATCCACTTCGCCCGAGTGCTGGACCGGTGGTGGCAGAACGTCCGTCGCGCCGCCGGTTGGAACGTCCAATACGCCGGGGCCGTCGAGCTACAACGACGCCTCGCGCCACACGCGCACTTCGCCATCCGGGGCACCCTGCCCCGCCGGCTGTTGAAGCAGATCGCCGCCGCGACCTACCACCAGGTGTGGTGGCCGTCGTTCGACCAACCGGTCTACACGGTGGAGAAGCCTCCGGTCTGGGACGTCGACCAGCAGGCATACGTCGACCCGAAAACGCGTGAGCCGTTGACCTCGTGGGCGTACGCCCTGGACGACCTGGAAATCGAAGACGCCCGACCCGCGTACGTGGCCCGTCTCGGGCGGATCGACGCACGCGGGATCGAGCAGGGCACCAAAGACGCTGAGCGATCCATCCGCTACGTCACCAAGTACGTCACCAAAGACCTGACCGACCAGGCCAAGCCACGCTCCGACGCGCAGAAGGCGCACTTCGACCGGCTCCACGCCGAACTGTCGATCCTGCCCTGCTCGCCGACCTGCGCGAACTGGCTCCTCTACGGCGTCCAACCCGACGGGGCCAAACCCGGCCTCACCCCCGGCCGGTGCACCGGCAAGGTCCACCAACGGAACACGCTCGGCTTCACCGGCCGCCGCGTCCTCGTCTCTCGGCAGTGGTCCGGCAAGACCCTCGCCGACCACCGCGCGGACAACCGGGCCTGGATCCGCGCCGTCCTCGCCGGCGACATGGCCGACACCGAGCAGCACGACCAGGAGCAGGCGGCCACCGACCAACCCGAGCGGTACCGGTTCGAACTCGCCCGACCCGAAGACCCCGACGTCCTGCCCCTCGAACACCGCATCCTGCGCGCCGTCTCCGCCCGGATCCGGTGGCGCTCCACCCTCAACGCCGCCCGACAACGCGCGCCGGGCGGCCTTTCGGCAACCGCGTCTCCCCTCTCCCCCGCAGCCTGACCCCTCGGAGGAAGTCACCCCTATGAACGACGATTTGATGACCGTCCCCCAGGTGTTGACCGCGCTCAACGGCGTATCGCGGCGAACCTTCTACCGCTGGCGTGAGCTGGGCATCGCGCCGGAATGCATCAAGCTCCCGAACGGTGAGCTGCGGATCGAGCGGAGCAATTTCCGGGCCTGGCTTGAGCGGCTTCGGGAGGCGGCGTGAAGTCGCGGGAGGTACGGATTCGCAGCATCCAGGTCAACACCCTCGGGGGTCGGAAGAAGTCGTACACGGTCCGGTGGGTCGTCGCGGCCGGGCCGAAGTCGCGGACCTTCGGCACGCGAGCGCTGGCGGACAACTTCCGCTCCGACCTGATGCAGGCGGCGAACCGGGGCGAGGCGTTCGACACGGATTCCGGGCTGCCCGAGTCGATGGTGAAGCCCGAGGAGTCGGTGAGCTGGTTCGGCTTCGTCCGGCGGTACATCGACATGAAGTGGCCGGGTGCCGCCGCGAAGTCGCGGGAGAGCACTACCGATGCGCTGGCGACCGTGACTGCCGCGCTCGTTCGGGACGTACCCGGCCGGCCGGATCCGGCGCTGCTCCGTCGAGCACTACGGGAGTACGAGTTCCCGCCCGCCGCTCGGAAGCTCGACCGGCCGGCGGACATCGCCGCTGCCCTGCGGTGGCTCGACAAGGCGTCGCAACCGCTGACCGCACTGGCGGAAGCCGCGGTGGTCCGTCCGGCTCTCGACGTGCTCGGGCTTCGGATGGATGGGCGGTCTTCGGCGGCGAGCACGACCAGGCGGCGGCGCTCGGTCTTCTACAACGTCCTTCAGTACGCCGTCGAACTGGAACTGCTGGACTTCAACCCGGTGGACAAACTCCGGGTACGGTCCGCTCGGCGGAAGGTCGTGGCCGAGGTGGATCGGCGGGTGGTGGTCAACGTCGGCCAGGCGCGGGAGCTGCTGACCGCCGTGACGTACGTGGGCCAGCGTGGGAAGGCCGGTCGTCGGGGTGAGCGGCTACAGGCGTTCTACGCCTGCCTGTACTTCGCGGCGCTGCGGCCGAGTGAGGCGTTGGGCCTGCGGGAGCGTGACTGTCACCTGCCCAAGTCGGGTTGGGGCATGTTGACGGTGGAGAAGTCCCGACCGGCGGCGGGCAAGCGGTACACCGACAGCGGCGAGGTGCACGACGATCGCGGGCTCAAGCACCGGGGCGAGACGGAAGCGCGGGAGGTGCCGATCCCACCGGAGCTGGTGGCGATCCTGCGCGGGCATGTCGACCGGTTCGGCGTCGATGCGGACGGGAGGCTGTTCCGCAGTGAGCGGGGCAACGTGGTGGCGTCCTCGACGTACTCCCGAGTCTGGGAGGAGGCGCGGATCCTGAGCCTGCCTCCGGACCGGGCGGCCTCTCCCCTGGCCGGGCGCCCGTACGACCTGCGGCACGCCGGGGTGTCGCTCTGGCTGAACGCGGGCCTACCCGCACCGGAGGTCGCCGAACGGGCCGGTCACTCGGTGGACGTGCTGCTCAAGGTGTACGCGAAGTGCATCGACGGAGATCGGAGCAGGATGAACGAGCGCATCGAGGCGGCGCTCAGCCAGTGATCGATTTCTGTCCTCCGTGCCAGGATCGTCGGATGCTCGCGTCTGTTGAGATCAGGACCGTCCTTGCCATGGCCGATTCGCCCGTCCACAACCTTCACTGGCAGCCCAAGCTCGCCCTGAGTATGGACTGTTTCACCTGTGAGCGGACGGGCCGGACAACGTGGCTGACGGTTGGGGCGGAGCGGGCCGTCTGCACGGGTGACGGCAGGGACGGGCAGCACTACAGCGCTGCACGGATCGCCACCTTCGACCACACCGACGAACGGCATCAGACCAGCTTGCGTGTGGTGGTGGACTACTGGTGGGCACCCTTCCACGATGCCAAGCGAGACATTGCCGCCGCTGTCCTCACCCGCACACCATGGGTGCGGCACTACCTTGGCTACCGCTGCCCCCAACAGGAAGAGTCGGGAGAGTTCAGCATTAAGACGAACCTGAACCGGCCCGTCTCACAGACCTGCCAGCACTGTTCGGCGTCTCTGTGTGAGAGCCGGGACGCTCCCCAGGTTCGTCTTCTGATGGACCCGCGATGATCACCGTTAGGATCCGAGAGGCCGTGGCTGACGCTGCGGCCTCTCGTGTTTTGCGGCCTCTGAGCTGCGCAAACACTGCCCCGCAGAGGCTCAAGATCATTGCACGTATTTTGCACGACCAGCGACAAACGGTGGCTACAGGCGACCTACGACTGCCTACGAGATCACATCGACCGGGAAACATTCCTGCTGGTCAGGTGACGTTTTTGCTGATCTTCGAGGTGCCCCCGGCAGGATTCGAACCTGCGACACACGGTTTAGGAAACCGATGCTCTATCCCCTGAGCTACGAGGGCGCGAGGCTACAGGGTACCTAGCAGCGGCGGCCGGCGGGCGACAGGGACCCTCAGGAACCATCAACGCTGGCAGCGCCGCGTGCGGATCACACACGGATGGCACACCGCGGCGGGGGCCGGGCCCGACCGACACCGGCGCGCAGCACCAGACAGCATCATCCACCAAGTGTCACCACCCACGGAGCACACAGCGCGCACACGCGTGAAGATCATATATTGGGTTACCACCGTGACCAGAGATGGAACGAGGGCGGGAGGAACAATCCGGGCCATGGCGCGTGTGTGGCGACGGCGGACCCGCGAATACGTGAAGGCGCATCTGCTCAGCGCCGCCCTGATCGAGATCAGGACACTCGCGTACCTGCCCGACACCGCGAATCATCCCACCGGGCACCTGGAGCAGATCCGCCTGATCGCCGACGCCTGTCACAACCTGCCCACCACAGGCGGCGTACGCCGCGACGGGTTCGACCCGTTCGTGTACCTGTGGCAGACCACCAACGCGTACCAGCGTGCCTGGCTGGTACGCCATCTGGACGAGGCGGGGGTCGACTACCGCTATCTCGCCCAGAGCGCGCCCTGGCCACCACCGTCGACCCCGCCCGCGCTCCGGCCGACGCTCCGCTGGGGCGGATGGCAGCTCCCCCGGAACCCCACAGCGTTCAAAGCCCTCGACACCTCGACCCTTCGTAGCCTCGAACGGGAAGCCCTCGCACTCGACAAGCCAACTGGCAAAAACCACGAATGGCGGCTGTCTCACCTACACCCCGACGCGAACCACATCCTGCGCCCCAGCCGCCCCGACGAAAACCTGTTCCGGCCCAACGGACCGGCAGACCTCGTCGAGTACCGCGCCATCGTGACGATGATCGACGGCGCCGTCATCGTCGACCATTTCCGGCTCCGGGAGTCCAGCTTCGCCGCCCTACCCGCCAACCTCACCCGTACCCGCCGCTACCAACTCGCCTCCACACCCCGACGCCGCCGGGAGCGCGATACCTACCTCTGGGGCCGAGACCACCGCGCTTCGGAAGAAACCTGTCCAGCCTGCTAATAGCTGGCGGCACAGACCCACAGGCATTGATTCGCCAGACCCTCGCCCCGCCTCAACACGCCCATCGCAGCGCCCGCTCCGGATGGAGTAACCGCCAACCTCTGCTATCCGTCGGACAGGCTCAGACCCCGGTAGTCGCGCTCAGCAATGGGCACGCCCGCAGCGGCCCCTACTGGCTTCACGAACGTCTTCGCCGCGCCCTTCCGACTCCACCCCCTGCCCGGCAGCATTCAGTGCGCTGACGCCGACCTGGGAGGCGCCCGATCTGTGCGGTGCAATGCGGTGGTAGGTCGCATTGCATAACTCCGCCCCGTGGCCGCTCAGACTTGCGATGGCCCTGATCAATTGGTCTGCCAACTGCGCAGGGTCAAGGCCGTCGCTTCTGCTGCGCAGCCCCAGGAGAGCATGACACCCGCGCCGCCGTGCCCGTAGTTGTAGATGACTCTTGTGCCGTCGAGTTGCTGTTCCTCGACGCGGACGGCGGAGCGGGTGGGGAGCAGTCCGACGCGATGGCCGATGACCTGGGCGCCGCGGATCCGCGGCTCGACCTCGGCGCACCGGTCGATGATCGACGCGGCGATGCTTGGGTCTGCCGTACGGTCCCAGACACCTGGCTCGGCCGTGCCTCCCAGGACCAGGGTGTCCCCGTGCGGATAGAAGTGCAGCAGGTCCGGCGAGAGCCCGGTGTCTTCGGAGAAGAACTCTGTGATGCCGGGGTTCTCGACCACGACGAGCTGACCACGGATCGGATTCAGGCCCGGATCTGGTACGAGGTCCCGGGCGCCCATCCCCGCGCATACGACGACGACCGGTGCGAGAGCGACGACGTCGGCGAGCGAACCGACCTCGCGGATCTCAATGGTGGCTCCGGCGCTCAGCAGACGCTGTTGTAGGTAGCCGAGGTAGATCGGCATGTCCACGATCGGCGCCGTGTACCGCCATCCCGTGCTGAAACCAGGCGGCAACTCGCTGGCATCACATATGTGGAACTGATCGAGCTGACCGCTCCACTCCGGCGGCGCTGCCGGCGCTCGGGAGGCTTCGATACCGCAGACGAGGCGTACTCCGCTCCGGTCTCCAGGTAGGGGCCCCACATCGCCCCCGCCGCGAAGGATGTGGTCTGGCGACGTGACTCGGCCGACCACATCTGGACCCGGAAGCCGGCTTCGGCAAGGCAGACGGCGGTGGTGAGACCGGAGACGCCGGCGCCCACAACCAGAACATCGAGGCGTCCGCCGGTCTCCCTCGACCCTAGCGTCTGGTCAGGCTGAAACACGAGCACGTCGCACGGCCGGAGGGCGTCCTGTCTGCGCCACGCCACGAACAAAAATCAGTGCGTCTGCCTGTACTCAAGCTGAGCCGCGGCGTTGTTGGCGGCAAGCCACCCGGTGACATTGCCGCAGTCGTGGTAGGCGCCGGTTACCGACGAGACGAGAATGTCGTGGTCGCGCCCGTAGGCGACCAAGGCGTCCGTGTTCTGGTATTCGCCGTTGGTGGCACTCGGGGTGAGCTTGTCGAGATAACCGAAGAAGTCAGCGGACACAAGGCAGCGACTGATGTTGATATATCCGGTTGGCTGACTGTAGTCGGTGGGCTTTTCGACGATGTCATCGAGGATGTCTCGTTCGCCTCGTCGAGTTGTGGTGAGGATGCCGTACTTATATGCCTCGCGGCCGTCGACGGTGACCGCCGCGATGGCGCCGGGTGTACCTGCACCATCGCGGCGTTGGACCAGGTCGGCGAGGTCGGATCCGCCGTCGGCACGCAGGAGCACATCGTCCCCGCCGAGGAGGAGGAAGTCGTCGTCGCCGACGAAATCACGGGCGATCATGGCCGGCACGGCGGTGCCGTACCGGCCGTCACGGGGTTGTTCAAGGAAGGTGAAGTTCGCTAGCTCGTGAAGGCGGGCGGCGGGTTCCCATTTTTTGTCCCACCCTCGGCCGTGAAAGTAGGCCTCTGTGTCGGGGTCCGGGGAGAAGTAATGGCGGACCTGCTCGCCCGCCTGACCAGGGGCGGTGACGATAGCGATCTGAGTGACACCGGCATTGATGCAGTCTTCGATCATGTACTGCACGACGGGTTTAGTGAGGATCGGCAACATGCACTTGTTGAGTGTCTTCGCGACGGGGAAAAAGCGGCTGCCGAATCCGGCGACGGCGATGACGGCTTTCGAGACCATGGATTCGTTTCCCCTCGCGCGCTGATAGCCGGATCAGTGTACGCAAGGGAGATAGTAGGTTGTGCTGGTTCGGGACCTTAGTGTCTCGTGATCCTGTTGTCTTGGTGTGATGTTGGTTGTGGTTTGCTGTGTCTCGTGGAGTTGACGTCGGACGAGCGGGCCGAGCTTCGGGCGTTGATCAACGGCACCGAGGTGTCGGCGGTGGTCGGTACACGAGCCCGGATCGTGTTGTGGCACGCCGAGGGCCGCAGGAAGAAGGACATCGCGGTGTTGGCCGGGGTGTCGAGACCGACGGTGGATCTGTGGTTGGGCCGTTACGCCGACGAGGGCGCGGCCGGTCTGTTCAACCAGCGGCCCAGCGGCCCGCGTGAGCAGGTCCCGGCCCGGATCCGGTCGCGGGTCCTGGCCCTGACCCGGATGACCCCGCCGACCGAGACCGGCCTGTCGCACTGGTCGAGCCGGGAGATGGCCGCCTACGTCACCCGGACCGAGGGTGTGGCGGTTTCCTATCACTGGGTGGCGAAACTCTAGCGCGAGCACGGCCTCAAACCCCACCGGTCCGGCACGTTCAAACTGTCCCGGGACCCGGCGTTCGCGGCCAAGGTCGCCGACATCGTCGGTCTCTACCTGGACCCACCCGGCGGAGCGATCGTCCTCAGCATCGATGAGAAGACCCAGATCCAGGCATTGGACCGCACCCAACCACTGCTGCCCATCGAGTTCGACGCCACCGAGCAACGCACCCACGACTACGTCCGACACGGGACCACGAACCTGTTCGCCGCGTTGAACGTCGCCACCGGCGAAGTCGTCGGCGAGTGTGCACCATCCCGCGACGCGGCGGCCTTCCTGGCCTTCCTCAGGAAGGCCGTGGCCCCACACCGGGGACGCCAGATCCACGTGGTCCTGGACAACCTGTCCACCCACACCACCCCCGACGTCCTCACCTGGCTGGCGGCGAACCCGAACGTGCACTTCCACTTCACCCCGACCGGGTCGAGTTGGATCAACCAGATCGAGATCTGGTTCGGGATCATCACCCGCCAGGCCATCCGCCGCGGCACCTTCACCTCGGTCCAGGTCCTCGTCCGGTCCATCCGCGACTACATCACCACCTGGAACGCCAACCCCCGACCATTCCACTGGACCGCCACCGCCGACGAGATCCTCGCCAAAGTCCAACTCGTACAGACCAGCGTTAAGAAACTCGTCGCGAACAACACCAAGTAAACCAATCAGGATCACGAGACATTAGCTGAGTCAGCGAGCCAGGCGCGGGTGGCGGCATTGTGCCCGCCGCGCACCAACTCCTGCGCTGTATTGAGAAGCTGGCAGGCGTGCGGCAGATTCCCCGCTGCTTCCGCGCCGTAGCTCTGATATGCGAGTACGCAGGCGTAGAGGGGACCATCGTCCGCTTCCCGGGCTATGCGCAGAGCACGGGCGAACAGATCGCGTGCGGCCCGGTGTTGCTTGCGGTCCCGTGCCACCCAACCGGCTCCCTCCCCGCGTGGCGTCCGGGTCAGGCGAACAGTCGTCCCAGGAGCGCGCCTTGGCCGGACTGCAGGATGTGCGCCGCCTCCAATGGCAGCCAGAAACACTCAAAACGGGTCGGCTCCTGCTCACCGTCGTGATCTTCCTGGCTCAGCCACCGTGGCGGCGTGGGCTGAGCGCACTGCAGGTGGAAGACGTGACGATGTTGAATCTCGAACCGGTACGGGGTGATGTCGTACTCGACCTCCCCGAGCTTGCGAACGATCTTGAAATGTTTGAGGCCGGTTTCCTCACGGGCCTCCCGCAGAGCCGCATCTTCCGGTGCCTCGCCGTAGCGGATGGTGCCCGCTGGAACCTGGATGCCCACCTCCTCGTAGCTGAAGTCGATGTGCCGGAAGACGAGCAGCCGACCGTCGCGCACGATGTAGCAGAGCACCTTGTCCTCGACGACTCTCTCGGGCATGACGTCCTCTCAGCGATGTGAGGTCGGGCCACAGCAGCATGGCGCCATATGCCGGAGAAGGACTCGACACCGACGCAGGGCCGCTGGAGTAGGCATGGCCGGCAGGGCAGACTGTTCGGATGATCGCTAGCGTCTTCTTCGATGTGGGTGAAACGATCGTCGACGAGTCTCGAGAATACGGGACGTGGGCGGACTGGCTGGGCGTACCCCGGCACACGTTTTCCGCCGTCTTCGGGGCGGTGATTGCTCGTGGCCTGGACTATCGGGAGACGTTCCAGGTGTTCCAGCCCGGATTCGACCTGGCCAAGGAGCGGGAGCGTCGTACTGCCGCCGGGCAGCCGGAGCACTTCTCCGAGAAGGACCTGTACCCCGACGCGCGGCCGTGCCTGGCCACACTGCGGGAGATGGGCGTACAGGTTGGCCTGGCAGGTAACCAGACGGCAAGGGCGGAAACGATCCTGCGTGCCCTGGACCTGCCGGTGGACGTGATCGGCACCTCGGACGGTTGGGGTGTGGAGAAGCCGTCGGTGGCATTCTTCGATCGGGTCGTAGCTGAAGCGGGCTGCCGGGCCGATCAGGTGCTCTATGTCGGTGACCGCCTGGACAACGACATCCGGCCGGCGCAGGAGGCCGGGATCGCGACCGCCCTGATTCGCCGCGGGCCTTGGGGGTACATCCTCGACGACGGAACGATCAGCGAGCGCTGCCTGTTCCGACTCGACTCGCTGGCCGACCTTCCCGAACTGGTACGCAAGCACAACGAATCGGTCGCCTAACTTCCTGGCAGGGCTGCCCGGCCGGTCGTGAGGGCGGCGATTCGTTCGTCGAGCTGGGCGCCCTGTCGACTGTCTCCAAGTACGGGGCGTACGGCTCTGACCCGATCCAGGCCGGTGCCGTACCAGTCGGTGTACAGCGCGTCCACGGCCCGGTTGAGGTAGTCAGCGGCGTGGTCACCGTCGGTGCGGTGCGCGGTGGCGAGATCGGCCAGAACGACGCTGCGTTGCTTTGCACCGTGGCCGCTCAGACCAGCGAGGGCCCTGGTGAGCTGGTCCGCAGCCCCAGCGTGGTCGCCCGCTGCGAGCGCCGAGTAGCCGGCGAAGGAGTGCAGTCGCCCGGTGTTGTAGAAGTCGAGCCATTCGGGTGGGGTGCTGCCGGTGTCGATCGCGTTGGTGGCGAGGTCGATGTGGTGGCGACTGGCCGCGCCCGCCCCCGCACGCGCATCGACCTCTGACGCGACGCAGTGCAGCCAGGAGCGGACCATCGGGTTGACTCCGTGCCAGGTGTGCTGCAGCCCAGCGTCGATCAGGGGTCGGGCGCCGGATGGGTCGTTACTGAAGGCGGGGATGAAGGCCATGTGGCCAAGGACGGCAGCCGCCAGGGCGTGGTCGCCGGCTTCGCGGGTCGCGGCCAGGGCGACGTCGTAGCAGCGTTCGGCAATGGCGGGTTGGCTGAGGTCGAAAAAGGCGAGCCGGGCGGTGAGCAGCGCGGATTCCGCAAGCGCGGTAGCAAGGGTGGGCCGGCTGTTGCCGCTGGCCGCGCGTAGGAGCCCGATGCCGAGCTGGGTGTGGGCATACGCGGCCTCGTAGAGGGGTCGGGACGGGCTGGTCCAATACAGCTCGCGCTGGCACCGCACGATCTGGGTGTACGAATCTGGGTCGATGGTCTTGCCGTGCGCGTGGGCGGCTTGCGGGTCGAGTGACAGCAGTGGCGCGACCATGGGCAGCATGCTGGCGCCGAACAGCGCCCGTAGTACGGATGCCCGGTCCCAGCCGCTGCCGTTTTCGTCTCCGGTAAGCATGTCCCACAACCTCCTGAACTCGTACAGTGTTTCCGCTTGCGGACGCATGGCCAACTCGTCCGGCGTGAGCAGACCGAGATCGGCGGCCGTCATGCCAAGAATGGTGACCAGGTGCTTGCGGTAGCGGGGGTCTGGCCACCGCTCGCCGGTCTCCCACCGCCGCACCGTGTTGGCGTTGAGGCCGCTGTCGGCCTCTCCGGCATGGCTCATCTCGGTACGGATGCGTTCGGCGACCTCTTCGTAGGACCAGCCCCGCTGGAGCCTCTCCCACGCTAGCCGACGGTTTGGTGGATAGCGCCGTCCGGTCATCCGGGCACCTCCGCAGGTCGGATGTCGATGGGTTCACGCTAGCCAGCGCGGCAACAGATCGTCACTACCTGGTTGCGAACGGATGGGTAGTGGACGGTACCGCCCCAGTCGTGTTGCCGGTTTCCTGTTGACGAGCATCGACGGCCGCCGCTGGTCAGGCGAACCAGCTCACCGACAACTCGTCATCGACGCCGAGGACTTCATGATGGACAGATTGATCAAACGTTTCAAGGCGCCCAGTGAGCTGATCCGGCCGACCGTAGCGGCTGGCCCGCTTGTCGTGAGGTTGATTCCTCGTCTGCGTACCGCCATCGGGGCTGCGGGGGCGGGTGACCGGCGGGGCGCTCACTGCCGCCGCCTCACGATGGCGGCGGATCCACCGGGACGCCGGTGGATCCGCCGTGGCCAGTTGGAATACATATGGACCAATGTTCTACCGGCCCCGCTTCGAAATGATCTGAGCGGGGTTCAGCGGGCGGCGATGTGGTCATGACCCTCTACGTCTCCCGAAATGCCACCGCCGGCACGGCCTCCAGGCCGCGCCCGGTGGTGCCCACTCACACAGAATCATCGGCGATCGGGCGGGCGGGGGTCGTGTGGGCTGATCCCCCTCTGCTCACCCATGCCTGGCGCCGCCTATTCGCGCAAGCGACCGGTAAAGGCGGTCACGTGTGATCGCCAAGGTCCTGGTGGCTGGGCCTGCCGGCTTCACAGGCTCGCACCTGTCGACGCGCTGCTGGCGCCGCTACCTCCCGGCGTGCGGACCTCAGCCGCGACTCGCCACGGCAATCGTTCGGCTGAATTTCGTCGCTGAAACCCCGACGGCCGAGAGGAGAACCTGATGCGTACTTCGGCGATGACCCAGACCAAGCCTCCATGGGACTGGGAGTTCGACTGGCACCTGACGAACCGCTGCAACTTCTTCTGCGAGTACTGCCACCCGCAGATCCGCTACGTGCTCAACCGCAAGCACCTCGACGAGCCGGCCCCGGAGCTGGTGGTCCAGCGCTTCGACGAGCTGGGCAAGGTCTGCCTGGTCCACATGTCCGGCGGCGAGCCGTTCATGTTCCCCGGCTTCGTCGAGTTGTGCCAGGGCCTGACCGGCAACCACTTCATCAGCATCAACACCAACCTCGCCTCCGACGGCATGGAAGAGTTCGCCGAGCGTGTCCCTGCCGACCGGGTGGCGAAGATCGTGGCCGCGATCCATCAGCCCGAACGCGAACTGCGCGGGCTGGAACTCGACGCGTACGCCCGCAACTACCTGATCCTGCGGCGTGCCGGGTTCGACGTGACCGCCCTGTACGTGCTGTACCCGCCGCTGCTGCCCCGGCTCGCCGCCGACCTTGACCGGCTGCGCGAACTGGGCGTGGACCACGTACGAGCCAAAGTGTTCAAGGGCGTCTACGAAGGCGTGCGCTACCCAGAGGGCTACACCGACGAGGAGAAGGCAGTCGTCCTAGCCAACTCCGGCGAGTACGTCTTCAACCGGCCGTACCTCGACGGGATGCTCTCCTTCCGCGGCCAGGCGTGCACCGCCGGAGTCACCTCGTTCAAGGTCACCGTCACCGGCGATGTACGCCGATGCGCCTCCGTACCGACCGGTTACGGCAACCTCTACGACGGCACCTTCCGGCCCGCCGACGTCAACGAGCCGTGCCCCGCCAAACGGGTTCTGGTCCTGTCGCAGTGCCTCTCCTACCTCGTCGACCCGCCGGTCCGCCCCGAACAGGGCGTCGACCCGGACGACATCTGACCCCCGAAGGGCACACCCCCATGCAGATCTCGATCCGTCACGCCTGCATCGACCCAGACGACCAGCCATTCGACGTCGCCGAACGCAAAGGCATCGGCCACCCGGACAGCCTCGCCGACCTCGTCGCCGACGCGTTCTCCCAGCGCTACTCGTCCTGGTGTCTACGTGAGTTCGGCGCCATCCCCAACCACTGGGTCGACAAGGTCAACCTCGTCGGCGCCGCCGCCGACGTCCGCTTCGGTGGCTTCGACATCCTCAAGCCCGCCGACTGCTACCTCTTCGGAAAAATCACCGACCAGGTCGGCGAGACGCAGGTTCCGATCGAGGAGATCTTCCGGGAAGTCGTCCTCGAAGTCCTCCCGGCCGCGCTCGGTGACAGCCGCATCCTCGAACACCTGCGCCTGCACATCAACAACACGCGGGGCACCGCTGTCGACCACGACCCGAGGTTCTACCGTCCGGACGCGGCGCGGGACATCAGTGCCGTACTCGCGGCCGAGTCGGTCGCCAACGACACCGTGGTCTGCGTCGGCACCGCCCGCCAAGGGCTCGCCGCCGACCTCGCGATTCGCCTGGAACGCCGGCTCACCAACGAGGGATTCCGGCAGATCGTTCCCGCTGCCGGGACCGACGTGAAGGTCATGGTGGTCCGGATCGGCTCAGCGCTGGAAGTCACGGCCGCCGTGCCATTCCATCCCGAACTCGTGGAGTCATGGCAGGCGTACCGGGCCGCACTCGCCGAGGCGCAAAGCACCGTATCCGCCGAGCTGAAGTCTCTGCTTGACCAGGATCCCCGAGCGCGCGCGGTCACCGGCCTGTCCCTGCATCTCAACACGAAGGATGTGCCGGGTCGCGGCTACCTGGCGCCGTTCGGCACATCGCTCGGCAAGGGGCGACTGCGGTGCGGTCGGGCGTGGCAACCGGTACAGCGGGGCCATCGAGCCGCTGCGCCCGGCGAGCGGCGAGGCGCCTGCAGGTAAGAACCCGGTCCACCACGCCGGCAAGATCTACACCGCTGTCGCCGCAGAAGCGGCCGAGCGGGTGCTGGCCGAAACCTCGGTCTACGCCGAGGTCACCATCGCAGCCCGCAACGGCAGCCAGCTCGACGACCCGGCACACGTCCTCGTCTCGGTGGACCGCGAGGTCAATGCTGCCACCGTGGCCGAGATCGAAGAGGTGGTGCGGTGCGCCGTTGCCGGGGCTCGGACCTTCGCCGCCCGCTTCCTCGCCGCCGACCCGCTCGCCCGGTTCCGTGACGGAGTCCCGCTATGACGACGAAGACGCTCTCCGAGGTGCATCAGCGGCACATCGCCGCCCTGCGCAACCAGTCTGCGGTCATCGACGCCGAAGGCCTGCGCATCGGCTCGCAGTACGTGATGTTCTTCGCCGAGGCCGACCTGATGCGTGAGCACGCCGCCCGGCTCACGGAGGGCTTCGCCCGTCCGAACGTGCTGGAGGTCGGACTCGGCTTGGGTGTGTTCGCCACCCAACTGTCGGGCTGCGACGTCGGCTCGTACACAGCGATCGAACCGCACCCGGGTGTGGCCCTGATGGCCCGCGCCCGGGTGATCGAAACCTTCGACGTCCCGGTACGGGTGTACGCCGACCCGTGGCAGCTCGTGACACTGCCGGCCGGCGCCTTCGACGCGATCATGTATGACACCTGGCCTCCCGACGGGCACGCCGATCCCGACTTCGCCGAGTTCGTCGCCCGCGTCGCGATGCCCTGCCTGCGCCCCGGCGGCCGGTTCAGTTTCTTCCACAGTGGCACCTCGATCGGCCCGGCCCGCCGAAAGGTCCTCGATCGGCACTTCGCGGAATGGACCGCCCACCCGCACACCATGCCGGCCGAACAAACCCCGCCGCATTGGACCAAACCCAGCCGCGATTTCCTGATCCCGATCGCCACGAAAGGCGGCGCCTGATGACCCCACCGATCGCGCCGGCGGTATCCGCGCAGCAGATCGACCGGTTCGCCTCGCACGGGTACCTCGTCCTGCCGGACCTGATCCCGCCCGCCACCATCCAGGAACTCCGCGTCGAGGCCGACACGCTCCTCGGTCACCGGCTCGCCCGGATGGTCGCCACCAGAACACTCGACCCGCGTGTCACCTGGTGGCGCCTCAGCAGCGGCGAACCATACGTCCTCAAGGTCAAACCGGTCGTCGACCTGTCCTCGACTGCTACGGCGGTGGCCGACAGTCCCGAGGTGCGCGCCGTCGTCGCCGACCTGCTCGGTGCGCCACCGAAGCTGATGGACAACAAGCTCATGTACAAGCAGACCGTCGACATCACCGCCGGATGGGCAGCACTACCGGTGCTCGGCGAAGAGGTCCGCAAGCACACCGACGACGCCTACTACGCCGCCCGCGGCTACCCACGCGTACTCACCGTCGCCGTCTGCCTCGACCCCTGTACCGAAACGGCCGGCGCGCTGCGGGTCTGGCCCGGCAGCCACCGCCACACCATCGAGATGATCCCGACCGACAACCAGGGACCCGTCGTACCCGATGCCGCGGCACCCGACGCGACGGCCGTGACCCTGGTCGCCGAGCCCGGCGCGGTACTGATCTGGGACGCGGCCCTGGTTCATGCCAGCGGACCGAACACCTCCGGCCACCCACGTCGACTGCTCGTGCTCGGCTACAGCCCCGCCCACCAGGACAACGGGGAGCCGCGATGAAGATCCTCATGCTCGGCGGCACTCGATTCGTCGGGCGGCACATCGTCGAGGAATGCCTGACCCGCGGCGACGACGTCACCGTGCTCTACCGGGGCCGCTCACCATCGCCGTTCGCCGGGATCGCCCGACACGTCCTGACCGACCGGCGCGCACCGACCGTCGAAGCCGCCGCCGTTCTCGCCGAACCATGGGACGCGGTCATCGACACCAGCGCCCGCGACGTCGACGACCTGCGCCCCGTCCTGCCCCTACTCAGCAGCGTCGGCCGATACCTGTTTATCTCCACTTGTGGCGTATACCGAAGAGCACCCGGCCGTTATGGGCTGACCGAACGGGCGCCCACGATCGCGGCCGACGCCTCCCACCCGGTACGCGCCTCCGCCACCCGCAAACTCCGTTGCGAGCGGTACCTCCGGCGTCGCCTCGACCGGATCCACGTGCCCCTGCTCATCGCCCGACTCGGCCTGGTCATCGGCCGGTACGACGACAGCGAACGCCTGGCCTACTGGCTCGAACGTGCACTGCGCGGCGGCGACGTACTGGTCCCCATGAACGACCGTCAGTCCATCCAGCTCATCGATGCCACGGACGTCGCCCAATTTCTGCACAACGCCGCCGACCGGCAACTGACCGGCGTCGTCAACGTCGCTGGCCCTCAAACGACCGCCCGAACCCTGGTAGACACGGTCCTGACCCGCGCTGGCCGAGCCGTCACTCCCTGCCGGGTCGGCGAAGAATTCGCCCTCACCCACCGCGTACAACCGTGGACCGAAATCCCGCTGTGGTTGCCCGCCACCAGCCCCGAACTGGCACTCATGTCGGTCATCAACAGCCGCGCCACCAGCGCTGGCCTGACCCTCCGACCACTCGGCGACAGCATCACCGATGCACTGGGCTGGCAGACGCTACGACGCGGCTGGTCACAACGCTGGCTCGATCATGCCCGCGAGCGGGATCTGCTCCAGCGCTGGCGGGGGTGACGGCGGTGCTGCCCTACACCCAACCCGCGCCTTACCACTCGCAGTGGGGCGAGGACCGCTGGCTCGCAGAGAACTACCATCTCCCGACGCACGGGGTATTCGTCGACATCGGGGCCGGCGACGGCGTACGCGGCAGCAACAGCCTCTACTTCGAAAACCTCGGCTGGCGCGGACTCTGCGTAGATGCCGACCCCCGTAACCACCAGCGACTCCGCCACCGCTGCTGCGCCGTGGACACCTGTGCCGTATCCGCCATACCCGGCCTCTGGCCATTCGGCATGTACGCCCACAAACCGTCCTGGTCCGGCTTGGGCCTAACCGGCAAGGACTATCGGCAGATCATGGTCGCCTGCCGGACCCTGGAAGACCTCCTCGACCAGCGGCGCATCGACCAGATCGACCTGCTGAGCATCGATGTCGAAGGCAACGAACTCGACGTGTGGGACTCCTTCGACCACACCCGGCACCGGCCAGCCATCGTCATCATCGAATTCGACGACGACCACCCCGACCGCCACCGCCACATCATCCAACGCCATCTCGGCGCGGGCGCCTATGAAGTGGTCCACGAGACACCAGCAAACCTGATTCTGAGCCGAACCGACCGGCCGTGGCGGCGACGCCGATGACCAGGCCCGGTCTGCCGATCAACCAGCTACTGCCCGCCGGCAGGGTGATCGTTGTCTGCGGTCGCGCTGACGACGCGCGAGCCTGGAGAGACCTGCTCGGCCCGGCCCGATGCCTCGCTCTCGCCCTGGACGATGCCCCGCCCGAGACCCGCCGCCGGACGCTGCGCGGCGCGTCCGACCACCTCGCATGGCAACACCACGCCATCGGCGGGCTCGACGGCTCCGGCTGGCTCGCCCGTCCGGCGGACGCCTTCGACCCGGACAACAGCGCGACGCTCGTTCTACCCGACCCGCTCGATCCGCCACACGCCGGCAGCCGGAGACGAATCGGCGTCAGACAGCCTGCTTGGCGGCTCTTCGAGGACAAGACCGTGGTCGACGCGCTCTGGGACGCCGCCAGTGTGCCCCGAGCACAGTCGATCGTCAGCGATGGCACGGCTGACCTCGCGATGCTCGGGGCGATCGTCGACCAAGGCACCGGAGTCGTCTGCTCTTGCCAGCCACTTGGTGCCGGCCCGTCGGCCGGCGGCGACGGCATCTGGTGGTGGCGCAACGGCCTACCACCGACAACGATCCCGACCGCCGAACCCGGGACCTGGCGAGTCCGGCTCATGCCGCTCCTGGAAGGCGTCCCGGTACGCCTTCACGGGCTGGCCCTCACCAGGGGCGTCATCCCGTTTCCGCCCATGGAACTCGTGACACTTCCCCGCACTGAGCAAGGGACCTTTCTCTGCGCTGGCGCTGTTCCCACCCTCGGCCACGCCGCCAACCTCGTCACCCAGACCGAACGCCTCGGCTCTTGTCTACGCGAACGCCTCGGTTACCGCGGCGGCTTCTCCGTCGATGGCATCCTCACCGCCCGCGGGTTTCTCCCCACCGACTTCAACGCCCGGCTCACCTCCGCAATGGAAGCCGCGCCCCCTGACCTGCGAGTCTTGCTACACACGGTGAACCTGCTCGTGCGCAACGGAATCGAACCTGACACCAGCGCCGTCGAGCAGTTAGCGGAGGAGACCTTTACCGCTGGCGCCACCTGCACGATCTTCGGCGCTGCTACGCACGCCGACGAGAAGGCCCCTCGTGAGGCGTCGGTCCACTGGGACGGCGACCGACTGGTCCTGGATCCGAGGGGATCCGACGGAGGTCTCGTTGTCACACCGTCCCCTCGTGGTTGGCTGCTAACCGCGACCCTTGCCACCGACCGGCTTCCGAGCGGTGGCCGGGTCGGACCCGTGGCGCCCGAGGTCTTCCGGTTCAGCGACGAGGTCCTCGGCACCAACTTCGGCAACCTCGCACCGCCATTCGACACACGGTCCACCATCCGCCTGCCGGTAGCCCGGCTCAGCTCCGAGTCCGCAAAGGAGTAGACCTGCCGACAGGGGCGGCCGCGTTCGTCAGCGCCTGCAAACGTGGCCGCCCGAGGTTGGTACGCATGGACTACAAACAGGCTAAAGGCGTAAGGCGCGCGGGGAGGAAGCATGTTCCGGGATGTTGCCACGATTGTATCGACGCTGCTGGCGGCTGGGGCACTAACCGTGTCGATCGCGGCCTTTCGAGGGCAACGTAGGCGTGAGGACTTTGAGCTTGCCCGTTCCCTGCATGAAGACCTAACGAGCGGTGAGGTGGCGCAGGCCCGCGATCGGCTAGGCAACCTGGTGCGCAGCAAGGGGTCCCTCGATCCCGACCAAAAGCGGCAGGCCATGACGGCCTACTTCACGTTGTTGTGGTGCTTCGAGCGCATTGACATTGGCCGACGGACCCTTGCTACAAGCCCCTCCAAACGGGCGTTGCACTTTCTGATCAACTCGATCCGGTGGCATGTGGAGGAATGGGAGAAAATGCTTCCGGAGGTCCGCCGTAGGTTGGCGGATGGCTCCAAGGAGCCTGACGACGGAGATTCCACGAAGGCGCTCGGGCAGTTGGTGGAGGCCGTACGGGATGTTCCTGCAGTTGATACCAGCCAGGCGAGTGGGCGTGGTTGAGGGCGCCAATGGCTACATGCGCTCCGGGGTGGCGATGCCGAGCAGGTACAGGCCGTGGCGCAGGACGCGGGCGGTGAGGTCGCACAGGGCCAACCGACTGTTCCGTACCTCGCCTTCGGCGCGTAGGACGGGGCAGTGTTCGTAGAAGCCGCTGAAGGTGGCGGCGAGGGTGTGCAGGTAGCCGGCGAGCCGGTGGAATTCGAGGGTCTGCTCGACGGTCGTGACGACGGCGCCGAAGTTGGCCAGTTCGAGGGCGAGGGCGTGTTCGGCCGGGTGCCCGATCGTGATCGGGGTGACGGTGAACTGGTCGATCCCGGCTCGCCGGAAGATGGACCGGATCCGGGCATGGGCGTACTGCAGATACGGGGCGGTGTTGCCGTCGAGGGAGAGCATCCGTTGCCAGTCGAAGACGTAGTCCTTGATCCGGTCGGTGGACAGGTCGGCGTACTTGATCGCGCCGATGCCGACCGCCCGTGCCACCTCGGCGATGTCCGCTTCGCTGAGGTCGGGGTTCTTCTGCCGGGCCAGTTCGGCGGCCCTGGTCACGGCCTCGTCGAGCAGTCCGACGAGTTTGATCGACCCACCGGCCCGGCTGCGCAGCATCTTGCCGTCCGAGCCGAGGATCGAGCCGAAGCCGACGTGTTCGGCACGGGCGGGTGCCGGTAGCCAGCCGGCCTGCCGGGCGACCGCGTAGACCATCTCGAAGTGCTGGCGTTGCGGCAGGCCGACGACGTAGAGCAGCCGGGTGGCGCCGAGATCCCGGGTCCGGTGGCGGATCGCCGCGAGGTCGGTGGCGCCGTAGCCGTAGCCGCCGTCGCGCTTACGCACGATGATCGGCAGCGGCTGCCCGTCCCGTCCCGTGAATCCCTCCGGGAAGACGCAGGCGGCGTCGCCGCTGTCGGACAGCAGCCCGAGCCGGTCCAGTTCGTCGGTGACCGGGGTGAGCATGTCGTTGTAGTAGCTCTCGCCGTAGAAGTCCTTCTCCGTGAGCAGGACACCGAGCTGGTCGTAGACGGTCAGGAAGTACTTCTCCGACTCGGCGACCAGCAGCCGCCACAGCCGGAGGGTCAGCTCGTCGCCGCTCTGCAGGGCGACCACCCGCCGTCTGGCCCGCTCCTTGAACGCGTCGTCGGCGTCGAACTTGACCCTGGCCGCCTTGTAGAACGAGTCCAGGTCGCCGACGGACAGTTCGTGAGCGGCCTCCGACTCGCCCAGGTCGAGCAGGTGCTCGATGAGCATCCCGAACGGTGTACCCCAGTCGCCCAGGTGATTGGCCTTGGTCACCCTGTGCCCGAGCCATTCGAGCAGCCGTACGGCGGCGTCGCCGATCACGGTCGACCGGAGGTGCCCGACGTGCATCTCCTTGGCCACGTTCGGCGCCGAGTAGTCGATGACCACCGTCTCGGGGGCGGCACTCGCCGGGACACCGAGCCGGGCGTCTTCGGCCATGTCGGACAACAACGAGCTGAGAGCCGGGTCGGCGACCGTCAGGTTGATGAACCCGGGGCCGGACACCTCCACGGCCGAGCAGAGGTCCGCCAACGCCGCCTGGTCGAGTACCTCGGTGGCAATGTCCCGTGGCGGGCGGCCGAGCCGACGCGCCAGGGACAGCGCGGCGTCGGACTGGAAGTCCGCGTGCTGCGACCGCCGCACGACCGGATCCACCGGTCCCCCGGCCACGGCCGAGAACGCCTGGGCCAGCCGGTCGGCCAGCAACTTCTCAAGATTCATGACAGGTACGCCAATCTCGCTCCGATCCGTCCCGGGTGGGAGGCGGATCTTCCGGAAATGATCAGGGAGCGGATCGATCGACGTCCAGGGTTGACCGGCGGATCGATCCGCCGGTCGCAAAGGTGGTCAGCTCAGGCGGTCAAGTGCGGCTCGCAGGCGAGCCAAGGTTCGCTCACGTCCGAGGATCTCGATCGACTCGAACAGCGGCAGCCCGACGGTGCGACCGGTCACCGCGACCCGTACCGGAGCCTGCGCCTTGCCTAGCTTGAGGCCCCGCTCAGCGCCGATCGCCTCCAGCGCCGCCTTGAGCACCTCGGCCCGCCACTCGCACGTCCCGTATACCTCGACCACGGCAGCCAGTAGGGCTGGGGCGTCGACGTTCATGGCCTTTGCCCACGCTGCCTCGTCAGCGGCCGGCTCATCAAGGAACAGAAAATCGACCATCGGCACGATCTCGGAAAGCACCGCGATCCGGGTCTGAGCCAGTTCGGCGACAGCGGCGAAGGCGTCAGCGTCGTACGCCTCCGGCCGCCACGGCACGGTCTCAGCGCTCAACCACGGCTGGCACGCCTCGGTGAACGCCTCGACCGACATCGCCCGGATGTAGTCCCCGTTGAAGGCTCGAAGCTTCTTCACGTCGAAGAACGCCGGCGAGGGATTCACATCCTCCAGCCGAAACTCCGCCACGATGTCGTCCCAGGGCAGGATCTCCCGATCACCCGACGGCGCCCATCCGAGCAACATCAGATAGTTACGCATCGCCTCGGCGAGATACCCCTCGGCACGGAAGTCCTCCAGGGCCACCCGGTCCCGACGCTTGGACAGCTTCTGCCGCTTCTCGTTAACCAGGATCGGCGCGTGCACCCACACCGGCGGCTCAGCGCCCAGCGCCTCCCACAGCAGCTGCTGCTTTGGCGCGTTCGGCAGGTGTTCCTCCGCCCGGATCACGTGGCTGATGCCCATGACCATGTCGTCGACCACGTTCGCCAGCAGGAACACCGGCGACCCGTCGCCGCGGGCGATCACGAAGTCCTCGATCAGCGCGTTGTCGAAGGTCGGCTTGCCGCGTACCAGGTCGACGATCACGGTCGAACCCTCGTCCGGCGTACGGAACCGAACAGCCCGACCTTCCCCAGCGGGCAGGCCTCGGTCCCGACAGAAGCCGTCGTAGCCCTTGTGCTCACTGCCCGTGCGGGCGACGACCTGATCCCGCGTGCAGTCGCAGTAGTAGGCGAGGCCGGCGGCGAGGAGCCGATCGATCGCCTCGCGGTGATGCTGGGCGTAGTCGGACTGGAACAGCGGCCCCTCGTACTCGTCCGGGCCGATACCAAGCCACTCCATCGCGTCGAGGATGCCCTGGACCCACTCCGGGCGGCTCCGCGCCGCATCCGTGTCCTCGATCCGCAGCACCATCGTCCCGCCCGACTGTCGGGCCAACACCCAGTTGAACAGGACAGACCGGGCGTTACCGACGTGAAACATTCCCGTCGGGGAGGGCGCGAAGCGCACGCGGATGCTGGAGCTCGTCACGGAGAGCAGCCTACCGGGCCGCGCAGGATCGTTGGTTTCAATATCTTGGTCAAGGCAGGAGACATGATCTGCGGCGACTTTGGCGTACGGCACGAGTTCCCACAGCGCGTGATCATGGAGGCCCCAGAGGCTCATCCAGCCAGCTACTTCGCGAAAGTGAAACTAAGACCCGGCAGCGAACGCGATCATCCAGCCTCCTAATTCGGATGCCCAGACCGCTGCGGCTCGCGGTGGAGACTTCAGAGAGCGGCGAGTTGCAACTCGGGGACATGTTCGGTGGCGGCGTCGATGACGGCAAGAGCGAGCGTCGCAGGTAGCGCCGCCTGAGTAGCCAGTGTCGCGGCCGTGACCTGTCGTTCGTCGAGTAGTTCAACGGCCTTGCCGAGCAGGGATGGCGCTTCACGAGGGCCGAGGTCGCCGGGTTCGGGGTAGCCCCACTGGGCGAGGAGACTCATGCCTCGGCGGTAGGTGTGGTCCCGGTAGACGCCAAGTTCGTGTGCCCGGGAAACGAGCGCTTTGAGGCTGATGCCCCAACGGCGTTTGAGTTCGTGAAGCCGATCGAAGTCGAGCCGGGCCGGTAGTTCGTCGCGCAGCACGACGGTGGGTGCGAGGAACTCGGAGGCGAACGCGGTGGCTTCCCGTTCAAGAATCTGGCTGCCGGGTTCGGCGTCGTGGTGCATGAGTAGGTGGCCGAGTTCGTGCGCGGTGTCCATGCGGGAGCGGGCCTTGTCGTCCTTGGCCGGGCTGAGGAACACGAACGGGCGCTGGCCATACCAGTGGGAAAAGGCGTCGACCCGTTCGGAGACGTCGGGCAGGGCAAGGACGATCACCCCGTACGACTCCAGCAGCCGCACCATGTGCGGCACTGGGGCCTGCGCGAGGCTGAACGCTTCCCGGGCGGTGGTGGCGGCGGCCCGTACGTCGTCCGGCCCGGCGGGGTCGGCCAGGTCCAGGTGCGGCAGCCGCAGCTCTGGCAGCCGCAAGTGCCGTTCGATCACCTCGACCACCCGCCAGGCAACCTCGCCAAACGCCTCCGCCTGGTCACGCTCGGCCTGGGTGGCCGTATGGAGGCTGCGAAAGTGCGCGTGTCCCGGGGTAGCCGGGGTAGGGAACCCGCCGGCGAAGAATCTCAGCGAAATGCGCCGAGATCTCCCCGGTCGTGAGGCCTTTCGCATACAGCGACAGCACGACCTCGTCGACCCCGGACAACCTGCGCTGCCGCTTGCGCACGATCTGTGGCTCGAACGTGCCCGCCCGGTCCCTGGGCACGTCGATCTGGACCGGTCCGGTGGTATCGGTCATGACCGTCTTCGACCGGGTCCCGTTACGGACGTTGCCCGACCGCCCATCGCCGGCGGTCTCGTGTTTCTCGTAGCCGAGGTGCCCGGTCATCTCCTCGTTCAGCGCGGTCTCCAGGACCGTCTTCGTCAACTGCTTGAGCAGCCCGTCCGGGCCGGTCAAGGACAGGCCCTGTTCCTTGGCCAACCGGACCAGATCGGCGGCGGCCTTCGCCTCCGCCGACAACTCGGCCTTGACCTTCCTCGGGGTCACATCGTTCAGTGTCGCAGTCATCACGGCACCCTCCTCACCAGGCACAACGCCCGGCAGGTCAGGCCGGAAACACCCTTAAATCCACAGACCCCTGAGTGTGGGCGTGGCGAGGTCGGTGCAACATGGGTGCCTCACCGGGATGGACTTGCCGTAGCGGGACGAGCCCGCCTTATACGAGCCGCGACAGTTGATCCATGGCGGTTCCTTCAGCTGCAGCGCGGTGCACCAACTCTGGAGCCGCACCCAATGCCGAATGAAGAAGCCGTAGCTCCAGCAATCCGCCGATCGGTCGGGCGCCTCACAGGTACTCGTCTGCTAGCGAGCAGAGGTGTAGAACGCTCGGATATTTGGTGGCCTGCTCGGTGTGGGCATGTGATCTACGCAGCAGTGACACCAGAGTGGCGAGGGCTGCCGGATCGTCGTTGGGCTGTTGGTGGGCGACGCAGATCTCCAGGGGCACTGGGTTGGACGCCTGCACGGAGAAGTTTGTGTGGATGTCGGGGTCGAGCTTCGTGCGGCCGTGCGGAGTTTGCATTTGGTCGGACTTGGGGTTGACGGAGTAGTAGACGCGTTCGCTGGCGCGGAACAGTCCGCTGACCCTGGGGTGGTGCTTGTCGAGGTCGTTGGCGAAGCCGCGGGGGACTTCCATGGTGCTGGAGCGGTCTCGGACGCGGATGATGCGCAGGCCCGGTGTCTTGTCCGGGTTGATGGTCTCGGGCAGATCGGCAGCGTCTTCGATGTCGACGCCGGGCAGGATCAGCTGGTCGGGGCGCAGGTGCTTGTCCTGCATCCAGTCCCAGCCCCAGTTCCGGAATCCGGCGGCTCGGACCATGATGATGCGGTCGTGGGTTGCCGAATCGGCGGCGCCGCCGATGCCGAGGACGTTGACGAGGAAGCCGGCGAGGATCTGCTTCTGTTGTCGGCCGGGGCCGATGCGTCCTTTGCCGTCGGCGAGGAGGGCGGGTAGGTCGGCGTAGGGGACCGTGTGAGAGGGGCTGCCGTCCGCGCCGGGGAGGTAGGCGGTTGCGGTGCCGTCGGGTTGTTGGCGGATGACAATCGGGATGCAGGTGGGACCGTCGTGGTGTAACCAGATCCCGACCTGCTCGATGTCGGGCAGTCCGACGGGCATCTGGTAGGGACCGAAACGGCCGAGCTGGCGCAGGCAGTCGTTGATCGCGGACGCCACGCGCAGGATGGTGCCGGCACCGAACCGTGTGCCGGGGTAGGGCTCGGGCTTCTTCCGTTTGGCGTTCTCGGGCCAGGTCTTCGGCTCGGTGAACAGCTGGGCTGGCCTCAGGCACTGCAGGCGCCGGTTGGTGCGGGCGAAGGCCTTTTTCAGGCCGGGCTTCGGGTCGATGAGCCTGGCTCGTTGGAAGAAGGCAGCGTCCTGCAGTTCGACGATGGCCCCCAGGCGTTCGGTGCTCCCGCCGAGGGCCTCCCTTGCAAGCCGGTTGGTGTGCAGCTGGAGCATGGCGTCGTCGGTCTTCTTCTTGTCCGGGTCGGGTTGGACGCCGACGCCGACCTCGGCACCGTTGCGCAGGCGGACGGCGATGTTGAGGTCGCCGTGGAAGCGGACCACGCTGATGTCGGCCGGGTCAGGCTCGCGTGCGAGGCCGAAGTGGTGCTCCAGGGTCGCAAGTACGGCCTCGCGAGTGATGTCGCTCTGCATCCACAGCTCGACGGTGTACGTGGCGTTCGGGTCGAACGCGGCCTTGATCTTGCGGGTGGCACGGGAGCCGACACGCTCGAGGTCGGGCAGCGGCCGGATCCCGCGGGTGGCGAGGAGGTCACGCAGCCTGTAGTGGACGTCGACGTGGTCTCCTGGCACCAGGCCGGTGTTGGCGGCGTGAACAAGTGTCTTGGCTCGTCTGGTTTCCTTGCCGTCGGCGTCCACGCTGGGTGCGGCGTCGGCGTCCGCAGTTTGACTCTTGGTGCCTTCGCTGTACAGCACGTAGGCGCGGATGGCCCGTTCGTCGAGCAGGTCGGCGGCTGCTGCCGGGTCGGCGAGGGTCTTGTGCGGGTCGGGGAACGACAGCTGGGTGAGCTTCGCGAGGGCGCGGGCCAGGCCGGGGCTCCACTGCCACTGCCAGCCGCCGCCGGGGATCCGCATCTGGCGTGCCGGCGCGGCCAGCAGGGTGTGGGGTTCGTCGTCGCGGCCGAGGAAGCCTTGTGGTCCGTGGAGCCAGATGGTGGCTGAGGTGGGGCCTTTGCCACGCGACGGCACGTAGGCCACGGGCATGAGGGGGAAGCGGCTGATGCTGACGTCGGCGTGGATGCGCGGTACGGGCAGGTTGGGTGCCGTCTCCACGTGGAAGTCGATCTTGGCGGTGACGAGTCCGGGGCCGGCGCGGTCGTCGTCGGTTCGCTGGGGCGGCCAGAGGACGGCGCTGCGCCGGCCGTCGCTTCTGGGTGGCCCGAGGATGAAGTCGCGCCGGGCCTTGCCGAGCAGGTCGAGTTTCTTGTCGACGACCTCTTTGGCGAGGAACGAGGGCAGCATCTGGTAGACGTGCGGAGCCACCGCGGCGGTGCCGTTGGCGCGGACGGCGAATTCGAGGAGATTGAAGCAGCGGCGTTCGAAGACGAGGTCGGCTGGTTTGAGCATCTGGTACCAGTCAACCTGGTCCGTGATCTCGGTGGTGGCCCAGCTGGCGATCGCGTCGGTGACCACGTACGTGTCGATGCCGGGGAACGCGACGATGAAGTCGTCCGACCTCAGGTCCCAGTTGACGTACATGATCGCCGGGTCGATGCCGCAGAGGAGCTCTTTGAGGCTGCTGGTGGGCAGCGAGTGCCCGGGGCGGCCGAACGGCCGGGTGCGCCATTGCTTGTCGAGTTCGGTGAACCAGGTGGCGGGCATCGCTGCGACGTCGCACTCTACGTCCCAGCGGGTGCCTGGCTCGATGTCGAACGCGAGCAGGCGCAGGTGGTCGCCGGTCGTCCTGCGGGGCGGTTTGGCCGTGTTCTCGCTGGTCTCGGTGTCGGTCACCGGGGGGTCCTCCTCGATCCCAGGGGGTCGTTGGTGCGGACCAGGTGGCCCATCAGGCCCCACACGGCGGTGTTGACGGCGTGCTCTCGTAGGCGGTGCTGGCTTGCGCCTTCGGCGGGCGTGGCCAGTAGTTGTCCAAGGTACTGGTCGGTGGCCACGACGATGCTGGTACGCGCCGTGTCCGCGGTTTTCTCATCGGGGTCGGCGAGTCGTTCGGCGAAGGCCGCGTCGCACAGCAGCACGGTGGTCGGCTGGTTGCCCCGGATGCTGCGTCCGATGGTCTGGCTCATGGGGACGAGGTTGTTGGCGACGAAGACGCGCCGGTCCTGGGGGTCGAGGGCGCGGAACTGGATCGGGCGGCCGATGGCGTCGAACCAGACCTTGCGGGCGGTGGAGCGGAGTTGCTTCACGAGGCTGCCGACTTCGCCGGGGGCGGCGGCGGGCGGCCGTTGGAGGTGGTCCATGGCCAGTTGGCTCACCAGTGACAGGGGGAAGGCCAGGTCGAAGGGCGGCGGGTGGGAGCGGGTCAGGTAGATGACGGCGCCGAGGGCGGCGGTGTCGTTGGCGTTGAGGATGTTGTAGCCGCGCTGGATCGACATCTCGGCGGCGACGAGGATGTCCTCCTCGCCCGTGCCGAAGCGCCCGACGAGACGGCGTTGGATCCCGCCGACGCCGGGGTCGGCGGCGTCGGGTACGACGATCCGCGCGCTCAACTGGGGCACTCGGGCGTTGATGTGGTCGCCGACGGTACGCGCCTCATCGCCGGACAGGACCACGAACAGGATCTTGCGCCGGTCTTCGGGCAGCTTCGCCCGCAGCTCGTCGACAACGCTGCGCGGCCGGCCGTCGACGGGCTGGCACAGCGCGGTGACCAACAGCCGCAGGGCGTCGTGGCGCCGGCTGCCGGTCTTGCCCGACACGAAGATCGGATCGGCGCCGGTCCTCTGCGCCTTGACTGCCATGTGTGACTTTCGCAGGGCGGTCTCGTCCTCGGAGGGTGGACGCAGCACGGCGGTGGGCTCGATGGGGATGTGGTAGAACGACGATCCGGGCGCCCAGCTGGTGGCGGAGGTGAGCACCACGTGGGGACCCTGCACGCCTTCGCAGGCGAGGAGGTCGTGCGCGTGGTGCAGCAGCCACCGGCCGACACCGTGGACCCACAGCAGTTGCAGCGACGCTCCGCCGTTGCGGCTGTCGGCCCACCGCAGGGCGAGGATGTTGCCCATCGGAGCCTCTGGGACGATCGGCCGGTAATCGCGCGGCGGCTGGTCGGCCCAGAAGGTCTCTTCGTCGGGCAGTTGCAGGTGCTCCCGCACCGATGGGTACATCGTCGTCATTGTGAAGAACGTCGTGGTGATGCGGCCGGCGCAGATGGCTGCCTCGACGACTAAGCGCAGCAGGCCGCGACGCTGGTCGAACCATTCGCGGCACACGTGCTCTGCCTTGATGTTTGGTTCCAGCCACCGGTCGAGCCAGTCGTCGATGGCCAGCGCTACCGCGGCCTCTGTCCGTGGCTGGCGGGTCACCTGGGCGACGACCTCGTCGAGGCTGTGCGGCTGTTCGCTCAGGGGGCTCTCCGCGAATTCCTGCAGCTCGTGGCGGTAGAAGTCGTCGGCGAGGTCCTCGACGCGCTTGTCCCCCTCGCCGCGCGAGGGCAGCCCGAACAGGGTCCGGGCGACGCGGCGCAACAGCGAGTGCGCTGTGAACGGCGCGTCGCCGAGCAACTCCTTCAGCCGCTGTCCAGGCGGCGATAGGGCCAGCCGGTTCAGGACGAAGACCGCGTTCTGGTGGATCTGTAGCTGCGTGTGCCAGCGGTCGACCTCGTCATCGGCCGCCGGCGCCATGCTCTGGTTGTCCAAGGCGGCATTGGTGTACTGGACCATCCGGTGCGTCCAGCCCTTGCCCGCGGCCACCAAGGGCTCGGTCTGCACGAACCGGGAGTCCAGCACCTGTTGGACCGCGTCCGCCTCGTCGATGACGAGCAGGTCGGTGTGCGGCTGGAAGGCCTCGAACCAGCGCATGGACGCGTCAGCCGGTTCCGCGCGGCTGGCGACGAGGCACTGCGCGGTGGTGACCCAGACCTGCGCGTTGGCGATCTCGCGGTGAGCCTTCTGCGCCGGGCAGATCGACAGCAGCGGGCAGTCGTAGGTGGCCGGTTCGCCTGCCTCGGCGTCGCGGAGCTTGCCGTGGCACGGGAACTCGTTTGGCTCCAGCGGCTTCCAGTCGGGGTTGGCCGAGCGCCGGAAGGGTTCCAGCAGGCAGGAGGCGTTCGCGTAGGCGGCAGCCGGGTCGGCAGGGTTGTCGTCGTCGGGCACGAGGACGGGAGATTCCTCGATCGCGCTACGCCAGTACCGTGCGGCGTGCTCGGCTCGGTTGCTGCGCCCGATCAGGGGCACGGCGTCGATGCCGATCGACCGGAGGAACGACACCTTGGCGTAGACGTCACCGACCGAGCCTAGGACCATGCCGACCCGGTTGCCGTGCTCCAGTACCCGGTTGACCGCCAACACGTCGGTGAGGGTGGTCTTTCCCGAGTTCATGAGCCCGACGATGTGAGACACGCCGTCGAGGACGAAAGTCTTGGGCCTGTCGACCAGGCCGGGACCGTTGCGGTCGACGGAGCTGAAGCGCATGTTCTCCGTCAGGCGCTTGTGCCAGTTCCGGTTCGTGATGTGGGGCTTGCCGACGAGCCTTCGGTCGATCTCCTTAGCCGTCTCCAGCAGTTCCTTCTCGAACGACACCGTCCAGCGCTCCCGGGAGCGGCGGGGCACGAGGGGAAGCCGCGCGACGGGCGGGGCCGGCGGCAGCGTCGACGGCAGGTGCACCACCTCGACGCCGTCTCCGACGCGGAACTCGTACCGCCGCCCGGCCGGCGCCGGCGGCCGTGGCGGGGTCAGCGTGTACTGCAGCGGGTCAGCCAGCGCCGCGTCGTACGTCGCCACGCGGTCCTGGCACAGCGCCGAGCCCGCGACGGTGAACACCGTGTTGTCGTTGACCTGCCCGTCCGCGGCGTCCGTGCGGGCGAAGCGCCGCCATTCCTGCGGCACCCGCAGGTAGTGGTTGAGCAGCCTGCGCCAGTAGCCGCGCCGGGCCACGTCACCCATGCGGTGTCGCACCCGCCGGCAGGCCGCCACCAGCTCGGGCGGCAGGTCGACGTACCCAGACAGCAGCGGCTGCAGTGCCCCCACCGGCTCGCCCGGGAAGTGCTTCGTCAGGAAGTGCAGCCCCAGCTCGACCCGGCAGAACGAGTCACGAGCCATCACCGCTTCCGGGAACTGCTCCCGGCGCATCTGCTTCATCAAGCTGTCGCGCCACGACGAGGTCTCTCTCACGCGGCCAACTCCTTCACCCGCTCCTTGACCCGAGCCACCAGCTGGTTCTCGTCGATCGCGTGCACGCCCGCGACCCGCCCGTCGAGTTCGGCCTCCAGGTCGCTGATGTAGCCCGGCTGCACCGCCCGGTGAGCTGGAAGCGCCAGGTACCGCCGGTCGCATGCTGGTGTCTGCGGCCAGGTGAAGCCCCGACCCAGCAGCCGCGCGCTGACCTGGTCCTTTGCGTCCACACCCCAGGTCTCGACGACCTGCGGCACGCCGTTGGCGCCCGGTAGCAGGAACTCGATCAGCACGTCCAGTGCGTCGACTCGGGGGTACGGTGTGACCCTGACCATCCACGCCAGCGAGTCGACCGACAGCGCGTCGATGATCCGCGCCTCGACCAGGCCCGGGTCGTGGATGTACTTGCGTGTCGCACGGTGCTGCTCGTAGATCACCGCTAGGGGCTTGGCCGTCCACGGTTGTGGCGTACCGCTGGGGCACCCCGCGGTCGCGCAGCTGGCTAGGGTGTCAGAGCGCACATTCCCGCACTGAGGGCACAGCAGGTACTCCTGCGGCTCCCGGGCCGGCCGCGCGTGGTAGGCAAGATTGATTAGGCGAAGGACGTACGTCTGGGCGTTGGTGTCTTTCTCCGGGAAGCGCCGCTCAAGGTTGCGAACCTCCCGGTCAGCGACCACAGCGTGGTCGATCAGATAGCGGCGCAGCGCCGCGTATGCATGCTCGATCTCCTCGTCCGAGGAGCCGTTCGCCGACGCGGCGTCCCGCAGCGCCGCGTGCACCTGGTTCTCGATCCACTCGGCCTCTACGTCGTGCCGGGCAAGCCGAGAACCCTGTACCGCGAACTCGGTCAGATCACCGTCGACCAGCAGGCTGTTCTGAAGGTCAGTGATCGACAAGTCGAGCCGCACAGGCCACGCCGCCAGCGGCTGTGTACACAGCTCCAACAGCGTGAGGTCGCTGTCGAGCGGATCGAGGTCCTGGTCGGTATAACGCCACCACAGGCGTGAGAACCCCACCCGCCATGGGGCCGGCAACAGGCCGGTCTCCTTCGCCGATCCTCCTGCTGCCGATCTCCTTCTCTGGATGATGCTGGCCAGGCCGGCGGACAACATCATGACCGTCAGGTAGTCGTCGTCCGGTGTCCGCGCCCTTTCATGTCGTAGGTCAGGGACTGGCGCCTGATCTTGGACGTCCATGGGAGCCGTTCCTCGCAGTAAGAGTTTGATCGGTGCTCCCGGCTGGGAGCAGCATCAGTAGACACTCCACCCCCGACATTTTTGTGGCCCGCACACTGCGTCCGTCGTTTAGTTGCGCAAGAGCTGTCGCGGAGATCGTGCAGAGATTGCGGCGACACCCTTCTCATGATCGCCCGAATCGAAGTTCCGACGATCATCGACGCTACGGCACGTGCTCTCGCCACCTACTTTTCAGCTACCGAAGTGATCTCGATGGTCGAAGGGAGCTCGAATGTACAAGCTGATCGGCCAGCTTCACTAACTCGGCTGCCACGTCACGGTTCCCCCGGCGCGACTGACCTGGCCTGATCACCACGACCGCCTGATCTTGTACCAGAAGGTCAATGGGTCATCCGGCGGTGAGCTGGAACTGTATTCGCATGCTGGAGCCGGCTACTCGGTAGTACTCGAAGCCGCCCGCTGCTAGCGGATTCGGAAGGATGTGCAGGCGGCGCCGGGCTGGGTCGAGGGCGTGGGCGTGGACGACGAATGCGATCAGGTACTCCTCGTCCTCGGCGAGGGCCTGGGCGCGGCGGACCTCCGACTCGCCGAGGGCGATTTCGGGTACGGCGTCTGTCGTCGCCTTGACCTCGATAAGCAGGCGCTTGTCCGGTGTGGTGACCAGGAAGTCGTAGCCGAGGCGGTCGTCGCCGTCTTCCGGGAAGCGTGTGCGGCGGTAGGCGGATCGCCACGTGGTCTCGGGTGGGTAGCCGAATTGGTGGTGGACCCACTCGCCGACCAGCAGTTCGCCGGCGAGGCCGACCCTCGCGGTCACCTCCGGCTGCGGCGACAGCGTCGGGTTGGCCGGGGCGGCGGGTGCTGGTGCCGGTAAAGCGGTGCAGCCACGCCTCTACGGCGATTCGGGCGGCCGTTGCGGCGCGTACGGCGGTACGATGGCCGCCTTCTCTCAGATCTTTCACTGGGGCAGCAGCGCGGTCGATGCGGGTCCAATCGGTGAGGCCGCCGGGCAGACGGCATTGAGCCAATCCCCGATCCGCTTGTTGAGTACGGGCTCGGGAAGATCCCAGTGGCGGTCCAGCCAGTCCGGGTCTGGGTCGAGGCCGGGCAGATCGCGCAGCCGCAGGTATTCGGTCAGCGGCTCGCCACGCCGAACAACGGCGACGAACCGGTCGCGGAGGCGGTCCTGGATCTCGGCGCGATGCTGCTGAAGGTGGGCCGCGAACTGCCGGACGTGCCCGTCGCGGTGGTGTAACGGCGGCAGGCCCAGAGTACGGAAGCCGGCGTTCACCGCCGCCAGGGAGACACCCAGCCGCTCGATCGTGGTGTGCAGGTCGTCCAAGTCGGCGAGGGCGAGGACGGCGCCGGCATCGACCCCTGTGGGGCAAAGCCCGGTCCGCGAGCCAGGCGCGCAGGTCGTCACGCCCGTCGAAGGGCTCCTTGCGGTCGCGCAGTTCCTCACTCCAGCCGGGGGAGATGCGCGGACTCCGGTGAACCGGACCTCGACCAAGGGGCCCTCACCGTGGAGCGGAACCAGCTCACCTCCGGCTACCGGATCGTCGAGGGCGCGCCCAAGACCCCCGCCGGCCGCCGCGCCGCCGCCCTGGACAAACGCCTGGTCCAGGTCCGGCGTGCTCACGGCCGAACAGGATGATCAACTGCAGTGCCTGGCGAAGAAACAGGTAGCCGAACGACAGGATCATGACCGGCATCATGACGCCGTTCATCGATCCCACGGCGGACAAATAGCAGTTCAACGCCCGTGGCCGCGTTTTCGAACGGTAGAAAGTTACGGCCGTCCCAGGCTGAGGGCTGCCCCGAAAGCAGCGACGCTTATGGACGCAAGGGCGGTCACGCCCGCCACCCCAGACGATGCATGCGACGCCAAGGCGACAATCATCGCGGCGGGCATTCCGGCGCAGGCAGTGACAATACAGGCACCCACAGCCCACGGTTTAAGTCTGGAAGCCGACGCCGGGGCTTGTTCTAGACGAGTAAGTCCTATCTCTGGTCAGTGGTCGTAGGCGATCAGGGACCTGGTCACGGGTTGGCCGGTGGTCCGGTTGTGCCAGATGGCGGCGGTCATCGCGAGGAGTCGCTGCGCGACCCTGGCGGCTACGCCTTCGATGCTCCGGCCGCCGTGTAGTTCGAGGTCGAGTTGGCCTTTCAACGTGTCGTTCACCGACTCGATGAG